>JBNJEK010000024.1:0-27770 GCA_051745855.1 Armatimonadota bacterium
GCACAGCACGGGCGGCTGCTGAGCGTTCTCGACCGGCACGAGGGCCACGCGAAGCTCCTCCGCGGCCTCCACCCCGGTCACTTCCTGCACCAGCGCGCGATTCGCGCCGCCGGCATCGCGGACCACGTCGAGGCCGGTGATGACTTCGTGATCCTGCACCCGCACGCTGAATGCCCTCTCCCCGGCGGCCGCCTCACCGGGCTCCACGAAGTGCAGTCGCACGGTGTACGTCGCCGGCTCAGCGTCGTCCTCCGAGGCCAGCCTCACACGCAGTTGCGCCGCGCCCTCGACTCCCGAAGCAGCTATCCAGCTTTCCCCGGAGCCCGTATCCTCAATTCGCGAGGAATGCCGGGTGAAAGGCCTCGGCTCCCACCGCGCGCCGTCCACGGCCGCCATCTCGATCGGCAACTCCAGCGCCGATGAGCCTGAGTGAGGATACTCCGTCCACCACGTGCCGGCGTCGTCCAGTCGGCCACCCGGGGCGCCGAGGTTGATCCCCGCACGCTGCAGCGCCCCGGCCCCGCGCTCGAAACCCATGTACGTCCACATCTCCGCGTCCGGATCGTGCACGAGCCCGAACGATGTCTGCAACTGATAGCTGCAGAAGCAACTGCGGGTGTACTCGGGCGCATTCAGCACACCGTCTCCCACCACCATGTTGTTCGTGCAGCCGGCCTTCGTGCCGCCGAAGTTCCCCGTCCCTCCGTCGCGGGCGAGGTCGTAATACCCGGCGGCCCCGGAGCGGAAGGTGATGAGATGCTCGGACACATTCTGCGTGCCGCAGCCGTAGCTTCGCGTGAAGCTCCAGGGTATCTGCATCCCGGTGAGCGGATGTACGCGCATCAGATCTTCTCCGGTCAGAAGGTTGATCGCCGGTTCCCCGCGGCCTGTGATGATCTGATCGCCGCGCAGCGCGATCGGCCCCGAGTATTCCGCGGAGCGCTCCCACGCGACCTCGCCGGTCTCGCCTCGATGTGCGAGCATCCGCTCCCGCGGCTCATCCGGAAGTGGCCGGCGCGCGCCGTAACGACCGGACTGGATGAGCAAGTCGTGTTCTGCGGAGTAACTGAGCCATGTGCCGAATGTGTCGGAGTCGCGCGTCCAGAGCCGCTCGCCGCTGCGCGCGTCGAAGGCCATCAGTTGCGCGTGTACTTCGGGCTCCTCGGCCCGACGCTCCAGCATCTCAAGCTGCTGCTCGGAGAGCCCGTCGATCACGAAGACCTTCCCGTCCGCGGCGATGATCGCGTTGTGGCGGAAGCCGAGGTTCGCGTCGATCTCCCAGAGCACCTCGCCGCTGTGCCTCTCCATCACCACGAGCCGCTCGCTGGAGGTCGCATTCCACGACTCCTCGTCGCCGATCGGCCTGTCATCGAAGATCTGCGGATCGGCGCCGGTGATGAGCAGGTCATCGTGGACCACGAAGCCCCAGCTCATATCCGCGTCACCGCCGTCACGCCCCGGCACTCGGAACTCAGCCTCCGTCTCACCCGTCCTCGGATCGAGCTTCAGGCAGCCGCCCTCGTAACCAACGTAGATGGCATCCTCCACCGACACGTGATTGCTGCCAATGTAGTTCGCCCCCGGCTGATTCGGGAAATAAGGATGGCCCCCGGAGGCAAGCTGCTCCTCATGCTCGAGGCTCGTGAACGCATGACCGACGCCCGGAAGCTCCTTGATCCACAGTTCGCGGCCGGTGTACACATCCCGCGCGCTGATCGTCTCGGGGCCGAGGATCGTGAGCCGACCACCCACCACCTGCGGCACAGGGCCGTTCTGATGCCGCGGCAACGCATTGTGATTGTTATACCCGCCGCCGAACCACAGCAGCCCGAGCGGCGCCCGCGCGATGCTGTCCCATGAGACGCCGCTGTTGGCCGAGTCGGCGTACTGATGCGTCCACTTGCCTGCGCCCGGCAGGGGCCCCTCGCGCGTGATCGTCGTATAATCCGCCGCTCGCGCCACCTGCGCCCCCGTCCCGGCGATCGCGGCCCACTCGCTCACGGCCTGGTGCTCCTCCGCCGAGAGCGGCAACCACGCGGCGCCGCCGTAGGGGCGCAGCACGTCGAAGAGCCGACTCGCAGTCGCCTCCCAGCCGAAACCCTCAGGGTCGATGTCCAGCGCGCTGAGGTTCTCCGCCGTCACAAGACTTGCGAAGTAACTCGGCAACTCCACCTGCGTCGGGTCGGCGTGGAGCACCGCCACGCGCCAACCGTGGTAACCGGCATCATCGAATGTGCGTCGGGCCTCGTCGGCCCGCTCAGCGTCAGGCTCGACCACGAGCACGTGCAGGTCGGACTGCCCGATCAACTCATGCACAAGCCGCCCACTCCCCGCGCCGAGCACGAGGGCAAAGCCCCGCGGTTCGCTCGCCTCAAGCATCGCGGCCGCCTGCCGCTGCCAGCCATCCTGCGGACGGTCGATCACTCCATCGACCGCGTGGCGCGCGACCTCGCGCTCCTGAGCGCCGAAGCAGAAGACCGCGCCCTCCTCGTTCACCACGAAGAGTCGGTCATCCGCGGCGATCATGCTCCACGGCGTCCCCTCGATCTGCGCCTGCCAGCTTACCCGAACATCGCCATCGTCGCCCGGAAGGTCGATGGCGGCGACCAGCCCCTCAGATCCGCTCGCGTAGAGGCGATCGCCCGCTCGAATGTGCACCCTCGTCAGCTCCGCGTCGAGTTCGGCGCGGAAGAGTTCAACAAGGTCATACTGCTCTTTGATCGCGCCACGCCCCAGCCGGTCGGTGACCTCAACCTCCAGCACCTCAGGGTCGGGGTCATGAGCGACCAGTTCGTCCCCCGCGATGCCAACCACAATGTCGTCCCCGACGACATCGGCCGGGACGTCGCCGAACTGAGCGCCGTCCTCCAGCGCATACATCGGTCGGCCCGCGGTGTTCGGGTTGTGAAACCAGCTTCCCTGCACCCAGACCCCGTAGCCGCCGGCGCCCTTCCCGACGATGTCAGTCGCCTGGCGGAAGTACACCAGCTCACCGGTCGCGCGATCGTGCGCCGCAGGCGGGGTCCGCCCGCCCGGGATCAGCAGCAGTTCCTCCGTCGCGACGAGGTAGCCCTGCGGTGAGACGCCGCCGAAGGCGAATGCACCCCCGTGCTGGTGAAGGTTATACATCGAGCCGGTCCCCGAATTCTCCCACTGCAACTCCCCGCTCTGAGCGTCCAGCGCGTAGATGAACGTGCCCATGAAAGGAAAGATGCCCGCCGCGAAGTACACCGTGCCGTCGCGGACCACGGGCGCACCGCGCACCGGCCAGGTGTTGATCATCCGCGCATTGCCGAGAAGGTAACGATCGCGCGGCGCCGCGTGAAATCTCCACAGCACTTCGCCGCTGTCGAGGTCGAGGCAGTGGAGGTAGCCGTCATCTGAGCCCGCGTAGACCCGGCCCTCGAAGATGACCGGGGCGAAGCGCACCGGGCCGTTGGCGTAGAAGCGCCACAGTTCCGAGCCCGCCCGTGTGTCATACGCGGTGATGCTGTCCGACACGTTCGACCCGACCAGCAGCGTCGTCCCGGCCGCCACCGGCTCGTAGGACACGTCAAACGCCAGCTTCCCGGCGTCATCCCACTGGAAGGGCCACGCGCGCATCGGCTCAGGAAGCTCCCGCACCCACTGGAGGTGAAGCTCGCCCGGGAGGCCGTCCGGCGACGCCGCGCGCCGCTGCTCGTCATAGCGCCACATCGGCCAGTCCCCGGCCATCGCGGAGCAGGCCAGCATGCTCAGCAGAATTGAGACGGAGACGACCCTCAGCAGCGTCATGCGCATCGTGATCCCTCCCGGATCATGTACATCCGCGCGGCGGCAGCCCTCGGCTACCCCGCGGCCTGTCCATCCTGCCGCGAACCTTCGTCACGGTCGTCAACCAGCCTGCCCCCGTCAATTCGGATGATGCGGTCGGCTTCTGACGCGGCCGCGCTGTCATGCGTCACCAGCAGCACCGTCCCGCCATCTTCCGCGAAATCCGCCAGCGCACCCAGCACCGTCGCCGCGTTGATCTCATCGAGATTCCCCGTCGGCTCGTCGGCGAGGATCACCCGCGGCTCATGCAGCATCGCCCGCGCCAGCGCCACCCGCTGCCGCTCACCGGTGCTCAGTTCGCCGGGGGTGTGCGCCGCACGGGACGTCAGCTTGAATTTCTCCAGCAGCGCATCCACGCGCGCATGAGCATCAACGCCCGCGCACGGGAGCGCCAGCGTCGGCGCCAGCACATTGTCACGCACGCTGAGGTAAGGCACAAGGTGGAACTGCTGGAAGACGAAGCCGATCTTCAGCGCGCGAAACTGCGCCCGCCGCTCCAGCGGCAGCGCGTAGACATCCTCGTCATCCACCAGCACGCGCCCGTGGTCGGGCTCCAGCAGGCCCCCGACCGCCAGCAGCAGCGTCGTCTTCCCGCAGCCGCTCGGGCCCTGCACCGCCGTGAATTCCCCGGCCCCGACCTCCAGCGTCACCCCGTCGAGCGCCCGCACCTGCTCGCCGCCGGTGCGGTAGACCTTGCTCACATCGTCAATGCGCACCATCGCGCGTCATTCCTCCTGAAGCACCAGCGCCGGATCCTGCCGTGCCGCGTTCCTTGCCGGCAGCCAGCTTGCCACCGCCGCCAGCAGCGGAGCCCCGATCAGCGCCGCGACCAGCAGTCGCACGTCGATCAACGTCGCAAAGCCTTCGGCGCCAGGCGGCACCTCGCTCAGCCACGCCCCGCCGATCACCCCTGCGATCAACCCCGCAACACCTCCGGCGATGCCCATCAGCGCCGCCTTGAGCAGGAACGCGGAATGAATCTTCCGCCCGCTCACACCGATCGCCCGCAGGATCCCGATCTCCGCCCTGCGCTCGCGGACATTCGCCAGCATCAGGAACATCACCCACGCGCCCGCGCCCACCGCCGCCACCGGCACCAGCACGCTGGCGAAAGCCCGCCGCTCCTCGCGCAGACCCGCGCGGTAGTGCATCTCCTGCTCGATCGCCGTCTCATGTGCCTCAGCCGCCCTCTGACGGGCCAGCCCCCGCGCAACGATCAGCGACGAAAACTCGTAGACCTGCGCATCAGGAATGATCGCGCGGACGTGCTCCTCAATGCTCCCGATCTCATCGGCGCTGCAGATGCACTCCAGCGCCAGGATGCCGTTGATCTGCCCCTCCCGCCCCATCCACTCCTGCGCCTGCCGCAGGCTCACCCACGAGGTCACGTCATCCTGTGTCCCCCGCCGCTCGTAGACCTCGCGCACCAGGAGATCGCGGCCGCGCATCGTCACCATGTCACCCTCAGACACCCCAAGCTCCTCCGCAAGATCGGAGCCGAGCTTGATCTCCCCATCCTCGACCGGGTCCATGATCGGCGGCCGCTTCGACTTCATCCCCTCGTAGATCGGCACCTGCCCCCGCACGCCCGTCAGCAGCACCTCGCGCTCCATCTCCGGCCAGCTTACCCGCTCCTGCAAAAGCGGCAGAAGGTGGTTGAGCGACGCAACCTTCTCATCCGCCAGCCGCTGCGCGTAATCCTCCGGCATGTAATGCGTCGGGTAGCCCAGCCGCTGCAGTTCCTCGAGGCTCTGATCGCCGTGCAGGACGAGGACGTTGTATCCCATGTCCTTCATGATGCGGCGGTAGTCGTCCTCCATCCGCGCCATCTCTTCACGCGTCTGTGCTTCCTTCTGTGCAACCAACTGCTCGGTGCGCAGGTCGTGGCCGCTGAGCATCGTCACCGCGCCCACGAGCACACCCACCGCTATCATCACCGACAGCAGCCCCAGCATGAAGCTGAGCTTGCGGTGAACGATCTCCTGAATGCTAAGTCGGAATACGCTCATGCTCTCCGTCCCTCACTGCCCTGCGCCGTCGCCGCATGATTACCACCGCGGCCAGGACGCTGGTGATCGCCGCCGCGATCAGCGCCAGCAGGCCCACCAGCCGCGCCACGCCGTCACCCTCTGATCCGCCATCTGATCCGCCATCGAGCTGCGCCACCGCCGCCGGATCGTCGAAATCTTCGGCCAGCCGCCCGTCCTCATCCACCTCCGGGGCGACGTCCTCCCGTTCCTCCGCGGGCCCGCCGGCCTCGGCAGCTTGCGCCTCCCCCTGCTCTGTGGGCGAAGCCTCCGCCGTCTCCGCCGACGGCGTGTCCTCCCGCGCGGCGGCTGGCTCATCCGGGGGCGCTGTCCCCTCGGTCGCCACCGTGCGGGGAGACGCTGTCCTCTCAGTCTCCAGTGTGCGAGGAGCCGTTGAGCGGACGGGCGTGCTTGATGCTCCCGCGCCCCTCGCCGCCGCGGACGGCTCGGCCACCTCACCGCTCGAACCCGCCCCCGTCAGCCCCTGCGCCTCATCGACCTCCGCCAGCCGCCGCTCCGCCTCGGCCGCGCGGTCCTGAAAGCTCGCCATCCCCGTCGGTGGCGGCATCCGCTCCTGCGCCGTCTGCTTCACATGTGCATCCCAGTCGAGCGTCAGCAGCATATCCGTCCCGGGGTTGTCCGCTTTCACCTCACACGAGCACGGACCGGTGACGAACTCCGCCGCCTTCATGATCGTCCACTCGTTGATCCCCGCCCCCGCCAGCGCATAGAGAATCAGCCCCCGCCCGTAAATCGGAAACGCCAGCGGCTCCCGATCGAACTTCGGCACAAGATCGCTTTCACTGCGTAGCAGCATGTTCACGAACATCCGCTCTTTTTCGGAGTCGCGACTCAGCCGGTGCACCGTGAAACGCACCTCTTCCGGTTCGGTGGTGCCCGCGTCCGTCCCCCATCCCTCCAACTCAGGCAGCACCAGCGTCTGCTCCAGCCGCTTCAACTCCCGCTCCAGCAGCGCCGCGGCCGCGTTGTCCTTTCCGCGATCCCCGCTCTCAAGCAGCACCCACGCTGCCGTGACGCGACTGGTCAACTCACCGGCGATCTTCCGCCGAAGCGGCGAATCAAGCAGCGCCCGCACATTCGCCTTGCTGAGCGGTCCCGCCCACGCGGGCTCCCGAATACGCGTGTGCTGCGGATACGAGGCCGCCATCCACGGAAGCTCCGTCCCGGCCTGGTCCCGCCACCGCTGCAGCATGATTGCGTCGGGGTTGGCCGCGAGGTCCACGGTCTGCACCGTCAGATTCCCCGAGCCCCCGCGGTAGTCGGCGGCCTCGCGCAGCAGGGAGACGGCATTGCGATCGGAGTCGGAGAGTTCGCCCCGGTGGAAGACCGTCACTTCGTAGACGTCCGCCTCCCAGTTCTCCAGCGCGTAGTGGTAGACCGGGATCTCACAGGCGTACGCGACGCCCGCGAGGCAGATGGAGAACACGAGCGCCAAAACACTCGCGAGTTCGGCGCGCTTTCGGATGGAGCCGGACTGTCCTCGCGGCATACTCAGTGCACCTTTCGCACACGACGCCCGACCGACGGTCCAGGGCGCATCCCGATGAACCACACTCTGACTGCTTCTTCCTCCCCGCGGGCCTGACTCCCTTCCCCACGTCCGCATCGACGGTTAAGGATGGGTTAAGAATTGCGAGGAGCGCGCGTTGCAGTGGACAACTGCAGGCGACGCAAGCCTCGCTGCGCAGCGCAGGCCAACCCATGATCGTTTGATGTGAAGGCAATAACATGCGCCGTGGAGAAATGTCTGCCGCGTCCGTTCAGGAAGCAACGTACCCCGGTTGCGCTCCGACCTGAAAGGAACTCCAGCATGCCCGCTCCCATCTCCGACTTCGCGCAGCGTCTCGAGCCTGTCGGGCGCATCCTGCAGCTTCCGGACTGGTACGTCTGGGGCTCGTCCGCCATCGACGGCCCCGACGGGAAGGTCCACCTCTTCACCGCCCGCTGGCCGAAGGCCACAGGCCACCGCGGCTGGTCCACACACTCCGAGATCATGCACTCGGTCTCTGACAGTCCCGAGGGACCGTTCGAAGTCGTCGATGCGCCGCTCCAGGGCCGCGGAGGACATCACTGGGACGCCGCCATGGTGCATAACCCCACTATCCACGAGTTCGACGGCCGCTACTACCTCTTCCACATCGGCAATCTCGACGGCCGCCCCTTCACCCAGCAGATCGGCGTCGCCGTGGCCGATGATCTCCACGGCCCCTGGGAGCGCTTCGACAGGCCGCTGCTCGGCCCCAGCCAACACCGCGCCTGGGACTGGCTGATGGCGACGAACCCCGCCATGGTGCGAGACGAGGACGGGCGCTTCCGCTTGTACTACAAATCGTGGGACATGGCCGATAAGAAGCGCAAGATGGGCCTCGCAATCGCTGATGAAGTGATGGGGCCCTATAGGAAGCATCCCGAGAACCCGATCGTGGACTACTCAGACGAGGGCAAGCAGGTCGAGGACGCGTACGTCTGGATCGAAGATGGCACGTACTACATGCTCATGGCCGATGACAACGAGGGCGTGGTCTGCAAACACGGCGGCGCGCTGATCACCAGCGACGACGGCCTCCACTGGTCGGACCCGCAGATCGGCTATCAGACCACCGACGTCTACTTCGAGGGCGAACCCGTCCGGCGCTTCGAGCGCCCCCAGGTGCTTCTTCGCGATGGACGACCCGCCTGGCTTTACCTCGCCATGCAGGGCGATGAGGTCGACTCGTCCGCCGTGCTGCGAGTCAGATAGCGGCCTCGCCACCGCTCGGAACTATCCCGCGTTACACGATCGTTGCATAATCCGACCATCGGGGAGCGGGCAACCGCTCACCCTTGTTCACACCCGTACCCACTACCAGCAGGGCCGGAGGTCGTATCTGTGAACCATCGCGGATTCACGCTCATCGAACTACTGGTCGTCATCGCCATCATCGCGATCCTCGCCGCGATACTCTTCCCCGTCTTCGCACGGGCTCGCGAGAAGGCGCGACAGACAAGCTGCCAGAGCAATCTCAAGCAGCTTGGTCTCGGCATCCAGATGTACATGCAGGACTACGATGAGACCATCCTTCCCGCCCGCCTCGGCGGCTCGCCCAACAACGTCTGCTGGACTGAGATGCTCTACCCCTACCTCAACAACGATCAAATATTCATCTGTCCGAGCCACTCGACACCGGTCACCAGTTCAGGCACCGACGGCTACCCGAAAAGCTACGGGCTCAACTACGAGATTCATACGTTCAACACGTACCACGGATACTCCGCCAACCCGATCGACGTCTGGCCGCCGGTGAGCATGGCGCAGCTCAAAGAGCCCGCTGAACTGATCTCCGCGGCGGACTACGATTTCAACCAGCCGGGCGTGCATTTCCACACCGTCGACGACCGCGTGGACTGGCGGCACAACGAGATGGCCAACATCCTCTTCCTCGACGGCCACGTGAAGTCGATGAAGCGCAATCAGACACTTGCCCCAAAAGTCCTCTGGTTCCCGTCACAATAAAGTCCCCCACACAACCCCGTCCACGCCCGATCTTGCGGCCCCCGGAACCGGGGGCCGCTTCTTCTTTTTCGATGGACGTCACACCGCCGGTCGCAATTTAGCGATATATGAATAAGATAATTACCCGGCATTCATGCTTTAAAGGCCAGTGGCGGAAGGAACCTATGCATTGAGTGGCGAAGAAATGTTAACGCTGTTATACTTTCTTTATGCTCTCCTCCCATCGGTAGAAACCGCGGTCCGAGAGCATACTCCGCCCGAATGCGGGTATGATCGGGGGAACATTCTGATGCCCGACCGTCTGCCCTCTGACGAGACCCGGCTTGTTCGCCTCGCGGCAAGCTGTGATGAGAGCGCCTTCTGCGAACTGATCGATCGCTTCGACCGCTGCATCACCTCGGTCGTCAACCGATACGCCTCCCGCCCGGTGGACCGGGAAGACCTCCGTTCGGAGATCGTGGCAAAACTGCTTGTCAGGAAGAAGCGCGCGCTTCGAACGTGGAAGCCGACAGCATCCTTTGCATCCTACCTCTCTACGATCGCCGCGCGTCACTGCATGGACTGGCTGCGTCGCCGGGGTTCGCTGCCGCGCGCGCGCCTCACAGGCGAATCCGGCGGATCTCCCGACATCCTGCTTGAGGAGGTCATCGCCGCCGGGGACGGGGCCAACCCCCACCACTGCATCGAGGCGGGTCACAGGCGTGAGACAATCTGTCAGGCCTTCGATCAACTGTCGAGCAGCGACCGCCTGGTGCTCTACCTCCGGTTCGACCAGGAACTCAGCGGCGGGGAGATCGCGGGACTGCTCGGCATTACCCACGGCGCCGCCCGCCAGCGGCTCTTTCGCGCCATTAGCCGGCTCGAGGATCAGATGCGCCGCTTTTGTCCGGAACTGATGAGTCCGGATGAGCACTGAAGCGTGTAACTTCGGGCGGTCGTGAGCGTTTACACCCATGAATGACCATGACTGATTGCCCGCAGTTGCGCAGAATGCTGAGCCGTCCAGGCTACGACTGCACCGCCAGCGACCAGGAACTGCTTCGCACTCACATCGAGCAGTGCTCGGTCTGCCGGGCGCAGTTCGATCGGCTGGTGATGGTCGCCTCAGTCACACGGGCGCTCGCGAGCGCGGGCGCGGAGCCCGACGAGCATCCAGGCGAACTGGAGTTGGCGATCTTCGCCGAACAGGGCTATGCGGCCGATCACGCCGATGAGATCATCGAACACCTCGCGCGCTGCCGCCCGTGTCGGGAAGCTGTCAGCGCGGCGTGGGCGGTGGCGGGGGAGCAACCGCGGCAACCCGGCGACAGCAGTGACGACCGGAGAGCGCCCGGCACATCGACTCTGCGCCAGATTCTATGCGGGCTCGGCGCCATCGCGGCGTATGTCGGCGAGGTACTGCTTCTCGGCCTCGCTGGGGCGCAGATTCTTCTCGCGTGGCTGATCAATACGGCCGGGGCGGAGACGATCACGGCCGTCCCACCACCGTTTCCTGTGCCCGCGAGCGCTCTCGGCGTCTGGACGCTCATCGCGGCCTGCGTGATCGGCGCGCTCATCCTCAGATGGGCCTCCGGCCGTCTCTTCACCTGCGCCCGGCCCGGTCGAGCGGACGGCGCCACGCCCTGAGGCCGGCAGTGGGGCGCTGCGCGCCGACTACTGAGTGCAAGGGCCGAGATTGCCGCCCCTCCAATGCCCGCGCCCGCATTCTCCGCACGATCGGCATATCCAGCTTCTCCGTTGCACACGACGCCAGTACGGGTTCGCTGCAGCAGGATATTCGTCACTGCACTCCTGCAGGACGGACGGCGGGCCTTTGACAATATCATGCTGCGGCGGTAAACTCCTCGCTTAAACACCGTTCTGAAGCCATCGAGGACGTAGAGGGAGGCGTATCGATGCGCACGCTCATGGAGCAGAAGTGGCTGTCGCTCGTGCTGATCGGGCTTGTGGCAGCGCTGGTTCTTGTGGCCGGCTGTCCGAGCGGGGAAGAAACTCCCGCACCCGAGGAAATCGTACCGCCGGATATTGACGACGAGATCGCGCTCGAGGGAGAGCCCATCAAGATCGGAGGCATTTTTGCCACCACCGGAGCCGGGTCGGCCCTTGGAGAACCCGAGGCGAACACGGCGATGATGCTCGAGGAGCAGATCAACGCCGAGGGCGGCATCAACGGTCGGGAGCTTGAGATACTCATCCGCGACACCAAGGGGCAGGAGACAGAGGCCCTGACGGTTGTCAAGGAGCTCATCGACAAAGAGGATGTCGTGGCCATCGTTGGTCCGAGCCGATCGGGCCCGACCATGGCAATCATCGAGGAGATTCAGTCCTCGGAGATTCCGCTGCTGTCATGCGCGGCGGCGCGAGCGATCACCGATCCGGTCAAGGAGTGGGTCTTCAACACCCCGCAGAGCGACGAGGACGCGGTGACGAAGATCTACGAGTATCTCGGCGACCAGGGAGTCGAGCAGATTGCCGTGATCACCGCCAGCAGCGGCTATGGGCAGCAGGGCCTCATTCAGCTTGAGGAACTCGCCCCGGAGACCGGGCTTGAGATCGTCGCGAAGGAAGAGTTCGCCGACAGCGACAACGACATGACGGTCCAGCTTACCAAGATCAAGAACTCCGATGCGGAGGCGCTGATCTGCTGGGGCATCGGGCCGGCGCCGTCACAGATCGCCAAGCAGGCGAATCAGCTTGAGATCGGCATCCCCGTCATCATGAGCCACGGTGTCGCCAACCGCCGCTTCATCGAGGGCGCGGGCGAGGGAGCCGAGGGCGTCATCCTTCCTGCCGGCAAGCTTCTTGTGGCCGAGCAGCTTCCGGACGATGACCCGCAGAAGGAACTGCTGCTTGAGTACGCTTCGAACTACGAGGAGGCCTACGGCAAGTCTGCCGACACCTTCGGCGGCCACGCGTGGGACGCGGTCATGCTCGTCGTGAACGCCATCGAGAATCACGGCGCCGAGCCTGCTCAGATACGTGAGGGCGTCGAGAGCACCGAGGGCTTCGTCGGCATCGGCGGGACCTTCAACTTCTCGCCGGAGAATCACTACGGGCTGAGCCCCGATGCGTTTGTGATGGTCACCATCGAGGACGGCGACTGGGTGCTGATGGACTGATCCGACCGCCGTTCATCGCGGCCGAACGGCCGCTTTCCGTGTCTGCGGGCGCGCCGGCTCATACCGGTGCGCCCGCCGCTCAAGAAAATATGAGGCGCCACGACAGGTCTTCTCGTGGCCGGTCGCGAATAATGCTCCGCCGACTACCCATCGCGGGAGGTGAGCCGAGCCCGGTTGAGGGCGCGGCTCATTTGTTTCCCGCCGGCACACGGAGTGCATACCTCGATGATGGACGTTCAGATCTGGCAATTCTTCCTATCCGGTCTTACTACAGGCGGCACATACGCCCTCATCGCCCTCGGCTTCTCGCTGGTGTACAACGCCACCGGCGTGATCAACTTTGCCCAGGGCGAGTTCGTCATGCTTGGTGGCATGATCACAGCCGCATCCATGTCCGCGTGGGGCCTGCCACTGTGGCTGGCCGCGCTGATGGCGATCGCCATCACCACGCTGGTGGGCCTTGCCCTCGATCGCGCCGCAATTCGCCCGGCGCGCAACGCCTCCATCGTCGTGCTCATCATCATCACGCTCGGCGCATCGATCTTCATGAAGGGCCTTGCGAGCATCATCTGGGGCCCGGATGAGCGCTCGCTCCCGGCGTTCAGTGGTGAGGCGCCGATCAGTGTGCTGGGCGCCACCATCACCCCCCAGTCGCTGTGGGTGCTCGGCGCCACGCTTGTGACGGCGGTCGCCATGTGGATCATCTTCGAGTACACCATCGTCGGCAAGGCGATGCGGGCGTGCGCGATCAACCCCCACGCCGCCCAGCTTTGCGGCATCCAGTTGTCACGGATGGTCTCGTGGTCATTCGGGCTCGCGGCGGCCATCGGCGCGATCGCCGGGATCGTGCTGGCTCCGATCACAATGACGCAGTATGACGTGGGGATGATGCTCGGGCTCAAGGGCTTCTGCGCGGCGATTCTCGGCGGGCTTGGCAACGGCCTGGGCGGGATTCTCGGCGGCCTGATCCTCGGGGTGCTCGAGGCGCTTGGGGCAGGCCTGATCAGTTCACAATACAAGGACGCCATCGCTTTCATCGTGCTCATCGCCGTGTTGCTTATCCGCCCGAGTGGACTGCTCGGCCGCGAGGGGGTGGCCGAGTAGATGAAGGAGCCTTCGACCGAGCCGCAGCAGGACGTGGACCCCACCGCACCGAACGAGGCCGAGCGTCAGGCACGCCGCCGCCGGGCGGAGAAGGTTCAGATCCTTCTCTTCTTCGCGGGGATGGCGCTGCTGCCACTGGTGGTCACCAACTCGTATTACATCCACGTTTTCACGTTCATCGGCCTGAACCTGATCGTGGCGACCGGCCTGAACCTGCTGATGGGCTACGCCGGTCAGGTCTCGCTGGGGCACGCGGCGTTCTACGGCATGGGCGCCTACGCGTCCGGGATCCTGACCGCGAAGTACGGCTGGAACGCGTGGCCCGCGATGGGCGGGGCGCTGGTGCTGACCAGCGCGGTCGCGTGGGTGATCGGCAAGCCGACGCTGCGGCTCAAGGGCCACTACCTCGCGATGGCCACGCTGGGCGTGGGGATCATCGCGACGGTCGTCATGCGGCAATGGGTGTCGATGACCGGCGGACCGGCCGGGATGCAGACGCCGGGCATCACGTTCTTCGGCCATGAGCTTGAGTCGCACATGGATGTGCATTATTTCTACTTCGTCTGGGCGTGGGTTGGCGTCCTGATGGTGCTCTTCGCGAATCTCGTCGCCTCGCGGCCCGGCCGCGGCCTCCGCGCGCTGCATGACAGCGAACTGGCCGCGCAGGTACTGGGGATCGACACCGCGGCATTCAAGGTCCGGGCGTTCGTCATCAGCGCCGCCTACGCCTCGATCGCCGGCAGCCTTTACGCCCACTCGTCGATGCGCTTTCTGTCGCCGACGCCGTTCGACTTTCACACATCGATCGCACTGCTGGTGATGGTGGTGCTCGGCGGCCAGGGGACGCTGTGGGGGCCGGTGCTGGGCGCGGTCACCGTCACATTCATCCAGGAGGCCCTGCGGCCGTGGGCGCAGTACGACATCGTCGTCTACGGTCTGCTGCTGATGGTGCTGATGATCTTCATGCCCGGCGGGCTTTCCCGCGGGCTCAGTACGCTGTGGCAGTGGACCGCGGGCGTCGCCCGTCGCATCAGAGGCCGCGGCAGGGGAGGCGAAGACCGTGAGTGAACCGCTCCTGCGTGTCAGCGGGCTGACGAAGACCTTCGGAGGCCTGACGGCGGTCAACGACGTCGGCTTCGAGGTGCGCGAGGATCAGATCAAGGCGTTGATCGGACCCAACGGCGCGGGAAAGACGACCATCTTCAACCTTCTGACCGGTGTGCTGCAGGCGGATTCGGGCACGGCTCAGTTCCGGGGCAACGAGTTGGTGAACTCTCCAACGCACCGGATCGCCTCGCTCGGCATCGGCCGAACCTTTCAGACAAGCCTGCTCTTCGATCAGATGACGGTGCTTGAGAACGTGATGGTCGGTCACCACCTGCGCGGAAGGGCGAACATGATCACCGCTTCGCTGCGCATCTTCGGGGTGAGCGCCGAAGAGCGCGAGTACCGGGAACTGGCGATGGCGGTGCTGGAACTGGCGGGACTGGCCGATCTTGCCGGCCGGTCGGCGGCTGAGTTGCCGATCGGGCAACGCCGCCTCGTCGAGGTCGCGAGGGCGCTGGCTGCACAGCCGAAGCTGCTGATGATGGATGAGCCGGCGGCCGGGTTGAACATGCGCGAGACAGACGAGATGGGCGAACTTATCCAGCGGATACGCGCCGAAGGGGTGACGGTTCTGCTGGTCGAGCATGACATGTCACTGGTCATGAACATCTCCGACGAGATACTCGTGCTCGACAGAGGGCAGTTCCTCGCGGAGGGCTCCCCCGAGCAGATCCGCAACGACGAACGGGTGCTGGCGGCGTATCTCGGCGCGGAGGCGGTGGACTGATGCTGCGACTGACGAGCATCGATGCCTCATACGGCCGGGTGCAGGCACTCAGGGGTGTCTCGCTGCATGTCGATCCGGGCGAGATCGTCACGCTGATCGGCGGGAACGGAGCGGGCAAAAGCACCACGCTGGAGGTCGTCTCGGGCCTGATCCGCGCCGACCGGGGGACCGTCATCTTTGACGGCGAGGACGCGACCTCGTGGTCGCCCGGAAAGCTCGTGCGCCGTGGAATCGCGCACGTACCGGAGGGCCGGGAGGTCTTCGGGAGCCTGAGCGTTGAGGACAACCTGCTGCTTGGCGCATACTCGCGGCCGCGGGGCTCGCGGGAGGAGATTGCGGCGGATCTGCAGGCGCAATTCGAGCGTTTCCCGCGCCTCCGGGAGCGGCGGCGGCAGCTTGCGGGCAGCCTCTCGGGCGGCGAGCAGCAGATGCTGGCGCTGGCCCGTGGGCTGATGAGTCGGCCGAAGCTGCTGATGCTCGACGAGCCCTCGCTGGGCCTCGCGCCGATCATCGCGAAAGACTTCTTCGTCGCGGTGGAGAAGCTCAGGGATGAGGGGCTGACGGTCCTGCTGGTGGAGCAGAACGCGCGCGCCGCGCTACGCATCGCCGACCGCGGCTACGTGGTGGAGACCGGCCGCATCGTGCTCGACGGCACCGCGCAGGATCTGCTGGACAACCCTGAGGTGCAGCGCGCCTACCTCGGCCGAGCATACGGAGAGATCTGGGAGTAGGGTCGGGCGATCCCTGAACCGGCATGACGGTCGTTCTGCGAAACGGCGCACGGGCGAGACGCCCGTGCCACGTAACGACAGACGGCCGCAAGCCGGATGACCGAATTCAGCAAGCGAGGTGGCCATCGTGGACAGCCAGCAGATGTGGCAGCCGGAGATCGAGACGATGCCGCGCGACGAGGTCCTCCAGGTGCAGCTTGAGCGCCTGCAGGTGACGCTCAACCGCGCGATGCGCAATGTCGCGTTCTACCGCGAGCGCTTTGCGCCACTGGATTTCGTCCCCGACGGCGTACGCTCACTCGAGGATCTCGCGCGACTGCCGCTGACCAGCCGCGCGGACCTCTCCGAAGGTTACCCCTACGGCTTCTTCGCGGTGCCGCTGCGGGAGGTCGTGCGGATCGACACCGCGCCGGGGCTCACCCGGGGACTGGCGGTCTCCGCGTATACGCGCAACGACCTCGAACACTGGGCGCAGCTTGCCGCGCGCGTGATGACGATGGCCGGCGTCACCGCCGACTCGGTGGTGCAGATCCCCTTCGAGACCGGCATGTTCGACGGCGGCTTCGGCTTCCTGCGCGGGGCGCAGCGCATCGGCGCGTCGGTGATATCCGTGCCCGGCGGCGACTACCGCAAGCAGGTGCAGGTGATGCATGACTACCGCACCACCGTGCTCACCTCACTGCCGTCGGACGCGCTGCACCTCGCCGAGGAGCTTGAGCGCGCCGAACTTGGGCCGCGCGGGCTGTGGCTGCAGGTCGCCCTGATCGGTGGCGAGCCCTGTCCCGAGGGCGTTCGCGTGGAGATCGAGGATCGCCTCGGCGCGCGCACCGTCGCCAACTACGGCGAGCGCGTCGCCGCCTGGCCGGGCTTCGCCGCAGAATGCGGGGCCCGCGCGGGGCTTCACGTCAACGAGGATCACTTCCTCGCCGAGGTCGTCAACCCCGACACGCTCGAGCCGGTGCTCCCCGGCGACGAGGGGGAGCTTGTCATCACCACGCTTGAGAAAGAGGCCCTGCCCGTCATCCGCTTCCGCACCGGCGAGCTTTGCAGCATGATGACTGAGCCCTGCGATTGCGGGCGGACCTTCGCGCGGATCACGCCTCCCGTCGGGCGCACCGATGACACGATCGTCGTTCGCGGCATCGGGATCGAGCCGCGGGCGGTCGGAGAGACCGTGGAGAGCGTCCTCGGCGTCAGCACCGACCATCAGATCGCCGTGGGCGAGCGGCATTTCGACGACGTCGAGGTGCGCGTGGCCGTCCCGCCGCAGCAGGCAGGGACCGAGCGTGGCCTCGTCGAACTTGGTCGCAAGCGAGGCCATCTCGAACGCGAACTGACGTCCGCGCTGGGGCTGGTGGTGCGCGTTTCGATCGTCGAGCGCGGCAGCCTCGAGGGCCCCGATGGCGCGCCGAGCACGGTGGTCGATCTTCGCGAGCGACGCTAGCTCCGGCGACGACTGCGGGCTCTCGCTGAAGGGCACCCATGATTCTGCCTCTCCACGAACAGCGCGGGCGAGCCCTGCCCCCGCGGTCGTTCGAATGTGCAACAACACCTCGCCATGCTCCCGTCGAAAGCACTGTCAGGCGCTCCGATGCGAACCTCCGGCCACTCCCCGGCGTCGCTGATGATGCCCTCTGCGTAACATTCGCCGGCCGCAACAACAAGTACCACGTGGGGGCAGGCTGTCGGGGCTGCTCTTAGAACGCACCGCGCAACGTATCACTCGACTGTCATCGGGAGTGATCCTCTTGAGGCGACTCGCAGTCATCGCGCTGATCGTCGGCGCATGCTCGCTCAGCACCGCCAGTCAGATTGAGATCATCGAACTCATGTACCTCGACGCGAATGAGTTCGCCGCATCCCTGCAGGGAGGTGGAGGCCCTTCGAGCGTGCTGCGTGACGAGGCGACCGGCTTCGCGCTCGACGTCGTCCGCGACGTCTCGCAGCGGGCGCAGGGGCGCAGTTCGATGCCTGATTCCCTCTCGTACTCACGCGCCCGCTCGGTCCCCGGCGGCGCGGCGCAGGACCTCTCGTCGATGCTGCCGGAGGGCCTTGCGGGGCCGCCGGTGGCCGCGCCGAATCAGAACGCGCTCATCGTCCGCGGCGAGCGTGAGGCCATCGACAGACTCCGCGAGACCGTCGCGATGCTCGACGTCCCCACGCCGATGGTGAACGTGGACCTGCTGATGGACCGGATCACCCGGAGCACGTCGCGGGAGATCAGCCCGCACCTGCAGTCGTGGGGCTGGGGAGGCGACGCCTCGGCGGGGAGTCTGCGCGACCCCGTCCTCGGCTTCCGCGCCGGGGGGCTGCGCGGGCTGCTCGGCTACGATGAGGGCTCCAGCCGCAGACACGTCCTCACCGGATCGAACGTGACCGGGATGAGCGGCACGCCGCTGGTGATCTCGGCGGGGGAGATCCGACCGCAGATCGCCACCGACGTCTGGTACGACCCGTGGGGGCAGCGCCGCGTGGAGCAGTACGTCGAAGCCGTCTTCGCGGGCATGACGCTGTGGGTGCTGCCGACGGTCAACGCCGATGACACGGTGACGATGGTGCTGCGCCCTGTGCTCTCGGAGGTCGCAGGTCCGGCGCTGCAGATCGGGGCCGGTGACATCATCCACCGGACAATGGTGGAAACCACCGTGCGCGTTCCGGACGGACAGTCGCTGGTCATCGGAGGGCTCGATCGGAGGATCGACGAGATGACGCGCAGCTTCCCGGCATCAAGGGGGATGCAGCGAGCGGACAACAGCTCCGTCATCACCGTCACGCCGACCATCATCCGCATGAGAGGCACCGGCCGGTAGCTTCAGCCGATGTGCGGCTCGAGCTGCGCCCGCGCTTCGGCGGCAGTAAGGCCGGCGATCCTGACGGTCTTCTTGCGGGAGGTCTCACCCGACAGGAATGTGATATCCATCGGCGCAACGGCGAAGACCTCCGCGAGATAGCGCAGGAGGTGGTCGTTCGCGCGGCCGTCCAGCGGCGGGGCGGTGATCTTGACGGTCAGGTCACTGCCACGCCAGCCGACGACTTCGTCCTTCGGCGCGTTGGGGATGACCTTCAGGGGGATTTTCACTGCAGGCGCCATCACGCTCGCTCCTCACGCGGACTGCAGCAGCATGACCGCCATGACCAGGCCGTTGTGCACCCCGTGGGCGATCATCCCCGGGATCAGCGACCGCGAACGCTCGTAGAGGTAACAGAGCATCGCGCCGATGAGCGTGATGACGAGGAATGCCTCGACGCTCAGATGCACCGCCGCGAAGAGGGCCGCGGCGACGATGATGGCGGCGCGTGGCGTCATGATCGAGCGCAGACCGCCGTAGACGTAGCCCCGGAAGATCAACTCCTCGAAGATCGGCGCGAAAATGCAGACCAGGACGAAGTAAATCGCCACCTCGCCGGGCGTCTCCGCGGAGCCGATGATCTCCTCGGTCGTCTGTGCCAGTTGCATCGAGCCGCCCATCAGCCATCCGAGCAGCAGCGCAACCGCGACCATCAGCGTCAGAAAGGCCGCGTAGCCCGCCAGCCCGGTCCGGATCAGAGAAAAGCCCTGCTGCAGCCGCAGCCCGAGCGCGCGAAGTGGACGCGATCCCCGCGCGCGCACCCGGTGCCAGATGACGGCGATCGTCACCCCCGACACAAGCAGGTACTGGACCGCCATCAGGATCGCCTTGCCAGACCCCGAATCGCCATCCGCTACCAGGCGCCCCGGCCCGATCGCCGTCAGCAGACCGCCGACCACCATCATAAAGAGCAGCACGGCGACTGCCTCGACCGCGTCGATCACCGTCCACGGCACGAGGAACGGAAGCTTCGCCTTCGGCCTGGCGACCGTGAACCCCTTGCGGAACCCGAGGATCGCCAGCGTTATGATGCCAAGCGCCAGCAGCAGGCCGCTCACGACACCGATCGCCGCCAGTCCGCCCGCGAAGCGCACCGCGCGCGCGTAACGTCGCTGGGCCACCTCCCGGCGCATCTCATCCGCGCCCAGTCGCGCGTAGGCGTCCACCAGGGCGAGGTCCGTCAGCCAGCCGTCGCGCGTGGCGATCAGTGCGATCCTGTCGGTCAGTTGCTCCTCCGACAGCGTCTCCGTCGCGTACACATCCGCGAGCGCGTGATAGTAGTCGCTGCTCTCCTCGTGGAGGCTCGCCGCCAGCGCGAACATCTCACCGGCGTATCTTTCGTAGCCGCGGTGCCCGTAGACCACGCCAAGTCGCAACGCGGCGGCGTGGCTCGGCCGCGATGCCAGCACACGCGTTTCCCATCCGGCGACTGCCCGCTCCTGCATCTGCCGCGCCGACTCGGCGCCGCCGAGCGCCGCCGGCCTGCCGATCTGATCGAGCGCCTCACCCAGTCGCCACGACAGGTCCGCCTCCATCACCTGCTGGCGGGAGAGGCGGTACCAGCGCTCCGACGGCATGCCCGCGCGCTGGTGGTGCAGCCCGATGAGGACCGCGGCAGCAGCAAGCATCGCCGCGATGACGGCGATGCGTGGAAGCTGCTGCTTGTAGTCCCCGATGGCCGGGTGCCAGGTCACGTCGCGTGCTCCTTTTGCATATCCCAACGGTCAGAATCACAACATCGCCCGGAAGAGCAGTCTCCGGGCGAACTCGATCAAAAGCCACGCGATCAGCGGCGAAAGATCGATCGGCATGCCGCGCTGGTACTTGGCAAGGACATTGCGGATGGGGCGAAGCAGGGGCTCTGTGGCCGCGTAGGCCACTTGGTGGACCTTCATCAGAAGAGGGTGCGGTCGGCTGATGTTCAGCCAACTGAAGATCACGCGGATCAGCAGCAATACGTAGTATGCGTTGAGTATCAGGTCGATGGCCCGGATGATCTCATATCTCGCCACGACGATGTCCTCCGACCCCGATCACCCGGCGCTCAGTCGCCCAGTTCGCGGGCGCGATCGGCGGCGGCTACGACCGCCTCGATCACCGCCGAGCGGAAGCAGCGCGACTCCAGCGCGGCGACACCCGTGATAGTCGTTCCGCCGGGCGATGACACGAGATCTTTGAGCCGCGCAGGGCCACCCTCGTTGTTGAGCACCCACTGCGCCGCACCCAGCGCCGTCTGCGCCGCCAGCGTCTGCGCCTGGTCGCGCGCAAGCCCCGCCTTCACGCCGCCGTCCGCCAGCGCCTCGATGAACATCGCCGCGAACGCAGGCCCACTGCCCGACAGCCCGGTGACCGCGTCGATCAGCTTCTCCTCGACCTCCACGGCCTCACCGGCCGCGCTGAGCAGGTCGGCGACGAAACGCCGCTGCTCGTCGGTCACTCCCGGCCCGGCAGCCCAGGCGGACGCGGCCTCTCCCACCGTGCAGCAGATGTTCGGCATCACCCGCACGATGTTCGGCGCGTCCCCGGCCGCCTCGCGCAGCGTCTCGATCGGCACACCCGCCGCGATCGACACAAGCAACTGCCCTTTCCGAAGGTGCTCCCGGATCCCTGTGAGCACCTCGCGGATCACCTGCGGCTTGACGGCCACCAGGACACTCTCCGCGTTCTCCACCACGCGCACGTTATCATCTGTCGCGTCACAGCCGAGATCCGCGACCTCGAGTCGGCAAGCCTCACTGACGTCGGAGGCAATCACCTCCGCCGCACTCACGATGTCGCCGCGGATGGCGGCATTGAGCAACGCCCGGCCCATCACGCCCGTGCCAATCACACCGAGGCGGTACTTCGTCACACTGTCATCCATCAGGGAAACCTCTGCTCCTGACCGTTCAGAGCGCGGCCGAGCGCAGGTCGCCGCTCTCGTCGTCCTCCTGCGGGATCGGGCCGCCGCGCGTGGCCGAGATCGAGAGCTGCTCGACCGGAACATCGTAGGGTGAGCAGATGAAGACCGAGCGGGCAACCTTCTTCATTGAGCCGTCAAGCCCATATACGACGCCGCCGAGGAAGTCAACGATGCGCCGCGCCTCCGCCTCCGGAACGTCCTCAAGGTTGACGATCACCGGAAGCTGACCCTTGATCTGATTGGCCACCTGCGGGGCCTCGTCGATCGTTTCGGGCTTCGCCCGGATGATCGCCATGCCGCTGTACTCCGTCCGCTCGGTGCGCAGGGGGTACACGCCACCCGGTTCGTCTTCCTCGGATCGGGGAATATACCCGTCCATCTCGTCGCCGAACTCGAGGTCTCCCCCGCTGAGCCCCTGGTCCACGCCGAAGAAGTCAAGAACGGTCGCAAGAATTCCTCTCGACATCGTCCATCCCTCCAGTGTTGCTGCGATGACGGCTGTGATCATTGCTGTTGCGATGTCGTGTGCCCCGTCTCGCGTCCTGGCATATCTTCAACGCGTGGCGAAGCCCATCCTGTTGTGTTTAGCTGTCATAATCGCGCGGACCGAAGATCGCTGTCCCCACCCGCACGAACGTGGCCCCCTCTTCGACCGCTGTCTCGTAGTCGCAGGTCATACCCATCGACAGGTGCCGCATCGACTCCTCGGCGATCCCGCGGTCCACCAGGCGATCCCGCAACGCCCTCAGAGCGATGAAATACGGTCGGTTGCCCTCAGGGTCCTCGCAATACGGCGGCATCGTCATCAGACCCATCAGGCGCGCGTGCTCGAGTTCGCCACACTCCGTTGCCAGCGCGTATGCCCGCTCCTCATCTACGCCGAACTTGCTCTCCTCGCCACTCACATTCACCTGCACCAGCACGGGAACCTCCCGCCCGGCCCCCCCCGCTCGTTTGTCGATCTCCCGGGCCACCCGCGGACTGTCCACCGAGTGGATCAGCGCCACGAAGTCCGCTATCTTCCGGACCTTGTTCGTCTGCAGGTGCCCGATCGCATGCCAGCGAACGTCCTCGCCGGCAAGCACCTCGGCCTTCTCCTCCATCTCCTGCACGTAGTTCTCGCCAAGATCCCGCGCGCCGGCCTCAATCACGGCACGAATCTCGTCCATGCTTCGGGTCTTCGTGACCGCAACAAGGTTAACCTGCGCAGGATCGCGACCCGCCCTTTCGGCGGCATCCGCGATTCGCTCCCGGACCTGCTGCAGATTCTCCGCTATCCGCTCGTAGCGCAACGTCGCGCCGCTTTCCTGACGCTACTCTTCTTCGTCATCGCCGAAATCGATGACCCAGCCGCCGAGTTCGTCCTCGTCTTCCTTTTCGGCCGACTCCTCGCCGGCCTCCTCCTCGTCCGACACTACTTCCTCGGAGACCTCATCGAGTTCGAAGTCCAGATCGCCGAACTGATCCTTCTCCTCGGGAGCCTCTTCGGGCTCCTCGACGGCTTCGAAGATCGGCTCTTCCTCCGCAGCCTCCTCCACGAGCGGCTCAAAGGCCGGGCCCTCTTCCTCCTCGGCCGCCCCGGCCGGTTCGAAGAGATCCTCTTCCTCCTCCACCGATTCCTCGTCGCCGAGGTCTATCTCCTCGGCGCCGGGCGGCGGAGGCGGCGGAGCGAATTCACCCGCAGGCTCGAAAAGCTCCTCTCCGGCCTCCTCAGCCTCCTCCTCGCCGAGGTCTATCTCCTCAGCGCCGGGCGGCGGAGGCGGCGGGGCCTCGCCCGCTGGCTCCTCCTCTACCTCGGGTTCGGGCGCCGGCTCCGGTTCCGCGCCAGAAGGCGCGACGAATTCCTCTTCGGCCTCGGAGGGAGGGACCTCCTCAGGCTCCTGCTCCTCGAAGTCGAGGTCGGGAACGCCCGCCGGACCGGCCTCCTCTTCGGCTTCCGCCGGACCGCCAACGAATTCTTCGTCCTCGAAGCCAAGGTCCTCTTCGCTGCCGAGGATGAGATTGATGGCATGGTCCAGCGTACACTGGGGGAGGTCACCGAGGTCCACGATCACCTCTGAGCACTCGGCGCAGAAGCGAGCTTCCTCGGCATTCTCGGCGCCACAGGCGCCGCAGGTCACCCCGCCGGGCGGCCAATCGAGAGGATTAAAACATCGGAGGCACGCGCCACGTGTGGACTGATTCTCTGCGGCGCAGCGATTGCAGTAGACCACCGCCACAGTAATTCCACCTTACCGGCAGTGCGTGGCCGAACATCAGGCCGAGTATACGCCAACGACTCCGCACTGTCAAGCAGGGCACGATCGAGCCCCGCGGCCCTCGGGGGACCGCCACGACGGACCCTCGCACCCAAGCATTAAGCGGGTTGCGGCGCTGTGAGCGCCTCCCGCATCGAGTCGAAAACTACCCGGCCGGGGCCGGGTTCGTCAAGCTGCTTCGCATCGCCGTAGGCCTCGCGGCGCTTCCGCGACCATTCCCCGCCGAGGTCGGTCGGCACCTGGCCGAGGAAGCTCGCGCGCTCCGGATGCGGCATCATCGCCAGCACGTTCCCCTCCGGACTGCAGATCCCCGCGATGTTGTCGATCGCACCGTTGGGGTTCACGTCAGGCCGGTCAACAACCTTCCCATCGGCGTCGCAGTACTGGAAGACAATCTGCTGGTTCGCCCGAAGCCCCTCCACGACCTCCTCGTCGCGGGTGGTGAATCGTCCCTCTCCGTGCGCGATCGGAATCGGGATGACCTCGCCCTCCCGCATTCCCGCGGTCATCATGCACCGCTCGGGCGGGCACGCCAGCTTCAGATAGACCCACCGGCAGCAGAAGCCCGCAATGCGGCTGCTCGGATCAGGCCGATTGGGCGCCAGCGCCATCTCCACGTCGCCGGTGTGCAAACCGGGGATCAGCCCCGCCTCCACCAGCACCTGCGCTCCGTTGCAGATCCCAAGGGTGGGCTTGCCCGAATCCACGATCTCGTGGATCATCCGCGCCACCACCGGCTCCTTTGTAGCGACAACCCCCGAACGCACCCGATCCTGATAGGAGAAACCCCCGCCGACCACGTAGCCGGCATACTCACCCAGCGCTTGAGGGTCCAGGTTCCAGCGAAAAACATCACATGCTATCCCCGCGGCCTCAGCGGCGCGCTTGGTTTCCCACTCGCAATTCGAGCCGGGAAACTGCACCAGTGCCACACGGGGCGTCTTCTCATCGGACATCGGCTACCTCCGTCAACTTCCTGCGCGTCTCTGTCGGTATTTCGCCACCCGATCGCATTGACCTCTCCGCATCTGAGATCAATGACCCGCCTGCTCGAGAATCGCCTCGACGCAGGCCACCGCGTTCTCCGTCGGCACGTCGGGCATGATCGGCTTGGTCGGCGAGATGATAAAGCCCCCGCCGCGCCCGATCTCCGTGCAGAGCCTCGCGACCTCAGCCCGTATCTCCCCCGGCGTCGCCTTCGGCAGCAGTCCCTGGGTTCCGATCCCGCCCTCGAAGGTGATCCTGTCCCCCACCCGCCGGTTCATCTCGTAAACATCCTGCGCCTCAGGCTGGAACGGGTTGAAGACATCGACACCGATCTCGATCAGATCCTCGATGATCGGCGAGTTGTCGCCGCAGGAGTGGATCCAGACATCGAATCCGTGCTCATGCGCGCGTCCGTACATCTTCGCCAGCCGCGGCTTGAGGAACTCCCGCCAGACCGGCGTCCCCATGATCAGCCCCTGCTGGCCGCCGAAGTCGTCGCCGAAGCGGATCGCGTCGATCGGAAGATCGGCCAGCCTGTCCAGCAGCTCGAGATGCATCTGCATCAGCCGCTCGAAAAGCTCGTGAGCGAAATCCGGGTGCAGGTGGAAGTCCATCAGGATCTCCTGCATCCCCCGCAGTGCCCACGCGCGCTCGAAAAACAACATTCCGAGGCCGACGTGACGATACCTCTCGTGCGGCGCCGAAAATCTCTCCCTCAGCCGCTCCAACTCGTCGTCGGGCAGCAGATCCGGGAACTGGTAGCCCTCAAGCGTGGGCTCCTTAAGCGGAACGTCCACGCTGTGCCACGCTCCCGGTCCGGGCGCGTCCTCCCAGACCACGCCGAACGCATCCGTCCACCGTCCATCACGCGAATCCGGCCGCCACTGCACCCCGGCGCTCTGAAAGAAGCCCCTGATGCGCTCGCTCCATTGCGCGGAGCCGTAGTGCTCATTGAGCCGCTCCCGCACCTCCGGATCGATCGGGATCACGTAGGGCACGTAGTCCGTCTCGCGATGCTCGATTGCGGCCACTATGCGCTCACGCGGGGTCATTGGCGCTCACCGATCGACTCGTGGATGCGGGCGGGCCACGGTGGCCCGCCCGCTCATTATATCAGTCAGACAGTCTGCGTCAATTCCCGTTATGCGTTGAGAGCTTTACTGAGCGTCCTGAACAACCTCTTCAGACTCAGAGGCTTGACCAGAACCGCGTAGGCCTCGGACAGCTCCGGCACATCCGAGCGTCCGGTGGCGACAATGACGGGCACATCGGAAAGCTCACAGTCCGTCTTGAGAGACGCCAGCACGTCCTCCCCGGACATGTCGGGAAGGCAGAGGTCGAGAAGCACGGCGTCCGGCCGGGCCTGTCTCGCCAGACACAGCGCCTCTTCGCCGCTGTTGGATGCCCGGATCTCGTAGCCCCCGCGTCGGAGTGCTACATCGAGCATTCGCGTTATCCTCGGATCGTCATCCACGACAAGCAGGCAGGGGCTCCCCATGGGCGAACTCCGTCCAGTCCGGCAGCCGGTGGCGGCGGGCAACAGCCCGCACTTGTGGTCACACGTGTCACATACTACCCTGCGCTGCCGGATTTCAACCCTCCTCTTTGCTCCTCCCACATCTCGTCGGTGAAAGAATGTGGCAGCGTGATCCTCCGCCCCTCGTAGACCGACTGCAGCGCTCCCACCAGCGCGTCAAAGGTCGCACGCGCCGTCTCGAAGCGGTTCAGGTGCGGCTCACCGCCGTCCAGCCAGTCCGCCACCGCCTGCGTGAAGTCTCGCTGACCATCCTTCTGCTGGTCATCCCAGCTGCTCTCCCCATGAACCGGTTCGGCCATCCCCTCGGCCTGATACCACCAGCCCGCGTTCTGCGTCACATAGATCCGGCCCTTCGTGCCCAGAATGTCGAAATGCAGGTGCATCCAGAAGCTCTCTTCGCCCGGCGTTCCGAGGGCCTCGGTGTCGCAGTCGAACATCACGCGGACGCCGCCGGGAAACCAGTACTCCGCAAACGTGTGCTCGGGCGCGCGATGGTGCGCCTTATACCCGGTCTCATCCACACCCCACGCCATCGCCCACACGGCCTCAGGCTCGACGTCGCCCATCAACTGCAGCAAAAGGTCCATCGTGTGCGGGCCCATGCTCATAAGATTGCCCTTCGTGGACGCGCGGATCAGATACACATCACCGATCTCTTCGTTCATCACCCGCCGGATCGTCCCGTCGCGAAACTGCGGGAAGTACCTCCGCTGGCAATTCACCACGATCTTCATCTTCGACAGATCGCGGATGCGCTGAAGCTCGATGATCTCCGAGGGCATGATGGCGATCGGCTTCTCGATGATCGCGGCCTTCACGCCTGCCTTCGCGGCGACCTCTGCTTCCCAGACGCGGTTGCTCGGCTGAGTGACGATGTGCACGATATCCGGCTGCACTTGCTCGAGCGCGGTCTCGTAGTCCTCAAAAGCCTGCGGAATCCCCCACTTCGTGGTAAACGCCTCAAGCCGCTCAGTGTCGAGATCGCAGGCGGCGACCAGTTCCATCCCCTCAAGCGCTGGATAGACCTCGGCGTGCGCTTCCGCGCGCCCGCCGCACCCCAGTATCAGCGATCGGTAGCTTCCCATGAGTGCTCCT
>JBNJEK010000025.1:0-27463 GCA_051745855.1 Armatimonadota bacterium
ATGTAATCATACCCGCCCGAGACGCGCCAGAAGCCCGAATTCTTCCGCAGCGCGCAGTTGGGTGAGCGGGTGTTGGTGTTGCGGAAGTAGCTGATATGGTAGGAGTTGATGTCGCCCATCGTGTAGCCGCTGAAAGTCCCGTCGCGCTCCGCCAGCGACGGATCGAAGATGCTCTCGCCGCCCACGCCCTTCGCGGAGAAGAACACGATGCACAGGCCCTCGACGGTGTTGGGCGTGAACTCCCACTCGGCGATGAAGTCCTTCGGGTGCTCGGTGTTGTTCCACAGGACGATGTGATTCGCGCCCTCTTCGCCCGGCTCTGGCTCCTGCATGCGCAGGCGGCCGTCCTCCTGTGTCAGGATGCCCGGCCCCTCCAGAGTCCAGTTCTCCTCCCACGGCTCATCGAAGGTGTCCTCAACGACCAGTTCGCCCTTGAGATGCTCGACGTCGAGGATGGTGTCGAAGAAGATCTTGCCCTCATCGTACATGCACTCGCCGTCGCCGTAGTCGCCGATCGCCACGATCTCCTCACCGCTGAGCGCGGTGTCGTAGATGCGCAGGTCGTCCACCGCGCCGAGCGTCGAACCGACGTCAAGGAGATCGGCCCACGGCTGGTCCGAGTGCTCAAGCTCGTTCCACTTGCCGAGCGTGTCGCTTTGCGCGCGGCCGAAGAGGTAGTAGGCGAGGTCGTTTCCGTCCTTCTTCCATGTGTACGCGAGGTGATACCACTTCCCGGGGATCAGTTCGCTGTAGACCGCCCGCGCGCCGCCTCGATGTCGGTCATCCCACGGGTTACGCGCCTGTATCTGCGCCTGGTGGTACATCTGGAAGACCCGCACATCCGGTCCGGGCGCTCCGGGGCTGCTTACCGGTGACCAGACCACGCGCTCGTCGCGCGTCGCCGGTGTCGGCTCATGGCAGCGGAACCAGAACATCAGCGTGCCCTCATCGGGACTCGCCGCATCAAGCGGAATCCGCACGGCGGGTTCGCCGTCCTCCGTTGACATCACGGCCTGACCATCGCGCCCATCCACGAACTCCGCGGCCAGCGTTTCTCCCTCGCCGCCGGTCTCGAGTGCGCAGGAGCCATCAAACGTCGCATGCAGCAATAGCTTCGGTGATTGCGCGTGAGCGACCACGCACAGTACCATCATCGCGATAACCAGGACGCCTCGGCAACACATCATCGGGCACCTCCTCGACTACCGTCATCTCACAGAGCGTTTTCGCCTCGAACCGCCCTCCGTCCTCCCCTGATCTCGGCAGGGAAGGTGTGACCTGACGCGGAACCATCGGGTACTGAGACACGCCACGGGAGGACCGCGATGAGTGACTGGCTGAAGAAGGCGAATAAGGTGCTCGGTGACATCGCCGGGCAGGCGGGGCGGCAGGCCGAGATAGTGCAACTGCAGGCGAAGCTCGGCTCGCTCGAGAACAAGCTCGATGAGGTCTACGTCGAGGCGGGGAAGCGGGCGGAGGAGCTGTTGGTCGCACGGCAGATCCAGGACGACGAATTGCGGGTGATCCTCGAGCGCGCGCGACAGATTAAGGACGAGACGATGGAGGTCCGCCAGCAAGTGCAGGACCTTCGGCAGGCGCCGGAGCCGGCGGACTCTGAGGGGGAGAAAGCGGCCGTGTCAGAGCCTCCGAAACCGGCGACGGCTCCCGAGGAGGCCGAGGCTTCGCAGGAGCAGGAAGCTCCGGCGCAGGAGGAGGAGGCTTCGCAGGCACCCACACCTCCGCCACGTCCGACGGCCGAGGAGGCGGTGGGGGAGAGGGCCTGCCCAGCCTGCGGCGGCGAGGTCACCACGCACATGGTCTTCTGCCCGCACTGCGGCGAAGAGCAGGACGGGTGACCACGGATCATCGCACGGCCGGCCCGGCGCGAAGTGGAGGCGCGCCGGGCCCGCGGTGTACGATGGTGGTTTCTCGATGCTGAGCCCCTACTGGGCGGGTGCGATCGTGTCGAGCAGGCGCGACATGCACACCGCAAGCTCCCAGCGCGGCATCCCGGACTGGAAGTGGAACTGCCCGTCGGGCTGCCGGACCATGATACTGTCGCCGATGGCGATCTCCGCCGGAGTCATGTCGTAGGGAACAACCCCGTATGCCCGCAGCACCGCAACCGCCAACTCGGCGAACTCGATGCGCTTGATATTGCCATCGTAGTCCATCATGATTGGCAGCGGGCGGTCATCGGCGAGATAGGTCTTGATGAGACGCTCCCATGCCTCCATGCCCCAGTGATCCCGGAAGCCCCGACCGTAGGTCGCCTCATAGGGCCTGTAATCCACCGGAAGCTGCATCCCGCGCGTTCGGCAGACATCGACGAGGCGGTTAAACGCCACCCACAGTTCTGCCCGCTCCACGTGCTGATCGGGGCGGAATGTGGCGTCGCGGTAGCCCTCGATGATGCCCAGCTCGTAGACTTTCTCCAGCTCGTGCATGTAGGGGGCCGTGGGGGGAACGGTCTGTGTAATGTAATCCTGCGCCAGGGCGCTGCTGCACATCAGGCCCAGCGTCGCTGCAAGCACGGTGACGGCTGCAAATCTGCTCACGATGGTACCTCCTCGTGACATTGGACGCCCAGGCGCGCCCCGCACATCTTACAATGTGCCCGACATCATGCCACAAAGCGGCGCGACGAGTCAATATTTCGGGCACAATCTTCGGTCTTTGCAGAGGGGCATCCGACGGAGGCGAGGCCATCTGCCCATGGGCGGTGGCTCAGTTTGAAGCCGCGGCGCATGCCCCTGTCCGCCATCACAGGGACCGTGCATCACGCACAGAGCGGGAAGAAGAACGTCCTCGGCAAGCCTGCCCCGGCCATCGCTATGGTCGCAAGATCCAACCACCGGACTGGCTGAACTTGTGGCGCGCCTCGCAGCGCGCAGAAACGGCGGGCAGACGTGATTGTCGAACAGCTTTCGCCTCACCGCCCGGAGAGATGCACTGCAGTGCGCATATGATAATGTGGCATAATATCGACGTAAGCGGTGAAGAAGCGGCGCGTTCGAAGGTGCAGTAGTTGAGATTTGGCGTTGAGCAACTCTTGAGGGACATAAGAGTAAATATAGAGGGTTTCTCGTCACAGGTGTGATAGTGTTACCGACACCGCCGGCAATTCGTGGAGGTGAGTCGCGTGAACATCCATGAGTTGTCACCCGTAAGCCGCAGGACTACAGGGGGATTCATGTCAGACCGGTGCCCGCGCAGACGTGGCGCCGCGTACATGATCATGGTGCTTGCGCTACCTGTCCTGCTTGGTGTGGGGGCCCTCGCCGTCGACCTGAGCATCCTCATGCTTGCCGCGCAGTACTCTCAGACTGTGGCCGATCAGTCTGCGCTTGCCGCGGCGACAAAGATGCCCGACCAGTATTCTGCCTCCTCTGCCGTCAACGCGATCGTCACCGCCAACAACAGCGAGAACCCCGGGTGGTGCACTGTCGCCGATCCTTCCGCGACCGTGGAGACCTTCCTGGAGGCGGAGACTATCCCGGACTATGGCCAGCTCGCGGCGAGCGCGACTGCCGTGAGGGTCACTGTCCACACCACGACGGAGTTTCGGTTCGCGCGGATTTTCGGCCTCACCACTGCAACTGCCCAGAGATCGGCGATTGCGGTGAGAGCCGTGCTCGACGACGGCTTCACCCTCACCCCCATGTGGATCGACCGCGAGACAGCCGAGGCGTACAAGTCGGGTGCCACGTACCAGGTGCTGCACGGCAGCGATCCCGAGTCCTCCAACGATGAGGTGCCGGGATCGTTCGGGTGGCTGGATCCGCCTGACGGTTCGACAGCCGGCTGGTTCGATTTGCTCCAGGGCACGAACCTCAGCGAAGAAGACATCGCCACCACCAAGGTCGGCATCGGTGATTGGATGCAGGCGGTGACCGGATTTGACACCGGGCAGTTTGCCCGGGCTCTTGAGAGCGACTCGTCCGGCCTCGCCAGGATGCAGGTCGGGTCGACAGGTATCTACGAGGGTGATACCGCTGAAAGCTACCATGACGGGAATCCCAGACTGATGATCTGTCCGGTTGCGACATACGTGGAGGGCTCCGGGACCGGCGCGCATTTCGAAGTCGAGGGCTTCGCTGCTTTCTGGCTTGAGGGGATCAACCAGGGACAGAAGGAGATACTGGCGACGTTTCTTGACTTCTACATTCCCGGTGACGCGACGTTCGGGAATCCGCAACTTGACAAATTCCACACAGTGAAACTGGTTCAGTGACGGAAGCTTGTTCGGTCGTACGCCCTTGGAGTGCAGGAGACACAGGAGGTGCCGCATGATCATACAGCGAGCTTCAAAGAGGATCTTTCGAGCGGGCCGGGGATGTCACAGGCGGGGTGTGGCGACCGTCGAGATGGCATTCCTGCTGCCGTTGCTGGTGACGTTGCTGTTCGGGACTGTGGAGGTCGGATGGATGCTGAAGCAGTCGCAGTCACTGAACCACGTCTCGAGAGAGGTCGCCCGGGTGGCCAGTATCGGTGCGCCCTGTGCTCAGATACATTCGCGAGTGGCCGAGGTTTCGCCCGGACTCGACGTCGAACAGCTCACCTGTTCCCTTCAGTTCCGCGCGTGGGATCAAGACACAGGGATGTGGGGTGAGTGGATGACGCTTACCGACAACGGGGCCGAGAACGCCGCTTCTACCGGCGATCAGATCCGCGTGCAGCTTCAGTACGTCCATTCGCTCGCCGCTGGGCGGTTGATGGCCGGCGTACTTGATGCGTCAGAGGACAACACACTCACTCTCAATGCCGCGATCGTCTCGATGCGCGAGTAGCGGGAATTCCTGCCTGCCGCCGGATACAGGCGATCCCGGGTGTTCTGAGGCTCCGCGGACACAGCGCATGCTGCAGAGACCCACATTACCTGACAGACGAAGATAGAATGATAGAGATACCCTTCGGGGAGGGATCTGCTGTGAGGCATGACAGTTGCTCCAGTGGGCCACGAAGTCTGAGAGCCCTGCTGCTTGATGAAAGCGGGGTCACCACCGTTGAGTATGCGCTGATGATCGCCATTCTGGTCGTCGGCAGCATTACCGCATTCCGCGGTCTGGGCGAGGTGACCGGCAACGTCGCTTCTGATGGTGGTGGAAGCATTCCGGACGGTTCCACAGGCTCAACGACCGCATCGCCGGGAGCGTCCGCGCCTCCGGGGGCGCGCTAAGAGGCAATTACTGAGATTTCACGGACGGGGGGACTGCTACGTAAGCTCTCGCTTGAGGACCTTGCCCGCGGCATTACGTGGCAGGGAGTCGCGGAACTCGATGATCTGAGGGACCTGGTAGCTCGCGAGGGCCTCCATGCACGCCCGTTTGATCTCGCGCTCGCCGATCTCCGCACCGTCTTCACAGACGACGACTGCTTTCACCAGTTCGCCGAGATACGCGCGGATGCCCGTCGCCTCCACGCCCACCACCGCCACCTCGCGCACGCCCTCGACGGCCGCGATGACCTCCTCGACCTCACCGGCGATGACGTTCTCACCGGATACGATGATGACGTCCTTCTCCCGGCCGTGGACGTAGAGGTGTCCGTCCTCGTCGTAGTGTGCGAGGTCGCCGGTGTGAAACCACTTTCCGCGCATATTCTCGGCGAGGCGGTTCGGCTGCCGCCAGTAGCCGGGGATCACATTGTCGCGATGGATCAGCAGTTCCCCCGTCTCTCCGGCAGGAAGCTCATTGTCCTGCTCATCGGCCACGATTGCGCGCACCTCGGGAAGCGGCTTGCCGACGGAATCGGCGTGGCTGAGCGCCTCGCCGGCGGGGAGCACGTGCGTTACCGACGTGGTTTCGGTGAGGCCGAAGAAGTTCCGCAGCGCCACATGCGGCAGGAGCTTGCGGAGCCTGCGGATCGTGTCCGGGTGCATCGGCGATCCCGCGTAGGCGATCAGCCGCAGCGTAGAACTGTCGCACCGCGCGAGATGGTCGCCCTGGCTGAGCATCGCGAAGAGCGTCGGCGGCCCGAGGAATGTCGTCACCCCGGCGCTCTCGATCAGCGCGAGCAGTTCATCGCGGTCGGGCCGCGGCGCGATGGCGAGGGTCGAGCCAAGGTACGCCGCCGATGGCAGCAGCGAGTAGAGGGCCGTGCAGTGAAACATCGGCAGCGCCAGCATGTGCACGTCCTCATGGCGGAATGAGTGTGCTAAGAGGCAGTTCTTCACGTTGAAGAGGAGGTCGCGATGGCGCATCATCGCGCCCTTGGGTTTGCCGGTGGTGCCGGAGGTGTACGCGATTACGCCGAGGTCGTCGCCTCGCGGGTCGGCGTCCTCGAAGTTCCTGGAAGGCTCTGCCGAGATCAGGCTGTCGAAGCTCGCGCTTCGCTCGCTCTCCGGCTCCGCGACGATGATGCGCTCGATGTCATCGGCGTCCCGCAGCCCTGCTTCGACCTGCTCCTGGACGCGACCGTGGGTGATGAGGACACGCGCGCCGATCCCGCCGAGGCAGTGCGCCATCTCTTCCTCGCCAAGCCGACAGTTGATGGCCGCGACCACGCCACCGGCGCGCATCACCGCCCAGTAGGCGAGGAAGAACTCGATACAGTTGGGCATGGCGATGGCGACTGGATCGGCGGCGTCGAGGCCGAAGCTGTCACGAAGGCTCTCCGCCATGCTTGCGGTCAGGCGGTCGGCCTCGGCCCAGGTGTACGCGCGGCCGTCGAAGATCGCCGCGGGCTTGTTCGGGAAACGAGAGACGGTCGTGCGCCAGTACTGGACGATGTTGGTCATCTCGGGACCGGCCACTGGTTGTCCTCCCGCTTACCCGCCGATCTGGTAGATGTGCACTGCGTAGGGTTCGAAGATGTCCCCAAGCTCGCCGTCGTCGGTGGCGATGACGCAGCGGTCCTCGAAGAGCACCTCGACCTCCTCACCGGCCCTGGCTCCGACATCGAAGCCGATGGCGGCGGTCGTATCCTCGGTGTTGACCGCGACGACTATCCGGTCGCCCTCCCGGTCCCATGCGGCAAGTTGGACGGGGGCGTCGTGCGACAGGTCGATGTGCTCCGGGTCATCGTTGATCAGAGCCGGAGCGAGCCACTCAAGCTGGCGGTTCGTCTCGACAATCCCCGCCCAAAGGTCCGGTTCATCGCGCGGCAGATAGTACGAGGAGCGCGTGCGCACGGCGGGCAGAGACCAGGCGTAGTTGACCACTCCATCCGCGCCTGCCATCAGCGCGAGGTAGACCATCGCGCGGTGTTCGGCGGCCGTGGGGGGCCTACCGGTCGGTGGAGGCGTTGGGCTCAATTCGCTGACCCACTGATAGCCGGATGACTGGATGACCGCCCAGACGGGCTTGCCGTCGGCAACTGCCTCGCGCGCGGCGCGGACCGATCGAGCGACGGCCGTCAACGGCTGGTGGGGCACCGGTTCGCTCCACGCCATGACGATGTCCGCCAGTTCCGCAAACTGGCTCATCGAGGCATTCGGCCGCAGCGCCAGCACGATCGGGTGATGCGGATCGGCTTCGGCGATGGCGGGATAGGGGCCGGATCGGGCCTGACGGTAGGCCTGGTAAAGGTTGTCGTATGTGACCATGCGGGTGTCCGGCAGTTCGAGACCGCTCCATCCGATCATCGCCGGGTTCTCGTGGTATTTCTGCGCCATGTACTCCCAGAATTGCCCGTCCAGCGTGTCGGAGGAGAGTACGACGTGAATGCCGGCGTCGCGGGCCGCGGCCGCATAGCGGAAGCTTAGTTGGCGAGAGGGCGTGATGCAGAAGTTGAAGCCGGCGTCAGCAACCGTCGGGAGGTCCTTTTCCTCCCCGACGCGGTAGATTCCCACCGGAAAGACCGGCTCTCCGTTGATCCAGAGACGTTTCTGCGCGTCGTACGCGGTCTGGGCGGTGGCGTGAGGGGCGCGATGCAGCGGCAGTTCCTGCGTGTACTCTCTGCCATCGACGCTGGCCGTCACCTGAACGATGTACGTCTGAGTGAGCATCCCGTCCGGCGGCAGAGTCATCCGCCAGCGGCCGGCGAGGCCGTCGCCGCTGAGCGTCTCAACCTCGGCAGTACGCTCGCCGGTACCGACGATCATCGCCTCAAGCTCCGCTGAACGCGTGATCTCGGGCAGCGCATTGAGCGTTCCCTCCACGACCACCCTCTCCGTCGGCACGCTGGCAACGATCGTGTTGCGGAACGCAGGCTCGATTATGCGTGCATCAACGAGTCCGGGCACCGTCCGCTGCCAGTCCGCGTAGATGACATCCGGCTCGTCGCCTCGCAGCATCACGCGGAGGTCATGCGGCTCGTCGAAGGCGTAGGGATAGGTGATCTCAAGCACGCCGTCTCGCCCGGGGGCGAGGGCAATGCTGTCCTTGCCGCGACGAACGCGCTTTTTCCCCGCCTCTGTGGCCTCGGTCTCCAGCGACAGGTTCATCTCGCGGTCGGTGACATTGTTGACCCGGCAGCGCACCGAACGCTGATCGGGCATCCGCTCGATGATCCCCCCCTGCTGCAGATCGGCCTCGATCTCTCCGCCGACCGGACGCAGGTTGACGCCATCCCACCAGACCTTCCCTTCGCCGGTGATACGCAGGAAGAGTACAATCTGCCGGGTGCCGGGCGGGATCGTCATCGTGGTGGTGTACGAATGCCACTTCCCGGTCTCGCCCAGCGGGTGTGACTCGCTGTGCAACTCGGGCGTCGCGAACTCGCGCTCTGTAAAGTCCTCGCCGTAGGCGGCCAGCGTCAGAAGCGCCTGCGGGTTCGACTCGGTGCGGTAGGAACACGAGACGAAAACCTCGTCGCTCTCAATGTCATCCACATCGACAGGCAGGCAGAATGCGGCGAAGTCAGCCGGGAATGAGGGCGCCTCGAGCATCAGCGAGTGCCGGCCGAAGGCCGGATTCTTCGTGGTGACCTCGGCGCTGGCGAGGTCGTCATCGCGCAGGTCACGGAACGCCCAGCCCTGCGGCGCATCGCCCGCGACCGGCCCCTCGAAGCCGCCGTTGCGGAGCAGATTCTGCGCCAGGGCCGGTGCGGTCAGACAGCCGGTAAGCAGCACGACTGCCAGCGCCATCATCGCGGTCGGCCTCAAATCAAATCTGCGCAAGTGCGATCGCCTCCGCTTCTATCTGTGCGCCCAGCGGCAGCGCCGCCACCTCGACGGTGGAGCGCGCGGGCGGCTCATCATCGAAATACTCGGCGTAGATCGCGTTGAAGACCCCGAACTGCTCCATGTCGGCGAGAAAGACGGTGGTCTTCACCACGCGGTCGAGGCCGGTGCCGCAGTCCTCCAGCAGCATCGACAGGTTCTCCATCACCCGGACGACCTCCGCCTCAAATGTATCCTGGACAAGCTCCTTCGTATCCGGGTCCAGCCCGATCACGCCCGAGCAGAATATCATATCCCCGGCGCGGACTGCTTGTGAGTAAGGACCAACCGCAGGCGGGATTCGTTCACTCGACATGGTCTGCTTCTTCATCGTCTCGCTCCCTGGCGGTGCGTAATCCGGGCGCCCCCGATTCGGTCCCATCATGTCGTTGCTCACATACGACCGCTCTCCGCCCAGTACACCCGTCTCTCCAGCTTCGTCTTCGCGACCGTCGCAGTGCCGAACACCGTGGCCCCGTGCTCGGTGAGGAATGCGTCAAGCTCGCCCACCGTCACGACTGCCACGAGCCGCGCGACCTCCAGCGCATGCGCAATAAGTTCCTTGCACTCACGCTCCACGCGGGTGTTGGCGATGCCGTAGGGCAGGTCGAGCACCGCGCCGTCCCATCGGCCCCGCGCGGTGCGCCCGTCACCGACGACCAGCCACGCCGCCTGTCCGTGATGACAGAGATTCTGCGCACATTGTTCCGCGACATTGCGATTAATCTCCCAGCCGAAGGGCTCCACGCCCATGTATCCGGCCTCGACGAGGGTGGTGCCCGAGCCGCAGCAGGGGTCGATCATCCGGTCGCCGGGGACCGCCACGAGGTTCACCATCGCCCGCGCGATTCGCGGCGGCAGTGCGCTGGAATACTGAAAAGGCCGCTGCTCGTGGCCCTGCCATCCGCGCCGCGTGCGGGATATCCGCTCGCCCAACAGCCACTGATTCTCATGCGCCCACGCGACAAGCGTGATCGCCGGGTTGGACAGGTCCGGAGAGCCCTCGATCGTGTCGGCGATGGCGCGCTCGACCTCGTGCGAATCCGGCGCCTCCACACCGTGTTCCTTGCGGGCGCGGATGCGAAAGCGCTCCATGCGCAGGCCAAGCTTCGCCGATGCGCCGAGCAAATCCTCCAGCGTGCGGCCCCGCGCGAGCAGCCGGCAGCACTCGGTGATGTACGCTGACCGCGCCACGTCGACTCCCACGCGCCCCCATGCGAGGCGGCGGACGTCGGTGGGCTCCGCGCGCTCCCTCTCGGGGAGGGGCGGGGGAGCCGTCTCGCCGGTCAGCGCGCGGAATTCCAGGCGCGCAAGTTCGTGGTGCCCCGGCGGTTGCGCGATGCGGTAGAAAAAGCGGCCGGCCTCGCCGCTCACAGCCGCGCCTCCAGCAGTTCGCACTCGCCCACCACGTCCCAGGGCAGCGGTCCGGTCTGCTCGGCGAGGTAGTCGTCGAGGCTGAGGCCGGCGTCCTTGAGGGCCCGCTCAAAGTCTCCGGGCCCCCCGCCTCCCGCCGCGATCAGCACCGGTGTCAGCTCGCGTCCGCCCCGGCCCAGCGCTGTCTGCACGGCGCCTGATCGTGCTGAGGCGATGCGGACATCCGCATGCGCCCGGGCGCGAAGCTCCTTGCGGAGGCGCTTCAGACGCCGCTGGACGATGCCCGGATCAGTCACCTCGCTCCGCTCGAACTCCGTGTGAGGGCGCGGTGACAGCGGCCCGGCCGCGACTGTCAGGTGGATCCCGTCCACCGCGGATTCAAGGGACTCTGCAAATGCCACCGTCTTCTCCACGATCTCATCGGTCTCGCCGGGGATCCCCAGCATGAAGTAAAGCTTCACATCCGTCAAACCCGCGTCGGCCGCCAGCCGCACCGCCTGGAGCACGGCCTGAAAGTTCACGTGCTTGCCGATCGTCTTCGCCAGCGCAGGGTCGGCGGTCTCAGGCGCCAGCGTGATGCTGCGTTGTCCGCCGGCGGCGAGCGCCTCCAGCAGCGTCGGGGTCACGCCCTCAGCCCGCAGCGAGGAGGTGGTTACTCGCCCGCCCATCTCCACGATCTTCGTCGCGATCTCCTCGATCTGAGGATGGTCCGCGACCGCCGCCCCCACGAGGCCGACGCGGTCCGTGAATCCAAGGCCCTCGCGGGCGCTCGCGAGTATCGCCCCGGCGCTGCGGCTGCGCAGCGGGTGGTAGATGCGCCGTGCAAGGCAGAAGCGGCACTGCCTCGGGCAGCCGCGCCCCGTCTCGATCAGAAACACGGACGGAAACTCCGAGTGCGGAGACAGCACCTCCGTGGTCGTGGGCGCAGCGTCGAGGTCGCTCAGCGCGATCCGCGGGATCGGCAACTCCTGCTCCAGCGCCGGGACATAGAAACCACCGATCTCCGCAAGGTCGCCAAGCGCGGCCTCCCGCCCGCTGTCTGACTTCAGATCATGCTCGAGCAACGCGTCGAGCATCGGTCCGATCGCAGGCTCCGCCTCGCCGATGAATAAGGCGTCGGTGATCGGTGCGAGCGGCTGGGGGTTCGCGGTGATGGCCGGTCCTCCCGCGATGACAAGTGGCGAGTGACGCGTCCGCTCCGTTGCGAGCACCGGCACACCGCCCTCATCGAGCGCCGCCGGCAGATTCAGCCAGTCAAGCTCAAACGACGAGGACACTGCAATGACATCAAAAGCTCCGAGCGCGGTATCGTGCTCGAGCGAGCGAAGCGTGTCGTCGCGTCTGCGATCCTGCTCGGGGATGCCCGGATAGAAAACGCGTTCACAGAGCACGTCACCACGGGCGTTGAGGTGCGCGTAGAAGCTTTGCACGGCCAGGTTCGCCATCCCGACGGCGTAGCTGCCGGGGAAGACAAGAGCGACGCGGAGCCGCCCGCTGCTGGCCGGCGCCCCGTGAACCCACGTCTCGTCCGCAAGCAGATCTCGCCGAAAAAGCTGCAAAATGCCTCCCCTGTGCCGCGATCCTCCGTGCAAACACAATATATCAGAAAGTGCCCCCATCCGACAACCTTGACGCACGGGGTCAGGTAGTGTAATCTGTCTTCACCTCCGGCCCGGACCACGGCGCCGGAGTGTATTAATCCGGCAGACGCTCCTCGAGGCGAGCACATGGCATCGCACAGGCTCCGTTTGCTGCTGATCGCCGCATGTTCGATCCTGATCGCCGCGCCGGTCCTGGCAGATACGCAGGAATCGGCTGACTGGGATACATTGCGGTCGGCCTACGATTACGACGCGACCGCCGACCTCGACGCACAGGTCAGCGACGTCTCCACCGTCGGCTCGATGATCGTCGAGCGCATGAGCTTCCTCGGCGATGACGATGAGCGGATTCCGGCGCTCCTGATGCGGCCTGCCGGTGTGGAGCGACCGCCATGCGCGCTCGTGCTGCACGGTCTCGGAGGCGATAAGAGTCAGGCGCGCGTAATCGCCGCGCTTCTGATCCCGCACGGCATCGCCGTGATGGCGATCGACGCGTCGCTGCATGGCGACCGGCGCGAGCAGGGCGTTGAACTCTGGGACGCCGGCCCCGCGCTTGGTGAGCGCGAAGGGCCGTTGATGCGCACGGTCGTTGACAACAGACGCGCAATCGATTACATTGTCAGCAGAGATGACATTGATGGCGATCGCGTCGTGCTCGTCGGTCTGAGCATGGGAGCGATCCTCGGCTCCGTCGTCGCCGCGGTGGACGACAGGGTGGATGCGGCCGCGCTCATCGTCGGTGGCGGCGACTGGGAGAAGATACTCAGCACCTCGGACCATCCGATGGCGGCGAGGTTCCGGGAAGCGGGAATCATCGACGGCAGCGCACTCGCTCCCGTCGATCCGGTGAATTTCATCGGGAAGATCAGCCCTCGGCCCGTTTTGCTTATCAACGGGACTGAGGACGCGATTATTCCGCGCGCCGCGGCCGAGGCCCTCCACGAAGCCGCGCGCGAGCCAGTGCAGACCGTCTGGTTCGAAGGAGGTCACGTCGGCCTCACGCCGGACGTGATATTCGGCTTCGTTGACTGGACTGCACAGCAGTTTGCCGAAGACGAGACGGACCCGGACTGACCAAATTTCTGACGAAGAGGTAGAAGACTACCATGGTGGTCGCCCTGCAGATCATTTCGTCAATTCTCGGTATCGCCCTCATCGTTACCGTAGTGCTGCAAACCTCGAAGGCGGAGAGCTTCTCCGCGGCGATGGGTGGCACGGACGCCAGCCAGTTCCGCAAGGGCACGCGTGAGGAATTGCTGGCCAGGTTGACCAAGTACTTCGCAATCGGCTGGATCATCTCAGTCGCGCTGATGTCAATCTTCTGGTACCACACGAATTGAGACAACCGACAGCAGGATGTCGGTGGCGCGTTGATCCTTGACTTGTCCGCTCGGATGTCTTATACTTAATTACCGTCGCAGCGCAGGAAGAACACACCGCGCGGCGACACGCGTTCATTGGAATTGGAATCCGGCGGCGCCGCGGAAGGCGCCGGTGCCGGAACAGCCACTTGCCGGGCCGCCCGTTACGATCTGCCATGGGGCAGGTCTGCGCACAGGGCGCTCGGACTATGTCGTGGAGGTGGGGTTGCATGCAGGGGTCGGTGAGGACGCAACGAGCGTGGCGCAACATGGACGAGGATGACGTAATCAAACTCGCGAAGCAGGGCAGTGGTGATGCAACGGAGTATCTGCTCCGGAAGTACCAGGGGCTCGTTGAAGCCAAGGCCAAGAGCTACTTTCTCATGGGCGCTGAGCGCGAGGACGTCATCCAGGAGGGGATGATCGGACTCTTCAAAGCCATCCGTGACTTCTCGCTGCACAAGTTTGGCGGCTTTCGCAAATTCGCAGCTTTGTGCGTCACCAGGCAGATCATCAGCGCGGTGAAGTGCGCAAGCAGACAGAAGCATCAGGCGCTGAACTCATACGTGTCGATGGAAGCGTCGCCGCCCGACGCCGATGAGGACGGGATGCTCGAAGACGTCCTGACCGATGACGGCGAATATGGGCCTGACGCGGCCGTGATCGGCCGGGAGCTGCAGCGGAAGGTCGCTCTGGAGATGGAGCGGTCGCTTTCGGATCTCGAGCGCGATGTGCTGCAGGAGTATCTGCACGGTCACTCCTATCGCGATATCGCCGAGCAACTCGGGACCAACGTCAAGCAGGTTGACAACGCCCTCCAGCGGGCAAAGAAGAAGCTCGAGGACCACGTTCCGGTCGGAGATTGATCGGCGCGCCCCGAAGGGCTGGACAATCTGAAACAAGGTTGGTATGATTATGCGCCCGCCGGGGTGTTCCCTCGGTGGGCGTGATAGAGAGCCGGCGTAGCTCAGCGGTAGAGCAGCTCACTTGTAATGAGCAGGTCGTCCGTTCGAATCGGATCGCCGGCTCCAGTCGAGTTGAGTGACGCACGGCTCACGCCGGAGACGAAGTTGACAACTGGTAGTGTGGAGGGATGCCCGAGTGGCCAAAGGGAGCAGACTGTAAATCTGCCGGCGAATGCCTACGGGGGTTCAAATCCTCCTCCCTCCACCATCAACCCCGCCCACGTAGCTCAGGGGTAGAGCGTGTCCTTGGTAAGGACAAGGTCATGGGTTCAAATCCCATCGTGGGCTCCAGATTTGCCGCGGCGAAACGAGGATATGCCGGGAGTCGGGAAAGCCCCGCTTCCTGCTGATGCATATCGGCGTTTCGCGAAAACACGTTGACAGCAACCCCGCGACGCTCCTGCCACTGCGCGACCCGCGCGGCGGCATCTCCCGTTGCGGCGACGCATGACTCTTATCGTAGCGGCCCGGCGGTATCCGGGCGAAACTGGCTCAACACCGGATGGGTCGGCAATTCCGCCGGCCACACTGCCTGGAAAACCGGGCAGCTCACGGAGTTTAGGAGGAAGGAAGTTCAATGGCGAGGGAAACATTCGAGCGAACCAAGCCGCACGTAAACGTCGGGACCATCGGCCACGTTGACCACGGCAAGACGACACTCACGTCGGCAATCACCAAGTGTCTCTGCGCGTCCGATGAGGGCCACGCCGATCCTCTCGATTTCGAGGCGATCGACGCCGCGCCCGAGGAGCGTGAGCGCGGTGTCACCATCGCAACCTGCCACGTTGAGTACGAGACCAAAGAGCGGCACTACGCACACGTAGACTGCCCCGGTCACCGTGACTACATCAAGAACATGATCACCGGCGCCGCGCAGATGGACGGCGCGATCCTCGTGGTCGCCGCCACCGACGGCCCGATGCCGCAGACCAACGAGCACGTGCTGCTTGCTCGCCAGGTTGACGTTCCCGCGATGGTCGTCTTCCTTAACAAGTGCGACATCGCCGACCCCGAGCTTCTCGAGCTTGTTGAGCTTGAGGTCCGGGAGCTTCTCGACGAGTACGAGTTCCCCGGCGACGACACTCCGGTCATCATGGGCTCGGCCCTCAAGGCCATGGAGTGCGGCTGCGGCACCCGCGAGTGCGAGGATTGCGGTCCTATCTTCGAGCTCATGGACGCTGTTGACAGCTACATCCCGACGCCCGAGCGCCCGCTCGACATGCCGTTTTTGATGCCGGTCGAGGACGTATTCACTATCTCCGGTCGCGGCACCGTCGCCACCGGCCGCATCGAGCGTGGTAAGATCAACACCGGCGACGATGTCGAGATCATCGGGCTGACCGAGACCCAGACATCGGTTGTCACCGGTGTGGAAATGTTCCGTAAGACCTTGGACGAGGGACTCGCCGGCGACAACGTCGGCCTGCTCCTGCGCGGGATCGAACGCGACGAGATCGAGCGCGGCCAGGTTGTCGCTGACCCCGGCTCCATCACCCCGCACACCAAGTTCGAGGGTGAGGTCTACGTCCTGACACAGAGCGAGGGTGGCCGCCACAAGCCATTCTTCAACGGCTACCGGCCGCAGTTTTACTTCCGAACCACGGACGTCACCGGCGACGTGACGCTGCCTGAGGGCACCGAGATGGTCATGCCCGGCGACAACGTCACCATCCAGGTTGAGCTGATCCAGCCGATCGCGATGGAGCAGGGCGTTCGCTTCGCGATCCGCGAGGGCGGCCTGACGGTCGGCGCCGGCGTGGTTACCAAGGTCACAGAGTAAGTGGGGCGGATCTGAATAATGCCCGCGACAAAGATCATTATGCGCTGCGGCGATTGCAGCGAGAACAACTACTACACCGTCAAAAACCGACAGAACGTGTCGGATAATCTGACGCTGAAGAAGCACTGCCCGAAGTGCCGCAAGCACACCGAGCATAAGGAAACGCGATTGCGCAAGTAAGCGTGCGCGTGCGCCTCGCCAGGTTCGGGCAGGGGCATAGCTCAATTTGGCAGAGCACCGGTCTCCAAAACCGGCGGTTGTGGGTTCGAGTCCCGCTGCCCCTGCCAGTCTGCTCAAAAAAGCGGCAGCTTCAAGCGACGGCAATCAGGCAACACGAGCACCCGCGGGCGCAGGGCATCTGCGCCCGCCGTGCACCTCCCGGGGCGATTGATCTCCGGGCGGCGGTCACGGAGGCCGCCGCGGCCGCCGGGGAGAGGACATAGATGCTACAACGTATCAGAAGTCCGTTCCGAAAACTTGCCGAATTCCTCAAGGACGTCTGGATGGAGTTGCAGCGCGTCGTCTGGCCAAGTCACGACGAGACCTACGCCTTCACGGGCGTCGTCGTCGTGGCAGTTGGCATCGTCTCCATCTGGATAGGGATATTTGACTTTATCTTCACAAGAGTCGTAGGGGCGCTTCGTCTCTACGATTAGATGTGACGCACGAAGCCGCGTGAGGCGCGAAGAGGCGGGACCATGGCAAAGCAATGGTACGTACTGCATACGCTGACGGGGAAGGAGAACAAGGTCAAGGCCAGCATCGAGAAGCGGGCCGAGGCCAAAGAACTCTCCCACCTGCTCGGCCGCATCCTGGTCCCCACCGAGACCGAGATCCGTTCCTCGGGGGGGCAGCGTCGAGAAGTAAAGCGCAAGCTCTACCCCGGTTACGTACTGATCGAGGTTGACGCGACCGACCACATGCGGCAACTCATCACCCAGACGAACGGTGTGACACACTTCGTCGGCTCTTCAGATGAGCCGGTACCGCTGCGTGCTGACGAGGTGCAGCAGATACTCGAGGTCGTGGGCGAGGAGAGCCAGCGGCCCAAGGCGATCTGGTCGGTCGATCAGAGTGTCCGCGTCACGGAAGGGCCGTTCGGGGAGTTCACCGGGAAGATCATCGAGGTCAACCCAGAGCGGGAGACCCTTAAGGTGCTGATCTCGATCTTCGGCAGGGAGACGCCGGTGGAGTTGGACTTCACGCAGGTAGAGAAGCTCTAAGCGGTCACAGCGCAAGATTCAGGGACACAGAGGCCCTAAGACCAGTCGGCGCCCGAGTCTCAACGCTTTGGGCGGCGGCGTGAGGAGCACCCGAGATGGCGAAAAAAGTTCTCACAACGATCAAGCTGCAGGTCCCAGCGGGCAAGGCCACGCCGGCTCCGCCGGTCGGCCCTGCGCTGGGCCAGCACGGCTTGAATATCATGGATTTCTGCAAGACATTCAACGCCCGCACGGCTCAGCAGATGGGTGATATCATCCCTGTTGAGATCACGGTGTTTGCGGACCGAAGCTTCGAGTTCATCTGCAAGAGCCCACCGGCGTCCAGTCTTCTCAAGAAGGCCGCGAATCTCGAGAAGGCCAGCGGACAGGCGGGCAAGATGCTCGTCGGCGAAGTCACGTGGGACGACGTCCGCAGCATCGCCGAGGTGAAGATGGAGGACCTCAACGCCCGCGACATCGATGCCGCCGCCAACATCGTCGCCGGTACCGCCCGAAGCATGGGCATCAAGGTCGTCGAAGAGGCGACCGGCGCCGAGTACGTGGATGCCAGCGAAACGGTCGTCGAAGAGGAAGAGGCCGCTCCGGCCGTGGCTGCCGTTGGCGAGGCGGGCGAGGAAGCGGTTGAGGGCGAAGAGGGAGAAGAAGCAGCAGAAGAAGCGGCTCCGGCCGAGGCCGAGTAACAGGGGCCGCAGACAGCATTTGTCGTACTCAGAGGTGACCGGGATGGCCAGAACCACTGCAAGCAGGAGATATGAGGAGGCGCGCGAGAAAGTTGACGTCAAGCACTACTACACGCTTGACGAGGCTGTCTCGCTGGTGAAGGATACTGCCACCGCGGATTTTGATGAGACCGTCGATTGCGCGATCAAGCTCGGCGTTCAGGCTGGCAAGGGCGACCAGAACGTGCGTGGCACGGTCATCCTTCCGCACGGCACCGGGAAGGTCCCGCGCGTCGCGGTATTCGCCGAGGGTGAAGCAGTCCGCGCGGCCGAGGAGGCTGGGGCGGACCGCGTCGGTGGCGAGGATCTCGTCGAAGACATCCGCAACGGCTGGGATGAGTTCGATATTCTCGTCGCGCAGCCCCAGATGATGCGGATCGTCGGGCCGCTCGGCAAGCAGCTTGGACCGCGTATGCCTTCGAAGAAGGCGGGTAACATCACCGATGACGTCGGCACAGCGGTCGAGTCGCTCAAGGGCGGTAAGGTCGAGTTTAAGATGGATCGGGGCGCGGTTTTGCATGTTCCGCTCGGGCTGACATCGTTCAGCGACGAGGAGATCCGCGAGAACTTCGAGGCCCTCATCAAGGCGGTCGTGGCCGCAAGGCCGGCGGCCTTCAGCGGCCGGTTCATCCGCAGCATCACACTCTCGGCTACGATGGGCCCTGGCGTGAAGGTCCTGGTTTCCGACGTCGTGACCCGGCGCGCAGCGTAGGCTCCGGTTGACGATTACAATCGACACATACGTATCCGGGCTTAAGACAGCCGGCGCCCTGCGGGGCTTAATCGAGCGGTGACCGTCGCTCGGCCTGCCGAGGTCAGGAGCACCCTGCGGCTGCATGATCTGTGCATACCAGCGGGAGCGCCTGTCCCGGCGCTCCCGCTTTTTGCGTTTATCAGGCGCCGGGTCGCGGGAGGTGAACAGAGATTCCAACACAGGAGAAGCGAGACAAAGTTCGCGAGATGCGTGAGAGCCTCGAGGCCTCAGGTAGCGTGTACCTCACCGAGTTCGAGGGCCTGACCGTCGCTGAAGCGACAGAACTGCGAGGTCAGTTACTCGAAGCGGGCGGGCGGATGCAGGTCGTCAAGAACCGTCTGCTGAAGATTGCGGTTGAAGACACGCCCTACGAGAGTCTGTCCGAGTTGCTTCTCGGCCCCAACGCAGTGACCTACTGCGCCGAGGACCCCATCGCACCACTGAAGGTGCTGACCGACTTCGCTGATGATCACGATCAGCCCCCAGTGAAGGCGGGCGTCGTCGAGGGTGAGCGACTTTCCCCTGAAGAGCTTGAGATGCTGTCAAAGGTACCCGGTCGCGACGAGTTGATCGCGTCGGTGGTAGGCGCCTTCGCCGGGCCGGTCAACGAACTGGTCTTCACGCTCAGCGGCGTAGTCTCCGACCTGGTGTTTACGCTCCAGGCGGTCGCCGAGGAGAAGGGCGGCGGCGAAGAGGCCGCGTGACGCACACTGCAGATGTCAAGTCAGATATCCAAAGGAGATCCAACAATGACCGTTGACGAGATCATTGAAGCGGTAGACGAGTTGACCGTTCTTCAGCTTGTTGAGCTGAAAGACAAGCTGCAGGAGAAGTACGGCGTGACCGCCGCGGCGCCCGTCGCCGTGGCAGGCGGCGCGGCTGAGGCTGCGGAGGAAGAGGAGGAGCAGACAGAGTTCAACGTCGTCATCGCGGACGCCGGTGATGAGAAGATCAAGGTCATCAAGGCCGTGCGCGAGGTCTCGACGTCCCTTGGCCTGAAGGAAGCCAAGGAACTCGTGGAGTCCGCTCCCGATGCCGTCGTGGCCGAGGGCGTGTCGAAAGAAGACGCCGAGTCGATGAAGGAGCGTCTGGAAGAGGCAGGGGCGAAGATCGAACTGACGTAACTCCCTGTCAGCAACGTCTCCCGGGGGCCGGTTGATGACCGGCCCCCGATTGTATCTGTATGTTCTTGAGATCATTGAAGGAGTCCTGTGCCCGAGCGCGAAACTACCGTTCAGTTACACGTCGAAGAGAATCGAGGCAGCACCGAAGCAATGTCATGGGCCAACTGTGAGGACATCTACGATCGGCTCGATCGTCTGGGCGAATACGAGACCGTATCCACCTTCTCGCTCGCATATTACGACGCCATCGCCGAATACGTGGCGGGTGGCGGTCGAGCGGGGCAGGGGCTGCGTTTGCGGCTCGTTGAGTTTTTCGAGGTGATGGAGCAGTATCACCGGGCGCTGCATGTCTTCTCCGTGGAGGACCAGGTCACGCTGGGGAATGTTCGTGCGGCGGCTCAGAGGCGGGATGTCGGCCTCCAGGTGCTGCTTGAGCAGTTGCACGTCGATCGCACGCATGGCGACGCGGAGACAGCGCGACTGCTGCTCACTGCCGAGTGTTACTACCAGCTTGCGCAGATTGAGCAGGTCGTCGAGACGCTTGATTGTGCGGTCCAGGCGGGTGCCGATCACCCGATGGCCTTCTTTGCACTCGGATACAATCGATATGAACTTGCCATGCGAACGTTTACACGGTATGATAATGCCAGCGGCAAGCAAGTGGTCCATGATGAGGATCGTTTCCGCCTGTCCTGTCTTGCAGCGGTCAGTTCGCTCCAGGACGGTCTGAGCGGGAGCAGACTCGACGGACATCTTCACTGGTGGATCGGCAATATACTGGAGGCGGCAGGTTTCGATGAGGCCGCGGGGGCGAGTTTCGCCCGCGCTGAGGAACTTGAGAGCAACGCGGCGCTCCTCGAGGAGTGGGAAGAGGCCGCAATCCTGCTCTCGTTCGAAATCGATGTGGACAGTGAAGAGGACGGGGGCAGCACGAGTGGGCCGATCAGCGAGGACGAAGTGGATCAGGCCGGGCTGCTGTTGCGGCTGAGCTACACCCAATCGGAGATCATGGACGAATGACGTACGCGTCGATGGACAAGTGATTCGACGCCTTATTGAGGCAGGACCGCCCATCAGGGCGATGACGCGCTGCGTTGGGGAACGCAGTGAATGACGTGAAGGAGGCTGTACAATGAGAAGCAGATGGGGCATCGTATTGATGGTGGTCGCGCTTGTCGCTATGACGGCGGCAGTGGCTGTTCTCGCCGGATGTCCGGCAGATCAGCCGGTGGAGGACCCCGGCATGATGGAGCCGCCGCCCGAGGAGCCCATGCCGATGGATGAAGAGCCCATGCCCATGGACGACGAACCCGTGGACGAAGAGCCCATGGATGAAGAGCCCATGGACGAGGCGCCCATGGATGAAGAGGCTGACATGGACGGCGACGAAGAGGCCGACATGGATGCCGAGGGTACTGAGTAACGGGCATCACACAATAAGACAGACGACAACGGCCCCCGCGAATCGCGGGGGCCGTTTGCTGTCAGAGGGGTTCCGTTCACGGAGCGCTTATGACCATGTCATCGCGGTGGATCACCTCGGCCTCGCCCTCTCGCCCGATGCGTTCGGCGATCTCCGACGATTGCGCGCCCATGATCGCGGTGGCCTCCTTGGAGGAGTAGTTCACAAGCCCCCTCGCGATCTCGCGGCCCGCGCTGTCCCGTACGATTACCAGGTCGCCCTCCCGGAAGTCACCACGTACCCCCGTGATTCCGCTCGGAAGCAGGCTCGCTCCGTCGGGGTGAAGCAGCGCTCGCTTCGCGCCCTCATCGACAACCAGGGTCCCGGATGGCATCAGGTGCATCGCCAGCCACGCCTTCCGACTGGGCATCCGCGGCCGCGGGAACATGCAGGTCCCGACCTGCTCCTCCTTCAGAATCCGCTCCAACACACGATCGGCGTTCCCGTCCGCGATGACCACGCGAATGCCGCAGTCCGTGGCCCTGCGCGCCGCCTCGACCTTCTTGCTCATCCCACCGAGAGACTCCGGGCCGCCTGCGCCCGAGGCGAAGCGACCGACATCCTCATGCGGCTTGACCTCACAGATCAACTCCGCGTCCTCGTTGGACCGCGGATCGGCGGTGAAAAGTCCCGCCTGATCCGACAGCATCACCAGCAACTCGGCAGGGGTGATCGCGACCGCCACCATCGCGGCCATCAGATCATTCTCTCCGAAAGTCACCGCCTCGGTCGAGATACTGTCGTTCTCATTGAGCACCGGGAGAACATCCCAGTTGAGGAGATCCTCCAGCGTCTCGCGCAGGCGCATGCATCGCCGCCGGTTCACGACATCATCCTGCGTGAGCAGCACCTGCGCGCAGGTGATGCCCACATCCGCCATCGCTTCCGCCCAGTAACGCATCAGAATCGGCTGTCCGACCGCGGCTGCCGAGGGACGCTCGTTGACGCGCAGCAGTCGTCCGGGCCGGTCGAAGATGATGCGACGACCGATCCCCACGGCACCGGAGGTCACCAGCAGCACTTCAATGCCCTGGTCCATCAGACCGCGGATCTCGCGAGCGGTACGCGAGAGGAAGTCGTGCTGAGGCTGCCCGTCGGTGTCAATGACGAGTCGCGTACCCACCTTCACCACGATGCGCCGGGGCTTACCTGCCTCGAACTCGAAGTCCACGTCTGAGCCCCTCATGTCCTGATCTGACCGTCGCCGCGGCAGACGTACTTGAAGATGGTAAGCTGCTCGGCTCCCACCGGGCCGCGCGCGTGAAGCTTATCCGTGGAGACCCCGATCTCCGCGCCGAGGCCGAAGACGCCTCCGTCGGTGAGCCGCGTCGAGGCGTTGTGATAGACCGCCGCGGAATCAACCTCACGAAGGAAGCGATCGGCGACCTCCTGATCCTCGGTGATGACCGCCTCAGTGAGACCGGAGGTGTGCTCGGCAATCCGCCCGAGGGCGTCGTCGAGGGAGTCCACGATCATGATCGACAGCACAAGGTCGAGGTATTCGGTGTCGAAGTCCTCGTCGGTCGCCGTGTTGATGTCGGCGTCGACCATCTTCAGCGTGCGAGGGCAGCCGCGCAACTCCACGCCGGCTTCGAGCAGGTCATCGACGATCGCGTTGAGCGTCTCGCCCGCGTTCGCATGCACGTAGAGGTTCTCCACGGCGTTGCAGACACCGGGGCGCTGGACCTTCGCGTTATGCACGAGCTTGACGGCGAGGTCGAGGTCAGCGGCCTCATCCACGTAGATCTGCGTCATCCCGCGGTAGTGCTTGAGCACCGGGACCTGCGCATTCTCAGTGACCGCTCGGATCAGTCCCTCACCACCGCGGGGGATGATCAGATCGATGTACTCGGGAAGCCGGCACATCACCTGCACGCCCTCGCGATCGGTGATCGGGACGATGCTGACCGAGCCGGCGGGCAGACCGGCGTGCTCAGCGGCGTCCTGCAACACGCGGGCGATGGCGAGGTTCGAGTTGATCGACTCCGAGCCGCCCCGCAGCACGCAGGCGTTGCCCGACTTGATGCACAGGCCCGCGGCATCGGCGGTGACGTTGGGCCGCGACTCGTAGATGATGCCGATGACGCCGATCGGGACGGAGACCCGCTGGATGAGCAGGCCGTTGTCGATCGTCCACTCCTTGAGGACCTTCCCGACGGGATCGGGTAACTCCGCGATCTCCTCGAGTGCCACCGCGATCTTCTCGATGCGCTCCTCATCAAGGAAGAGCCGATCGAGCATGGCCGAGGACAGGCCCTGATCCTCACCGGCGGCCATGTCCTTCGCGTTGGCCTCCATGATGCTGCGGTCGTTATCCCGCAAGCCCTGCGCCATCTGGCAGAGGGCATTCGCTCGTGTCTCCGCGTCGATGCTTCCCAGTGTGCGACTCGCCTGCCGTGCGGCCTGTGCCGCATTCGAGACCTGATCTTGAACTGACATCGTGACAGCCTCCAGTTTGTTTTGTTGCGACGGTCCGGCGGTCCGGCGCGGGTGCGGACTTCACGACCCATCGCCCGCCGCTGGCTCACTGCTCCTTACGCTGGCTCGAGGCGACTGCGCGGGCTATGTGCCGCCAGCTCAGCGCGCAAACGACGGCCACTATCACGAGCAGCGCCGTCGGACTCGTCAAACCCATCACGCTCACGAACACAGCGGTCAGAAGCCCGGCGTCGAGAGCAAGCACTCCGGCCAGGTATTGCGTCCTCCATGACGCGGGGACCTTCTGCGCGACCGTGCCGAATACGACATAGCCCGCCACAGGCAGGGCCAGGGTGATGAGGGCCACGCCCCATGGGAGCGGGAAGCGGTAGCCCAGCACCAGCAGCGCCAGCATCGACGTGAATACGCCCGCCATGATCCCGGCCAGGCGGGCATTGAAAAGCACCACCGGCTCGTCCAGCGGCTGCTCGGGCCTCCACGCGATCGCTCGGGCGCCGCACCGGGGGCACCGTCGCACGCCCGGCTCTTCCGGCAACTGCGTCCCACAGACGGGGCAGACGTCCTTGTTGGCACGCTCGTCGGGCGCCATGGTCAGATCCATCCTCCACGATGCTGCCTCCATCATATTCAACCACAGAGCGGGCCCTCCTGCAAGGCGGAAGGCCTCGCGGGCGCCGATGGGGAATGAGGGTGCGCCAACACATCGCACCCGGGAGGCACCTTATGTCCGCTCTCGTCGTCCTCGGGCATCCGCGGCCCGGCAGTTGCAACCACGCCATCGTCCGTCGAGCGGCCGAAATCCCGCGCGACCTGCGCCACGACGTCATCATCCGGGATCAGCTCGGACCGCCGGAACGGGAGGACGCGCAATGAACGTCATCATGATCGTCGCCGACAGCTTTCGCAAGGACCATCTCGGCTGCTACGGCAATGACTGGATCGAGACCCCCAACCTCGACCGGTTCGCGGAGAAGTCCTGCCTCATCGACGGCGCCTACGCCGATTCGCTCAACACCGGCCCCTGCCGCACATCGATGATGCAGGGGCGGGTGAACTTCCCTTTCCGCCCGTGGCAGCCGTTCGAGCGGGATGACCTGCCCGTGGCCGAGTGGCTCTGGGACAAGGGCTTCACCTCGGCGTTTGTCACCGACGTCTACCACCTGCACAAGCCCGGGTACAACTACGACCGCGGCTTCGATGAGCGCGTCTTCATCCGCGGACAGGAGTACGATCCGTGGATACTCCCGTCCGAAGTTGACGCAGAGCAGATGGCGGAGCAGTTTGAGCGCCACTTCAAGCCAAGCCCCGTCTCAGGCAAGACCGAACGCATGGCGACGATGTTCCGCCAGTACCTGCGCAACATCTCCATGCGCAAACGCGAGGAGGATTACTTCTGCGCGCAGGTCTGCCTGCGGGCGATCGACTGGCTCGAGGCGCACCGGGGCGAGGAGAACCTCTTCCTGTGGGTGGACCTCTTCGACCCGCATGAGCCGTGGGACCCCCCGCTGGAGATCAAGGACCAGTACAACCCCGGGTACACCGGCAAAGAGATCATCGATCCGGTGCCTTCGGAGGTCGAGGGATACCTGACGCCGGCGGAGATCGCGAACGTGCGGGCGCTCTACGCAGGCGAGATCACATTAGTTGACCGCTGGATCGGAGAGTTGCTCCGCGCCGCCGAGGGACTGGGCTACTTCGATGACACGGTGATCGTCTTCACCAGCGACCACGGCGAGCCGCTCGACGATCACGGGTATGTGCGCAAGCACCAACCGTGGCTTTACGAGGAGCTTGCGGCCGTCCCGCTGATGGTGCATCTGCCCGGCGCGGGGGCGGGGGAGAGGCGGGAGTCGCTGGTGCGGCTTTCGGACATCGCGCCCACGATCTGCGACGCGGCGGGCGTGGAGCCGATGCCGGGCACACACGGGACGAGCCTGCTGCCGCTTGTGCGCGGCGATGTCGCGAGTGTGCGAGACTACGCGATCACGGGCATTCACTGCCAGAGCGCGGCGATTCGCGACGGGAAGTGGACGCTGCTGCTGCCGGGCGGCAGCGGCGAGGATGAATTGTACGATCGCGAGAACGATCCCCGGGAGCTTACCAACCTCATCGCGAAGCACTCTGAGGAGGCGCGACGGCTTGAGGCGCAGTTCCGCAGGGAGCTTGAGGCGTTGAGGTGGGAGTAGGGAGCCGTTGTCCAGTCGTTTGGAGGGGCGGGATCACATTCCCGCCCGCGGACCCGTCAACTCAGACCGCGATTGCCGGGCGACCGGTCTCGCAGGTCGAACCCGCGCCCGCTACATGAAGAAGCGCAGCCACAGGTAGCCGGCCGCCATGGCGATCATCGGCAGCGTGATCGGGACCCCGTACTTCAGGAAGCGTATGAAGCCGATCTCGTGGCCCGAGCGCCTGGCAATGCCAGCGGCCACCACGTTCGGAGAGGCGCCGATAAGGGCGAGGTTGCCACCCAGCCCCGCGCCCAGCGACAGCGCCCACCAGATCGGCAGGATGCTCTGATGCTGCAACAGGTCGAAGATGGTGGCTGCTGAGGCCGGATCCGGGTGCAATTCAGGTGCGACCACCCGCAGCAGTGCCGTCATCGCCGCGACGAACGGGATGTTGTCCATCAGCGCTGACGCGACGGCGGTGACGAGGAGCACCAGCAGCGTCAGCGCGTAGGGGTGCCCGTCGGTGACCTCGATCATGCCCATGCCGACGGCCCTGACGACGCCGGTGTTGGTGAGGCCGGCGATCATGATGAAGAGGCCGATGAAGAAGAAGAGCGTCGGCCACTCGATCTCCTCCAGCGGCTCCCGACTGTCCTCCGGGTAGAGCAAGAGCAGGAGCGCGCCTCCGCCGAGCGCGATTGTGGCGGGCTGAAGCCCTATGTGCCCGTGAATTCCGAAACCGATGAAGACGAGGGCCAGGACGCCGAGGCAGCGCCAGAGCAGCGGCTGATCGTTGATCGCGCGCGTCTCGTCGAAGTCCATGATCCGGAGGCGCAGTTCCTCGGCTATCGTTACCTTGCGCCTCATCCACAGCCAGACGAAGCCAAGCAGCAGTCCGAACATGGGCAGGACGAACGGCCCGTTGATCCGGATGAAGTCCATGAACTCGAAGCCCGTGGTGGACGCGATCATGATGTTCGGCGGGTGGCCCACGAGTGTGAGCGAGCCGCCGATGTTCGAGGCCATGATGATGAAGATGATGAATGGAACCGCATCGAGTTCCATCGCCTCATAGAGGACGATCACGGTGGGGACCATCAGCAATATCGTGGTGACATTGTCAAGGAGAGCGGACAGCACCGCCGTGGAGATCATCATGCCGATCAGGATAGGAATCGGCCGGCCGCGCCCGAGTTTCGCCGTCTTGATCGCCATCCACTCGAACAAGCCTGTCCTGCGGGTGATGTTGACGATGATCATCATCCCCATGAGCAGGAAGATCGTGTTCCAATCGATCCCCTCAACCTCATGGCGGCCGTGAAAGGCCGTATGTTGATCGACGACACCCAGCATGATCATCAGGGCGCCGCCCGCAAGAGCGATCTTCGTC
>JBNJEK010000026.1:0-26719 GCA_051745855.1 Armatimonadota bacterium
CGCTGCTGGTCGGTGCAGATCCACAGTACGTTCGGTCGCCGGGCCATCTTCATCGCCTCCGGCGCTCGTTTCGTCCCGCCCGGGCGGGTCTCCTTCAGACGCCAGGCGGGCAGGATGTGGGAGGTCTCACGGCGAACGTGCTGCCGAGACGGTGATACCCGCGAAGGAGCCTCCCCCATGAAGATCAGCATCGCCCAACTCAACCCGCTCGTCGGTGACATCGCAGGCAACGCAGAGCGCCTCGTGGAGGTCGTCAGACGCTGCCATGCAGAGGGCACCGACCTCGTCGTCTTCCCTGAGCTTTACCTCGTCGGCTACCCCCCGCGCGACCTGCTGGAGAAGCGCTGGTTCATCGACGACGTGGAGGCCGCCATCGCCGATCTCGCCCGCGCGTCGAGCGAGTTCGCGGGCACCGGGGTGCTCTTCGGCGCGCCGACGCGCACCGGGGAGCGTGTTGGCGCAGGCCTGCTCAACTCCGCGGTGCTCATCGAGGGCGGCGAGGTAGTCGCAATCCGGCACAAGTCGCTCCTGCCCACCTACGATGTCTTCGATGAGCATCGCTACTTCGACCCGGCCGCGGAGATCGCGCCTGTGGCCTTCAAAGACGAAATGCTCGGCATCAGCGTCTGCGAGGACGCGTGGAATGCGCCCGAACTGTGGCCCGACCAGCGCCTCTACCAGCGCGAGCCTGTCGCCGAACTCGCCACGCAGGGCGCGACTGTCATGATCAACCTCTCCGCGTCGCCCTTCTACGCCGGCAAGGACCGCGTGCGCTACGAACTGATCGCAGGCCACGCCGCCGCACATCGGACACCCTTCGTCTACGCCAACCAGGTCGGCGGGAATGATGAACTCATCTTCGACGGCGGAAGCTTTCTGCTCGACGCACACGGCCGCATCGCCGCCGCCTGCGAGCACTTCGGCGAGGACGTCGTCACCGTGGACACAGACGCGCAGGGCGACGAGGCCGCGTTCAAGCCGGGCGAGGAGATAGCCAGCATACACGATGCGCTGCTGCTCGGCGTCAGCGACTACATGCGCAAATGCGGCTTCACGCGCGCGGTCATCGGGCTCTCCGGCGGGATCGACTCGGCCGTCACCTGTGCCCTGGCCGCGCGGGCGCTCGGGCCCGAGAACGTGATGGGCGTCACCATGCCCTCGATGTACTCGTCAGAAGGGAGCGTGTCGGACTCGCAGAAGCTTGCGGACAACCTGGAGGTTCACTTCGAGGAGATCGCGATCGCGGAGATCTACCACGCGTACGTCGAGCAGATTCGCCCGCTGATCCCGCCGCCGCCGGGCGTGACTGAGGAGAACATCCAGGCGCGCATCCGCGGAAACATCCTGATGGCCATCAGCAACGAGCACGGCCACCTCGTGCTCTCCACCGGCAACAAGAGCGAACTCGCGGTCGGCTACTGTACGCTCTACGGCGACATGTCGGGCGGCCTCGCGGTGATCGCGGATGTGCCGAAGATGATGGTCTACGAGCTTGCGGAGTACATGAATCGCGATGGCGAGATCATCCCGCGAGCGACGATCGAAAAGGCACCCTCGGCGGAGTTGGCGCCCGATCAAAAGGACCAGGACACGCTCCCGCCCTACCCGATCCTCGACGCGATCCTCGAGTTGTACGTGGAGGAGGGCCTGTCATCGGAGGAGATCACGGAGCAGGGCTTCGATGCCGAGCGCGTGGAGTGGGTGGTGCGCGCGGTCAACCGCAACGAGTATAAGCGCCGCCAGGCTGCCCCCGGGCTGAAGGTCACCACGAAGGCATTCGGCACCGGCCGCCGCATGCCGATTGCGGCGAAATACGAGGCTTAGGAGCGCTGCCGCCCCACCCGATCGCTCAGGCGGGGCGGCAATCTGCCGGGGTCGAGCCTGCCTCATCACCCGCCGCTCTCAGCCGAAGGCAGGTTCGACCAGCCCATCCCGAGCCACCAGAGCGCATCGGCGAACTCCGCGCGCGTTTGCATCAGATCGCCCGCAAGCTCGTTCGGATCCGCGCCGAGACGCTCCGCCAGCATCGCGTCAAGCTCCTCGTCCGTGATGCCGAGAATCTGCGCGGCCTGGCGCTCATCCTCGTTGAAGCCCTCCGCACGCAGCCGCTGCTGGTAGGCCTCCGCTGCGTCCGGGGTGATCACAAGCTCGTTCACGCCCGCGTTGCGAAGCGCCCCAAGCACCGCGTCGATGCCCTCGGCTATCTCCATCATCCCGTGGCCGGCCCGGCGCTTGTAATCAATCAGCGCCGCCGCCTGACGCTCCGTCCACTCGTCATCGCCCGCCTCCATCGCTCCGCCAAGGCGGTCTTCGGTGACATTCGCCGCGCGCACGATCGCGAGATTCCGAGCGGTCGTGTCCGCCAGCGCCTGCACCGCCGCCGTGTGCTCCGGCGAAAGCTCCTCTTCAGGCGCGAAGTCCGGGAGCGAGAGCGGCTCGGGCATCGCGATCTCATCGTAGTTCGGCACCGGCGGGTCGCCGCCAAGCGCCGCGGTCGCTTTGCCCCATGCGTCGAAGTTGAAGTCGAGGATCTTGCCGAAGAGCCAGTTCGGGATGCCCATCCCGACCTTCCCGGCCGCCCAGCTTCCAGGCCCACTGCCTATCAACTCGATGGCGTCCTGCCCTTTCTGAATCGTGTCAAGCCCCTTGCGCGCATCGGCATATGAACCCTTGTCGCCGCTCCCGGAGGGCCCCTCTTCACGCTCATCCGGGCGCGTTGAAGGACGATAGACGGGCAACTCGCGCCCTCCACCCGACATTCCGAGGCGCTGGCGCCCGCGATTCGCAGGGGTGCCGGCGCCTCCAGAGGGGCGGAAGACGGGAAGACCGCCGCCTCCCTGCGCCCACGCGCTCGCGCCAATGTCCACGACCGCGCCGGTCGCCCACGGGAGCATCGCCATGCGGGTCTCGCGCTCGGCGGGGCGGAACGCCGTCTCGTCTTCCGCACCGGTGAGTAGCAGCGCAAGCTCTGCCGCGACGGCCCTGTGCCCCATCGCCTGCAGAGCGCGACTACCCGCATCCGCCGCGCCGGTGCGCTCCACGAGCCGCTGGAGGGCGCCCGAGAGGTGCGCGAGATCCACGACGTTGCCGACCAGCGGAGAGTCCGGAGATGCGCCCTCGACGTTGCTCGCAAGCTGCCGCACATCCGCCAGCGCGCTGCTGCCCGCCTCGTAGAGCGCGTTGAGATCACCTGGGAGACCGCCGTTGCCGGAGGGGACGCCGGTGAGCACGACGTCTTCAGCGGTGGCCGCCAGTTCGACAACGTCCCGCCCCGGCGCGATCAGCCGAACCGCCTGGAGCGCGTGCGCCACGACGCCCGCGTCGCCCTGCGCCACCGCCGGATCAGCGCCGGAATACTCCAACTCGATGATGTTGCCTGCGTGGTCGGTGAGGGAAGTGATCCGGTTCGCCGCATCGGTCACGGCGCGGAAGCGTTCGGGTGCGTAAAGCTGCACGGTGGTGTGAGAGTAGCCATGCGGCTCGAAGCGCACAAAGAAGCCGTCGGGAAGGAACGACCAGCGCCCGCGCGGGATGACCGGCCCGCCCTCTTCGCGATCAGGCTCGCCTGAGAGGACCGCGATCTCTTCCAGCGCATCGAAGTCGTATACCTCCTGGCGCAGGCGATCGCGCAGGCGCGCCTCCGCCTCGAGCACCATCCGCACTTCGTCCGGAACGTCCACGAAAGCCTGGTCGAAGAGTTCCTCGGGCACCATCCCCAGCGCGCCGCCGTTGAGCCGTCGAATCTGCCGGGGCTCAAGCAGCGCCTGGGCGACCTCGCGCAGTTCGCGGGGCATTTCATTGATCTTTGCCTTCGACTGGATGCCCCAAATCAGCGACTGCACCTTCCGCTGCTCGATCTCCGGGTGCATCATGTAGCGATCGAGCACACTCTGGATGACGCCCGCCTGCTCACCTTTGAGCGGCGCCCACAGATAGCCCTCACCCTGACCGGGGCCGTGGGTGCCGGCGTGCAGGCAGAATGACTTCGCCGCAAGCTCGTATGTTCCGGGGAGCGCGACGATGAAGCCGCCGTCGCCGGTGAACGGAAGCTGGCTCATCGGCGCGGTCACGGGTGGCTCGAAGCCATCGATGATCGATACGCCGAAGACCGCGTCATCGAAGCTGGTGGCGATGGCCGGGTCTTCCTTGAGAATCTTGTCGAGACCCGGGATTCGTCCCTTGAGCACATCGTCCGCCACGTCCTCAAGATCGGGAATGCGGGGGAATTGCGCCGCCGCGGGCACGACGGCGAACATGGTTAAGACGAGTGTCAGAGCGAGGACAGTCTGGAATCGGCGCATCGTGGCCACCTCCAGGGCTGATGGACGAAGAAGTGTTACTCAGTGATATTCGACATGATATTGGCCGGACCTGCTCTCAATGTTACCTGGACAGGCGAAGCTCAGAGACGAACCGCTGAAGTCGAGACCGCCGCGAGATCGCGGGATGACGCACAGCCGCCCACCGCCGACTGCCTCCGTGCTGCCTCTCACTCGTTGAAGGGGACCTCGCCGTGGGTCTGCTGCAGTCGCGAGACTTCTTCCTGTGCGACCTGCACCAGCGCCGCAAGGTGTCCGGCCGTCAGGTGCTCGATCGGAACCTGCGCCTCCCACTCGAGATCGAGGAACCTGTCAAGCGCCAGTCGCCCCAGTGGCATCTCCCAGTTTCGCCGGAGCAGCGTCCGGGCGGTCTGATCCTGCTCGGCATCGCCCTGGCCGGGCATCCCGCCGGAGAATGCATAGACGTAGGCCATCCCCTGAAATTCGCTCACATAGACGGGGAACTGAGAGTCCGGTCGGAGTCGGTGACCGTCCCCGCTGGCCTCATGCGGTATCTGCGTCTCGCGAATCACCTCTGCAAGCTGCTCGCGAAGGGCTTCCTGATCACCGCCGGGATAATGCTCGTAGGGGTAGCCGGGCTCCATTCCCGCCGCGATCCGCGTCCAGCGGGTGCTCTGAAGAACGCCGATGCGGAGGATATACTCGAGGTAGGAGGCGTTCGCCGCCTGAGTCGGCAACCGTGCCACCCAGACCAGCCGCTCAGCGGCATCCGTCGGCTTGAGCGCGTACGCCCCGACCGGATCGGAGTAGTTGGATCTGAGCGCTTCGATGGCGTCGCCGACGTGCAGGGCGCCGAGATCGACCTCGACTGTGATGATGCCTGAGGCCTCTCGTACCAGCAAGTCGATGTCATCGGGGCTAGGAATCACGTATCCTGCGCCATCCTCATTCACGCGATACTGCATGTCGATCCGCGGGAGGAGACGGGCCAGAGCCCGGCCCGATTCGTTGGTAGCACCGGCATCAGGCACGGGGCTTTGCAGCCACTGGGCGATCTCGACGGCCGGGATGGCCATCCGATCGGTCGGGCCTTTTTCCACCTGCAGGCCGATCAGCCTGCCCTCTTTGTCGAAGACCGGACCGGCGGCATCGGCATCGCGTCCGGCGGTGTGCCTGACAAAGCGTCCTGCTTCGGTGGTGACGTACTCGCGGACCGTCCCCGCCTCCACGGCCAGTCTTCCCGAACTGAGAGGATCGCTGACCAGGAACGCGCGCGCGCCATCGGAGACATCGTCGCCGAGGGGCGCGGCCGGGGCGACGCCTCCCTCCATGACCACCAGCGCCATGCCACTGTCGTGGTCCTGCCGCACAACCGAGGCCTGGTGCCGGTGTTCGGTGTCGAGACCGGGATGGAAGATGACTTCGATCGAGCGAGAGTACGCGAATTCAGCGCCATCTCCGGTGCCGCTTGTGAGCGAGAGCGCTTCGGCGTCGAGGAGTATGCGTCCGCTCTCGCCGACCACCACCCCGACGGTCTGCCGCTCGTCATCCCCGGAGGTGGCGGAGACCTGCACTCTGATCAATGGCACGCTCGCGCCGACGACGTCCAGGACCTCGCCCGCGGCGCTCATCTCCTCCGGCTTCTCCCCGGGCGCGGACACGACCGTCCCCCGCCCACGCTCGCAGGCCGGCAGCGCCACGAGCAGCGCCAGCAGGCTCAGCGCGACGAATATCCTCAATGCCCGGCCTCGCTCTCGACATGGGGTCGCGAAGGCCGTAACACGGTGCAGATGAACATGATTTTCCTCCCGGTCGGTCTGAGGCCGGCCCCGCTGACCACGGATGGGTAGAAATTCGATGGTGACGGCACTGTGTCCTCCCGCGACCCAGGCGATTGCGCACAGCACGCGCGAGCAAGACGGCGAGCAGTATCGCGCCGCTTCCGGGCCGGGGTACGCGTCAGAGCCCGCCCGGCGCGGGCGCCGGGCGGGCTCGTAGTTCAGGGAGTTTCATCACATCGCGTTCTTTGTTGCCACCTCCGAGGTAGAAATCGATGCGTTGCGGCCTGTCTCGGAGCTACAGGTCAATCATAGGCCTCACTCCCATGCTTCCTGTAGCCTGTCGTGGCATCGTTAATCTACCCCGTCGCCTTCGCGCATAAACCTCAGATCCCGCGGGTGAGACAATGAAGGTGTTTTCAAGGTCGGCGGAGAAAGTGAGGTAGAGGCTAACTCATGACGCGCAGCAACGTCAGGAGGAGCAGGATGGCGACGACACCGGAGCAGTGCGTGAACTACGAGATCAACCTGCAGATGTGCCCATGCACGTCTGAGACGTGCGACAACCGTGGGATATGCTGCGAGTGCCTGCAGTCACATGCCGCGAAGAGCAGCACCGTGGCGTGTATGAGGGGCGTGGAGCGCGATCAGGCGACGGTCGGCCTCGCGAGCCAGGCCGCGGAGAATTGCGACACGAATCAACCCGCCAACCTCGACTTCTGTGTGTGTACCTGGGAGCCGTGTGGCAACAAGGGCGTCTGCTGCAACTGCGTGCGCAACCACTTCTCCGTAGATGGCAGCGGGCGCGTCGCGTGCATGAGATGACAGCCGCCTCCGCGGCCGCCGGGGCTTCTCCGCCGACCGGCGGCCGCATCGCCCGACCAACGCCGCCGCCCTCGATGCCTCCGGCGGCCCTCGTCAGTCCTTCTTCATGCGCTTGACGCGGAGATACTCGACGGCGACCATGGTGTCGGGAATCTCGGCGAAGTCCCCGACGCGCGAGATGTTGCGGTTAAGCTGCTCCTCGTGTGTGTCCCCGGCCTCCGGTTCCTCCCGGTGAGCCTTCTCTTCGGCGTCGCGCATCGCGAGCAGAGCTTTCGCGAACATCTTCGCACGCGCGACCGGGAAGCGGCGGCCGCGCACGCTTCCGAAGATCTCGCCGAGTTCCTCGTAAAGCGCGCCCCAGATCGCGCGCGCCCCCGCGGTTTCGCGCGCTCGCTCCTGCTGCCGCGCGGCCATCTCTTCGCGGAGCCTGCGCCGCTCCTTCTCCCGTTCCCAGGCCTCGGGGTCGGTCCCCTCGACCAGTTCGACCTTCACCGGCCTGCCCACGACCTCCTCGATCGACTGGCGGACCAGCGGACCGTTGGCGGTACTGGTGAGGTGGCTGCCAAGCGCCATCCTGCCGAGGGGAACCCCCAGCACGAAGACATCTTCGTCCAGCGTGAGCGGCTCAGCCGTATTCGCCGCGTCCCACAGACTGCGGTTGAAGTCACCCATGTTGTCCAGCAGTCTCTCTCGCGCCTGCTCCCAGATTGCGTTAAGGTCCTGCTCCTCGCTCATCATTGCCTCCTGCCGATCGTCGCGTGAATAGAGACACCCGCAAATGCGCGCGCCTCAGGGCTGATGGTTCGCTCCCCCAGGGACGATGAAGCTGTCGGTCCACTCCGGTCGCGGCGGCGCCTCACCGCTCCCGAGCATCGCCTGCCACTTCTCATCGGTCAACCGATCCGACGCGGGCCAGTGGAATTCCCAGTAGCTGAAGCAGCCGCCTTTGGCGATCTGCAGGTCCCCGTCGGGATGCGGAACCACGACGTAAATCCGGTAGGCCGGCCCGACGGCGACCTGAAGCACCTGGTCGAAGAAGCTGTGTACGTCCGCGACCGCCGCCATGTTGCGGTCGGTCTCGTTCTCGATGCTGAACCAGTTCGTCGCGCCCTCCCCGCCCTCGGTGACATCCAGTGTCAGGCGCTCAAGCTCGCCACCGAAGTACTGGATGCGATCATACTCATCGGCGGTGCGGGCCACGCCGGTGAGTTGCTTCTCCGCGATCTCCTTGAGAAACAGCAGCATCTCCTCGAACTTCCGGTAGGGCGCGTCAAGGCGCTCGGGCAGCAGATCATTCCCCGAGAGCACCTCCCGGGAGTGCCATGCCAGCCAGGCAAGGCGCGCGAAGACCTCCGGATAGGGCTCGACGTAGCCCTTCGGCTCCCCCATCGGCCCCGCACCCATCTCCGCCCCCGACTGCTTCGCGTAGAGGATGGTGTCGTGGCGAAGCTCCGCCCAACTCGCTAGCGAGGTGCTCAGTTCCTTGTCCAGCCACTCGGTGCTCTGCATGAAGGTCGGGTAGCCCTCACCCACCGGCTGCAGCAGCGGTCGGAGCGAGTGCAGCCAGCCCCAGTACATGTTCGACCGCCAGGTGCTCTCGGGAGTCTGCTGCATCTCGGCGGTGACCTCGTCAAGCTGCGACTCGTAGTTGGCGAACCGGTCCTGATTGTACTGCTCGGTGAGGATCTCGCGCGCCCGATCAGAACCGAGGGCCGCCATCACATCGAGGCCCATCGGCACATCCCGCGCGGTATCGGCGCCCGGGCTCCCCACCAGTGGCGAGACAAGCTGCTGCATGATCCATGAGTCGGGGATGAATCGCTGCCCCAGCAGACGGAACTGCCGCCCCTGCACCTTCGGCTCCCCAACGAGATCGCCCGACGCATCGCCCTCATGGAAGAACGGAGCGATCTCCGGCGCCGGAAGCTCGGCTCGCGCGCGGGCGATGAACTCGTCGATCTTCGCGTCCGCGGCAAGCTGATCAAGCGCAAGCGTCTCGCCGAAGGCGTCACGCGCAAGCGGCAGATAGTCTTCGTAGCCGAGATCGTCGGCGCCGCCGACGAAGAACTCGATGGGCTCGTAGAGCCGCTCCCAGAGCGCGAGCGCCGCCGGGTCGTCGGCCAGCAGCTTCGTGATAAGCAGCGCCTGGCGGGTCTGCGCGCGAGCGACGGCCATCTCACTGCTGTCGAGATTGAAGCCGACGAGGCCGTACCACATCATCGCCCGGAAGTAGCGCTCGAGCTCGGCGCTGCGGGTGTAATGGCCGCGAGGGTTGAACTGGGAGTAGTGGATGGTGCTGCCAAGCAGCGGCGATTCGGCGCGCCCCGAGTGGGCATCGATGAGCGCAAGCTCCTGCTCGACGAGATCGCTGACGGCCTCGGGAGTATCCGCGGACGGGTCGAGGAGCCGCGCCGCGACGGCGAAGTATCCGACGTTGCGCATCGCGGCGTCCTCGAGTGGTCCCTCCGGCGCGTCCTCGAGGTGTTCGTGTGCGCCCTGCATGAGCGCCTCGGTCATCTCCAGCGCGGCGGGTGCGAGCTTCTCGGTTTCGAGCGTGCGCAGGCTGAAGTCAAAGAAGACGTGCCACGCCTGCAGCATCGAGTCGACGGTGATGAAGTTGGCGGCGTCATCGGTCTCCGCGTAGCTCTCGTAGAGCATGAACATCTGCTCGGCGTCATCCGGCGCGACGACAAAGCCGATGCGCGCAAGCTGGCGCTTCTGGCGCTCGGTCAGTTCCGCGAAGTAGTCGAGGTTGCGGACAGTGCCGAGGTCGCGCGGGATTTCGTAGCGCTCCGCGGCCGGGGTGATATTCACCTGGAAGCGTTCGGGGATCGTGGTGGACTGGTCCACGACAGGCGCATTCTGAGGTCCGGGCGTATTCTTATCATCGCTGCCACAACCGATGAGGACTGCGGCCGCGATAGAGGCGACGGTCACTGCGAGAAGCGCGCGTCGAGCGCAGAGCATTGAAGACCCTCCTCCAGTGGAGAGGTGCGCCGCCGGGTCCGGGGGGCCCGGTTCAGATGAAACCGCTGATGCATGACGGGTATTCGTCAGCGACGGGGGAGAATCCTGCGTCTGAGCGAGGAGCGCATCAGAGTCTTTCGATCTGGCTTCGCGCGTGGGGCCGGTGGTGGTCTCACGCGCGCGAGCCCCCTGACACAGCGGCCGGCTGCCGGCCGCTGACGACCCCGCCGGCACCGGTCATTCGTCGTCGTCAGGCCGGTCTGCAGGTGCGTTGAGGTCGCCGAGGTCCTGGCCGCGCTCACCTGCGTCGAAGTCCGAAGGCGATCCGGCGGTCAGATCCGCGCCGTCAATATCGAGGGTGTCCCCCGCCGCGTCACCGTTCGGCTGGGCGGTGTAGTCGTAGTAGTAATAGTAGTAGTAATAGTAGTAGTCGCCGCCGGTCACCCGGAGCTTGTTGAGTACAATCCCGAGGACGTCCGCGCGGGCATGCCGGAAGAGGCGCTCGAGATCATTGATCGCCCTTTCGGTGATCTGCCCGGACTCGGCGACGATGATGGTGCGATCGAGCTTCGAGGAGAGTATCGTGGCATCGGTGAGCATGACCGCCGGCGGCGAATCGAAGATGACGATGTCGGCCATCTCCGTCAATTCGTCGATCACCTGGGTCATCTGCTCGGACTCAAGCAGCTCCGCGGGATTGGGCGGCAGCGGGCCTGTAGAGAGCAGCTTCAGGCCGGGGACCTCGGTGTCCACGAGCGCGGCCGACAGTTCAAGATCGCCTACGACGACGTTCGTCAGACCGACCGGCGTTTCGATCTCAAAGAGCCGATGCATGACCGGCCGGCGAAGGTCGGTGTCAACGAGGATGACCGAGACGCCGCTTTGCGCGTAGGCGACGGCGAGATTCGCGGCAGTGACGGACTTGCCCTCACCGGAGCCGGCGCTGGTTACCAGGAAGGTCTCGGCAGGCCGGTCGAACAGGGAGAATCGGATGTTGCTGCGCAGCGTTCGGTATGCTTCAGCCGGCGGGCTCTTCGGGGCGTCGATCGTGACAAGCGGGCCCGCCTCGTCGGAACGCAGTGGTATGATGCCGAGAAGGTAGAGGTCGCTGACACGCTGCAGGTCCTCGACCGAGTAGACCGTGTCATCGAGCGCCTCAAGCAGTATCGCGAGGGCGAGGCCGACGAAGAGGCCGAGCGCGCCGGCGAAGACCAGAGAGCGGAACAACGACGCCTGCATCTCCCGTGCGGCCTCCGCGGTGTCTACCACACTCGCGTTGCCCTGCTTGATGGCTTCCGCGAGACGCGCCTGCCGCAGTTCCCGCTGCAGACTGAGGTAGGCCTCCCGAGCGGCCTCAAGCCGGTCGGAGAGCGCGCGCCACTGCTGGCGGGCCTCAGGCAGGTCGCGAACCTGGTCGCGGATGTCGTCGAGGGTGGCGCCGGTCGCGGCCAGCCGCGCCTCCGCCTCCTGGACCGCCACCTGCGCCGCCTTGATCTCCACGCCGATGTTGCCGGTGACCGGATTCTCACGCACCGTGCTTCTGCCCACCAACTCGTCGGTGACGGCAAGCTGATTTCCAAGTTCGTCAAGCAGCGCCCGCTGGTCCATCACCCTCGGGTGATCGTCGGTATACTGGGACTCGAGACGTTCCAGCTCCACCTTCGCCTGGATCAGTGCCTCCTGGACCGCAGTCCACTCGGGATTGGGCTGCGCTACGCCCTCATCCACGAGTATGTCGTCCTCGCTGTCGCGCAGTTCGATGAGCTGCTGCAGTCGAGCCTCTGCCGCGCGCAGTTCCGCCTCGTATTGCCGCTGTCGGTTCTCGTACTGGTTGAGCGAATCAACGACCCTCTCGGACTCCGCGTCGAGGTTCATCGAGCCGGCATTCCGGGCGAGTGCCGTCATCTCCTCGATGACATCCTGCAGTTCAACCCGGTACTCCTCAACCTGGTTCTCGAGGAATTCGCGCGCGGTGCGGCTCTCCGCCTGCCGATCCTCGGTATTCACCTGCACGAACGCCTGCGCGGCGTAGTTGGCGAAGTAGCGCGCTTTGCGTTCATCGCGGGAGATGGCGTCCATCCGAAGGAGGTCGGGAGGGATCACACTGACCTGGAGGGTATTTCGGATCTCACCGGCGTCCGCGATGATACGGTTCTCGGTGGGAAGCTGAGCCAGACGGTCGGCGGCGAGAGTAGTAACCTGATTGCTGCGCGCTATGCGGGCGTAGGTGTCCATCGCGACGTTGGGGGCCATGCCGGCCTGCTCGCCGGTGATCCAGAAGAAGCCCTCGGGGCGCTGCTTGATCATCACGAGCGCGGTGGCTTCGTACATGCGCTCACTGGAGAGAGCGTAGAGCCCTCCCACGAGGGTGGCCACAGCGGTGACCACCAGTATGAACCATTTCCGTTTGGAGAGAATCCGGACGTAATCCGGAAGCTCCAACTGTCGAGGTTTGGGTTCTTCTGCCGCCACCGCTGCCACCTGCGAACGCTGCTGCATTACCGGCAAGGCACAACTTGCCCTTTGCCGCCCGAACAATACCACTGCCGAGCGTACTCTGTCAACGCGTGCGTGCAATCGGTTGCGGACGCAAACTGTCGGTGGGACGGAGGCGCGCAGGGCGCGCCGGTCTGGAGCCGACGAAGGAATTCACGAGCGGGCGGAGGAACATAGGCGTGGACCCTTCCGAATACCGCGGCGCAGAGCAATTTGACCGAGTCGGCAGGATCATGGGAACCTCCACCTGGCAGAGATCACCGGAAACCGAAGCATGGAAGCGGGTGCGCGAACTCTACGCGCAGCCCGACCCGTCTCCGGCGCAGGTCGTTTCGCGCATTGTCGCGGCGCTGGAACCCCAGACGCGGGCGGGGATGAGTGACGCCGCTGCCACGACCTGCCTGGCGACGGTTGTCGAGGGCGTGCAGCGGGTTGACCGCGACGGGATCGAGGTGACGCTGACCGATCTTGGAGTGGGGACAGAGCCGGCCGCCGTCCAGATGGCCGCGGGGCTGCGCGGGCGCGCCCAGCAGACGATCGCCGCCGAGGGATACGCCTCCCGCTTCGGCGACCTTGCGCTGGAGGCAGTCGGGACCACCACCCTCGCCCTCACCACACTGTCCACGTCAGGCGCTGGAATCATGGAAGTGCCGCTGGCGGTGGCTGAGAGCAACTTTGGCCGCTGCAGCCGCGAGGACAGGCTGCATGAACTCGCCGCGCTCTTCGTGGGCCACGAGCTCGATCGCACCTTCAGGTACTTCGTCGCCCGCGACCTCCCCGACTTCATCGGCGGTGAGGGCGTGCCCTCAGTCAGTCACGCGAACCGCCTCGAGGATGCGGTCGCCGCGCACTGTCGCGATGCGTGGAAGGACGTCACGCTCAGCGAGTACGAGGATCAGCTTGGCCGCGTGATCGATCACTCGCCGGCGGAAAGGGTCGAACTGCTCTCGCCGGTGATGGCCGCGGGCGTCGGGCGCGGCCTCGACCTGCTTGCAGCGGGGGGGAACTGAGCATGCCCTCCCGCATCGCGGCCATCCACGGCTCTCCGGGGAGGGCGCCGGAAGCCGCGCCCGCAGGAGACGCAGACCTCCTGATCGCCTGGGCCGGCGAGCGCGCGAACGTCTCCGCCCGGATGGACGGACTGCGCGCGCAGGGGGACGCACCGCTCCCCGATGCCGCGGAGGACCTGCTTGACATCGCAATCGCCATCTACGCCGCCGACATCGCGGTGATGCGGGGGGAGCGGGAGGACTGGCCGCGGGAGATTGAGCTTGCGGTGCCCGTGCGGCAGGTGGATCTGTGGGATGAACTGGCGCCCGACATGCACCGGCTGACCTATGAGCTTGCGAGGGACCAGTTCCATCTCATCTTCTACGAAAGCGACCGGGAGCCCCGGCGGGACTGCGCGGACGGGGCACGAGGCAGATTCGAGCCCGACTGTGTGAGCATGCTCTCGGGCGGCCTTGATTCTCTCGCCGGCGCGGTGATGCTGCTGGAGACCGGGAGGCGCCCGGCGTGGGCCATCCACCGGTCGGGGAATCCGGCTGTCCGAACTTCGCAGAAGGCGGTCCTGAGGGCGCTCGAGGCTCACTGGCCGGGGCGAAGCGTGGCGCGTCCGTGTGGCGTGGAGCCGGCCCCCCGTGGAGAGGCGGCGCTGCCGTATCCGCCGCCGGAGGAGCGTGAGCCCTCGCGGCGCTGCCGCTCGCTGCTGTTCATGGCGCTCGCGCTGGCGATTGCCGAGGCGATCGGTGTGCGCGAGGTGTTCGTGCCAGAGAACGGTGTACTGACCGCCGGGCTGCCGTTCGCGGCCTCGCGCGCGGGCAGCATGTCCACACACTCCACCCATCCGGCGGCGCTGAAGCTGATGAACGAGATCGCGCAGCGCGCGGGCCTCATGGGGCGGCTGACCAACCCCTTTGTTTACCAGACCAAGTCGGAGTTGATCCGGGACATCCTCGCGCCGAACCTGTCGATCTCCGAGATCCAGAGCACAGCGTCCTGCTGGGCCGTCGGGAGGGCGAATCGCCAGTGCGGCGGCTGCATCCCATGCCTGCTGCGGCAGATAGGGATGGCGTGGGCCGAACTGCCGCCTGAGGCTCACATGGTGGACCCGCTGACGCGCCCCTCGGACTACGTGGGCACCGACGCCTACGGGAACGTGGTGGACATGCTGCGGCAGGCGGAGCGGGCGTCGCGCATGAGCGAGGCGGAGATGCTGGTCGCGCAGCCGGAGTTGCTTTCGCTTCACACCGCGGGCGTGGACATCGACGCGGTCGCAGCGATGCTCAAAAGACATGCCGGTCAGACCCTCCGCGTGGTCAGGGACCGCTACCCCGAGGCGGCGGGCCTGATCTTCTGACGCGCGCCGCCCGTACGTGCAGACGGGGCGGCCGAAGCCGCCCCGTCATGTCGGGCGTGGGCCGGTGGGCACTGCTCGTCGGATCACTCCAGCGGCCGCGAGTACATACGATACTCGATCACCGGCTCAAAGCCTGCTTTCTCGTACATGCGGCGGGCGGGGGCGTGGCCCTCGTTCAACCCTGTGCCGACGCAGGCGATCTTCATCCCCTCGTCGCGAAAGATCTCAAGCACCCTGTCCACCTGCGCGGTGCCCACACCGCGCCCCTGGAAGGCTGGATCCACGGCATTGTAATGGATGACGCCGACCTCGCGCGAGCGTTCGAGCGCATAGCTGACAAAGCCCGCTATCTCCCCGTCGATCTCCGTGATGATGATACTGCCAATCTCGTCCCACAATCTCGACATGACCTTCGGCACAAGCCATCGATCCCAGCGCTCGTCCCCGACGCTGCCGTACTTCTCCTCGAGCGAAAAGTCCGAGCCGATCGCCCAGACTGTGCGCACGATCTCCTGCAGTCGAGGCATGTCGTCAGGCGTGGCCGCTCTCATGTCGGGCGTCACATCAATCACCTGTCCGCGAACGCGCGCGTTTGGCCGGGTAGCTTTCCGTCAGCGGGTCGTCCCGTTCATTCGGAGGCCAGTTCGCGCGGGTCAAGTTCCTGCTCGATCCGCGCGTTCCGCATGATCTCGGAGCGCTTGTTGTTCATCAGCACCATCAGCTTCTGCTGTTTGAGCTGCTGCCTGAGCTGATCCTCGATCTCGTCGAATTCAGGCGTGGACTCCGGGAGGTAGTCATCGCGGCGGATGATATGCCAGCCCTTCTCACTTTGGACCGGATCGCTCATGGCGTTGTCGTCCTGGAGCGCGAATGCGGCCTTCTGGAAGTCGGAGTCGCCCCGCTCGATTGCGCCGAATGCGCCGCCCTCATCGCGAGTGTAGGGGTCGAGGGAATGCTCCCTGGCGGCGTCCTCGAATGACTGCTCGCCGGCGATAATCGCGGCGCGAATCTGCTCGGCTTCAGACTTTTCGCTGACGCAGATGTGGCTGACGCGCATCCGCTCAGGCTGCCGAAAACGCTCCTGCTCCTCCTCCCAGAACTCCTGCACTTCCTCGTCGGTCACGACAGCCTCGTCGGCGACGATCTTCTCCAGCAGAAGCTCGGTGCGAATCCACTGGTGGAAGGCGTAGGGGGTCATCTTCTGTTGCGCAAGCCACATGGAGAAATTCTGCCCATTCTGAGAGCCCTTCATGTCGATGTTCCGCTGAAATCGTTCGGCGCGATCCTCGACTTCGTCGTCGGTAATCGTGACCCCGGCCTCCGCTGCAGCCTGCTTGACGGCCAGTTCCTGGATGAGGCCGCCCAGCGCGATGTCACCCCAGCGGCGGTAGAGTTCATTGGTCAGGGTGTCTGCGTCGATCGGCTGGCCGTTGACGGTTGCCATGACCGCATCGTCCTGGGCCTGGCAAAGCCCCGTCCCGAATACCAGGATAAGTGCGATGCCTGCGGCGAATGTACGCGCAATGCGTTGCATGTGATCTCTCCTCCGACCGCCCGCGAGGGGCGATCACGTGTTCCCACCGGCCCGTTTGTCAGGTCCGGCGACTCATCGGATGTTTCCGTCTGCAGCCGTTCCTGACACGTCCGGGCCGGCCGGGATTGTCGCTTCACCTTCGTTGTCTTGGACACTCACCGGCACGTCAAGGTTCGCCGACAACCGCGCGAGACGCGCAATGATCTTCGCCGCGCGGCTCTCCTCGGGGTAGATCGGCCCCATCCGCGAGCGTGGGATCCAGACCGGCACCGCCCGGATGTGCCATCCCTCGCCCTCGGTCCAGGTCAGGTGAAATACCGCGCTCTCCATCCGCTCGCCTTCCCGCTGATCGAAGACGAAGTTGCCCACACTGTAAAGAATCGGCGCGCCGTCATGCTGCCCTATCCCCTGGAGGACGTGCGGATGGTGGCCGATGACGAGATCTGCGCCCGCATCGATCGCCGCGCGGGCGACCGCGCGCTGGCGCTCGGTCGGCACGTTCTGATACTCATTCCCCCAGTGGATGGAGACGATGAGCAATTCGCACCGCTGCTTCGCGGCCGCAATCCTGTCAGCAAATTCTGTGGTCGCATCATCGACCCTGCACCAGCTTCCATGCTGAAAGCTCAAGTCGGTGCAGGCGACGAAGCCCAGCAACACATCGTTGACCTCAAAGAGCGTCGGCTCCCACGACTGCTCCCGCACCCGCGCCGCGCCGCAATAGGCGACGCCCGCGCGGTCGAGATGATCGAGTGTTGACATAAGTCCGGCCACACCGGCGTCGAGGGTATGGTTGTTTGCGACCGAGACGACGTCCACGCCCCCATCAAGCAGCACCTCGACGGTGCTGGGATCAGCCCGGAAGATGCAGTCCATCGGCGCGTGAGGGCCCGAACTGGCCAGCGGGCACTCGAGATTGGCGAATGTGATGTCGGCGGCCCGCAGATCGTCTCGGACCTTCTCCAGAATGCTCGGGAAACCGTTGATCTGAATGAGGCGCCAGACGCCGCGGTCGAGCATCACGTCACCGACCGCGACCATCGTGAAGCTCCGCGGGTCGGGGTCGGGCTCCGGCGGGGCTTCGCCCGCCAGCGGCTCCACGGCACCGGTGACCGCACCGGCGGTGTCCGCACGGGCCGGCGATTCCGCGCCACCGAACCACGCACATCCGGCACAGCCGGCTACGATCAGCGTGGCGGCGACCAGCAGCGTGTAGCGAGTGGGACGCGCCCGGGTCAATGCAGTGTCCCCTGCGTGACAGAGTGCCGACGTCCCCCGCTGAGAGGTACCACCAGCAGCATAAGGGATGACTGCGGTGAAGTCAACGATTCCGGCGCCCGGGGTGTAAACGCAGACTGTCGGTGGCTGCCTCCGTGTTCTGTTTCCGGGGAAATCTCGCCCCGAGTCTGGAGTCCAGGCGCCTCGCCTGGACGCCGTTTCCGCTTCAGACGTCGGCCTGAGACGACTCTCCGGGCGGGGGCGCCCGGAGTCCGGGTTCCTTGCTGAACGCTGCTGCGGTACCGACAATCTCAGGATACACCCGGCGCCCGCCTGGGGCAGGTCTCGCGATGGGACGCGGGGAATGCTACGGTCGCGCTTCAGCGCATATGCGGGATCAGGAGGCGATCTGCGGAGGATGCGTACTGACCATGCCGGACACGAATCAGTGGAACACACCGCCGATCTCGCAGTAAGAGCATGGGCGCCTGAACTCGCCGGGCTGATCGAGCAAACCGCAAGGGGGATGCTCGGCCTGATGGCGGCCTCGTCGCCACCGGCCGAGGAGTGCGTCGAGATCACCGGTGAGGGGGATGACGCGGAGGACCTGCTGGTGGACTGTCTGCGGGAGATCCTCGCGCTGTGGACGGTCGAGGCGCGCCTGCCGGTCTCTGTGGAGGTGGAGGAAATCGGTGAGCGGCGCGCCACGTGCAGCGTGGGCGTGGCGGAAGCGGGCGCAGAGACCGGCGTGCAGGAGATCAAAGCTGTGACCTATCACGACCTCGAGGTCCGGCGCACGGCCGAGGGGCTGGAGGTCACGGTGGTCTTCGATGTATGATCGGATCGGTCGACGGAAGCCGCAAGCATTCCTCGTGTAACCTTGGGTACGCGGGCAGCAAACACACACTGGAGGATGGCGCATGGCCGAAACCGACGCACTGCGCCGGGGGAGCGGACAGGATGGTGCCAACGTGGCCGACCGGCATCTCGCCGCGCTGGCCACCGGCGGCGATGGTGACGCCTTCGACCTGCTGATCGAGCGCCATCTCGCGTCTGTCCAGCGGCTCTGCTGGTCGATGCTCTCCAACCGCCCGGATGCGGAGGACGCGGCGCAGGAGACCTTTGTGCGCGCCTGGCGATGTCTGGGGAGGTTCGACACACAGCGCGCGTTCGGCCCATGGCTGCGCGGAATCGCCACGAAAGTGTGCCTGCAGATGCTCCGCAGCCGAGGGCGGCACTCCGACCGCGAGATGTCGCTGGACGCAAGCTACCATGAACCCGCCGCCCCCGAGCCGGTCGAGGCTTCTCCGCTTGCGAGAAGAGCCGTGGAGGCGCTGGCCACGCTCAGTGAGACATACCGGCTGCCGCTGACGCTCTTCTATCTCGAGGACGCGTCGGTCGCGGAAGTCGCCGAGGCGCTGGAGATCAGCCAGGGAGCAGCACGAGTGCGGCTGCACCGGGGACGCGAGCAGATTCGTGAAATCCTGATGGAACGTGGAACCGATGATGGAACGACTTGATTGCGAAATCACCGAACGCCTGGTCCACCTCAAGCTCGACGGGGAGCTTCGTGGCGACGATCAGCGTCTGCTGACCGAACACATGGACCGCTGCGAGGACTGCCGGCGCCTGCATGAGGAGCTTTCGCAGGTGGATGGGGCACTCCGCGAGGGACTTGGTGCCCTCGAGATGCCCGAACCGGACATCGATGGCACGCGTCAGAGCATTCAGCGCGCCCGGCGGTTCCGCCCATCGTGGTCACGATGGCTTCCCGCGGCCGCGGCCCTCCTGCTGGTCGTCACAGTGACTCTCATTGCGCTCCCGAGGCTGGGTGGGCCCGGCAGCGTCGCGGCCGCGCCGGCCATGGTCGTGAGCGGCGGCGACGCGATGCACGTTTTCGAGCCCGATCAGAGAACCGCACAGTCACGTCAGGCCGGGACCGAGTTGCAGGAGCACTCGGTGGCGTGGGGCCTCGGCGGTGAGCCGATCCTGCTTGAGTTCGTCGGTGGAGCCCGCGTCGGCCTGAGTAACGAGGCGGTTGTGCGGATCGGCAGGAAGTCGATCGATCTCTTCAAAGGCGGGCTTCGAGTGGACCTGGAGAATGCCGGAGAGGACTTCACTGTAGTCACTCCGTGGGGAGAGTTCAGCGGGCCTGGCTCTCTCTTCATCGTCCACTCCGATGCCGACGGCGGCTCGGCGCGCATTGACGTTTACTCCGGTGAGGTCACCGTGAACAGTCGGGGTACGCAGCGAGTGCTGGCCGAAGGACAGACGAGCACTCTCAAGCCCGATCCGGAGCGAGCGATCACGTTGTAGTCCACCCGGCGGCGATGACTCTCTGCATCGGGTGAGCAGAAGGTGATTTGCAGATGAACTTGAGAAGTTGGCTGAACGTGTTTGCCGCTGCGGCAGGGATGGTCCTGCTGATGGCGTCTGTCGGCGCGGCCGCTTCTTTGACGGTGACCGTGGTTGACGGAGCGTCCGGCACCCCCGTGGACAGAGCGGTGGTGGCGGTGGTCTCCGGCGATTCAGTGCTGGCCGCGGGGCGAACGAACGCGCAGGGCGTCTGGAGCGCGACCGTCAGGGGCGGCTCCGCGCGCATCACCGCCTCGAGGCGCCTCTACACGTCCGCAACCTCCGCCCCCGTCAAGTTGAATGAGGGTGCAACACAGGTGCGGCTGAAGTTGACGAAGCAGCAGTCCTCCGATTACAGGCGATTCGGACGCGTCGTCGGCTTCGTGCGGAATCCCCAGGGGCAGCCGGTCGGCAATGCAACGCTTGTGTTGATCAAGGGCAACGGTCCGGTCGGCGCGACGCAGCCTGAGAACGCAACGGGAGTATACGAGCTCGAGTGGTACCCCCCGGGCACGTACGCAGTGCTCGGGACGGCCCCCGGACACAAAACGTCCAAATACTCCGGACAGAGCATCTCGGCGGGAGAGAGTCTGTGGCTGGACGTGACGCTGCAGCCGAAGTAAACTGCAGGTGGACGACCGAACAAGACACCGGCGGGCCACGTCAGCATTTAATGAGATGAAACAACTTCGCGGCGTCATCATGGTAGCTCTGATAACCGCCCTCCTCGCGGGGGCGGCAGGCGCCGTGTACGCGGCTTCAGGCGATCCCCCCTTCTCCGAGGAATACGAGAAGAAGATCGGGCAGGAAGCCGCGAAACAGGTGGAGAGCGAGTACGATCGCTACGAGGATGAGGAGGCGCAGGCGAAGCTCGACGCGATGGTATCTGAGATTACCTCGGCCAGCGATCGCCCGGAGGTTGAGTACGATGTCCGTCTGCTCGACACCGACATGGTCAACGCGTTCAGCCTCCCCGGCGGCATCATCTACGTGACAAAGGGGCTGCTGGAGGAGGCAGGCTCCGATCACGAGATCGCCGGCGTGCTCGCGCACGAGATCGCGCACAACTGCACCTACGATGCGCTGCGCCAGGCGGAGCGTAACGAGGACATGTTCTCCGCCAACGTGGCTGCGCTGATCGCGAGCATCCTGCTGGGCGCGCCCACCGACATGGTCTCGACGGTGATGGTCGCGGGCGAATACGTCCGACGCGGCATCCTCGGCGGCTACTCGATCAGGATGGAGACGGCGGCCGACGAGAATGCGGTGAAGTATATCCTCGACACGTCGTACAACCCCGTCGGGCTGGTAACGTTCATGGAGCGGCTTGCGGCCGAATACCGCAGCAAGCCGCAGTTCGAGCTCGGCTTTCTGCAGACTCACCCGGAGGCCCCCGACCGCGTGAAGGCACTCAGGAAGCTGCTGCAGGATGCTGGAGTCGATCTGAATCGACGCGCCGCGACGAGTTGGCAGAAGCCGGTGGCCGAGGAGGTCGAGGAAGAGGACGGCACGTACATTCGAGTTGCACTACGCGGCTACGAGATCTTCCGCGTCGCCTCAAGCGGCCCGGATCATGACACGCCGATGGCGCGCGCCGAGACGATCGCATCTCGCCTCACAGACGCGATGGCAGCCGGCCTGCAGTCCTACGAAGTACGCGTCGGCGAGCATGCGGGCCACCCTGCGCTGGCGGCCGATGGCACTATCGTGCTGACGGTCTACCCCGAGGACGCCGAGGCGCTCGGACAGGACCAGCGAGAGATCGCCGAGCAGGCGAAAGTCGCGGTCTTGCAGGCACTGCGCAAGGAATACCTCGACCGGCTCTACTGAGCGCGCGGCCCGTACGTGTCACGGCTCGGCCCCGTCCGGACGCCTCCCCTGACCCGTCCCGGGAACCCTGAGATCGTGAGATCGGGCAGATAGCGCTTACTCTTCCAGAAGCTTCCGGTCCTCCCGCCCGGACCGCTTGCTGCGGGGGGCCTTCTTGAAGCCACGCGAGCCGTGCTTGAGATACGGACACTCTATCCTGGCGCCCTCGAGCAACTCCTCGATGGTCAGTATCTGAATCCGGGGAACACTCACCTGCTCCCCGTTCGCCTTCACTGAGTTCGACGCGGGCGACCAGAAGCCCGCGGCCGCAGCCTCGGTGCGCATCGGCCCCGTCGGTTCCTCCAGCGTGACGAAGACGCCGATCGCCGCATCCTCGCGCTCCACCACTCCGCGCAGATCACGCACCTGAGCGACGCCCACGCTGCCGGACTTCACCGACACCATGATCTGATGCGTGTTCCCCGCGTTGTCGTGGAAGTTGAGCTTCCCGTCGATGCCCCGGTCCGCGCCCTTGCCCGTCTGCCCGGCAGGCGGCACGCCCACCAGGCCCAGCGCCCAGAACTCGAACTGCTGCCGGTCCTGCTCGGCCAGCGCCCGCGCTCCTGCGACGTCGGTCGGCTCGCCGATCACCTCATACTCCTCCCGCACGTCCACGCCGAAAGTGTCCTGCAGGCGATGTTTCATCAGGTTCACCGCGAGGTGCGTGATGTCGATGCCGATCCAGCGACGGTTGAGCCGGTGAGCGACAGCAACCGTCGTCCCGCAGCCGCAGAACGGGTCGAGCACAATGTCGCCCTCATTGCTCGAGGCTTCTATGATGCGTTCGAGCAGCGCCTCGGGCTTCTGTGTCGGGTAGCCAAGCATCTCCTTGCTGCTGCCGTGCAGGTGCTCGATGTCGGTCCAGACGTCGGTTGACAGTGTTCCTTCCTGCTCGTCAAGGTATCGCTTCAGCCGCGCGACTTCTCCCTGTGGAGGGATGACGACGAGGCCATCCTCCCACGCCTTCATCATGCGCTCCTCTGTCCATCGCCAGACGCGCGTGACGCCACTGCCGGGCGGGAACTCGTATGTCAGGTTGGGCCGATCCTTATTGGGATTCGTCAGGTCGCCGAGAGTGTAACGTCGTCCCGTCTCCTCGTCCACGTACTTGTAGAACTTCTTCACATACTCAGGATCGTGTTCCTCATACTGTGGCGTGAACGCCACCTGTTCGGACTTTCCGTAGAACAGGACGACGTCGTGCGCGTTGGAAAAGCGCGTCGTCGCATGGCCTTTCGGTTGTGAGCGCTCCCAGACGATCTCGTTGCGGATCATACCGATGCCGAAGACCGCATCCATCAGCACCTTCAGATAGTGGCTGGCGGTGGGGTCGCAGTGCAGGTAGATTGACCCTGTCGATTTCAGCACTCGGCGAAGCTCCACCAGGCGCGGGGCCATGTTCGCGAGGTAGGCCATCATGTCGGTCTCACCGAGCATCCTGCGGAAGGCCATCAGCGTCTCGGCGACCTCGCCGCCCGCCTCGACGCAGTCCTGGTAGGCGCGGGCAGTCTCCATCGTCCAGTGCCAGGTGTCATCGAATGCCTCGATCTGCGCGCCGGAGCCGGATCCGTTCTGCTCCTCGAAGATGACGTTGTATGCCTGATTGGAGTTGAAGGGCGGGTCGAGGTAGATCAGGTCGATGCTCTCATCCTCGATGTAGTCGCGGAGGATGTTGAGGTTGTCTCCGAAGTAGAGTGCGTTCTCTGGCATGGGTACCCCTTATGGAAGCGTTGCATTTCGTCAACGGTTTCCGACCCGCACCTACGTGCGGACGAGGGCGTCCGTACCACGAAATGGCAGAAGCGGGTGGTGTCTGCGAGTGGACTTCTTCGCTACGAGACAGCCCGTTCCCTCCCCGCACACAGAGCATGTATTGCCGAGGGGATTCCAGGGCCGGCAACGACGTCCAAATCGCCTCGGAAAGCATCCGCCTTCCATTGGATGCGCCGCCCGCGCCCTCAGTCGAGTATGCGGCCCATCTGATAGCCGAGGCCGGTCCCCCGCAGCGATGACGTATCAGCCTCGCCGCGCTCGAGGCTGAAGATACCCCCGTGGACGCGCTTCTCGGCCTCGGAAGTGGAGCCGGGGAAGAACTGCCGCGAGTTCGCCTCCACGCCCATGATCGTGTTGAGCCGCGCACCAAGGCCAACCGAGTGGATCAGCGCCAGGGACGGGTTGGTCAGGTCCTGCACCGCGTAGGGGATGCCCGCCTTCGCCGCCTTCGCCACGAAGAGCATGTCCGAGGAGTGGCCCTTGCAGGTCTTGAGCGCAATCCCCGACCAGCCAAGCTCCATCGCGCGGTCGAATGTGTCGAGGGTCGTGAGGCTCTCGTCGATGATCACCGGCTTGAGTTCGGCGATCGCGCTCATGTCGTGATCATGCTCGTCGAGGTCGCGCCCGGTGGGTTGCTCGATGTAAAGCGTACGGTCGAAGGTCTCCGGCGACTGCTCGCGGATCCGGTGGAGCATCTCCACGATGTACTCGGGGCTCTCGCACATCTCGTTGGTGTCGGCGGTCAGATGCATCTCTTCGATCCCGAGCGCATCAAGCTGCTCGCGGCCGACGTCATGGACGGCGATCATCCGCTCGACGTCCCAGTCGAGGTCATTGCCGCGGAGCTTGACCTTCAGGCAGTACATGCCCTCGTACGCGATCCAGTCCTCGAGGCAGTTGGGGAGGCCGTCGTTGGGGTCGGAATCATCGAGTTCGGCGCGAGTGAGCTTATCGAGGCCGCCGACGAGATGGAAGATCGGCACCTTCGGTTTGTACGAGTCGAGGATGTACTGCTCGACGTACTCGCCCTCGAACTCGGGGCCGAGCCACTTGCTGAGGTCATCCATCCAGTGCGGGCCGTAGCCGGCGTACGAGTCGATGCCGTTGACGTTGCCGAAGGCGTCGTGCAGCGCCGCGTCCACCGCCGAGACGCAGACCAGCGCGCTGAGGAACGGCTGCTCCGAGGCGACGCCGTGTTGCTTGCAGACGCGATCATTGATCCGCGCGAGGTCGTCCTCAAGCTCCATGAACAGATCGATGGGATGAAACATGCCCGGATGCGTCGCGACGAGATGGACGTAGGCGTCAAGGACATCCTCCATCACCGCTTGCTTGTCCTCGTGTGAGACCGAAGGATCGGGCCAGCCCCACTGGTCCATCATGAAGATGCCGCCCCAGCCGTCCGCGACGTCGTGGCAGCCGTTCTCGACGGTCGCGCGGATCCTGCAGAAGGGCAGCTTTTCCACGACGACACCGCCGAATTTCAGCGGCGTGCGAGCAGTCTGCGGCTCGAGGATGATCTCCAGTTCTTCGACGGCTATGTCGGATTTGCGCGTGGATGGCATTGGTGCGGCCTCCCCGATCGGTGTCGATGGCGGTGTGTGATGAGTCCTTTCCCCGGCGGCGGCGCGAATCCTGCGCGGAAGACCGCGGGCGGCAACCCCGCGCCAGATGGGGCCGTTGTGGACGGGGCGGAGAGGGCGAACTGGCGTTTAGTTCGCCCGACGCCGGCCCGGTCGTACTGCCGTTGTCGTTCCCGCCCCGGCACGACAAACGTCCAACGACAACGGCCGGGCTGGCGTCGCGTGGCGCTAAACGACACCGCCACGCTCTCCAGCCCCTCCACAACGGCGCAGCGACAGCCTCTGGCGAAAGGAGGGCAGGAGCGCGATGCTGGCACGAGGAAGTGGCAAGTTAAATGCGGCAGCGCCCATCGGGGGGAGCGATGGGCGCTGCCTTTGGTGTCCGCCGAGTCTCGAAAAGCTTGGAGGGAGAGATTTCGGCGGACGGCGCGGCCTGATGCCGCGCTCCTTCTCTTGTATGTGTTTCCCGGCACTCCATGCATGGCATACCCCGCACCCGGGGGATGGTAAACATGAATTTCGCAGAAAAACCAGAAAATCTCGGCGAACCGACGCCGCTTCCACGCGAGTTCTACCTGCGCCCCACGTGCGAAGTGGCTCGGCGCCTTCTTGGCTGCCTGCTGGTACATCGGGGAGGCGGCGAGAAACTCGTGGGGCGGATAGTGGAGACTGAAGCGTATCTTGCCGAGGGGGATCCGGGTTGCCACGCCGCCCGCGGGAGAACTGAGCGGAATGCGACCATGTTCGGCCGGCCGGGTACGGCCTATGTGTACCTGATCTACGGGATGCACCTGTGTCTGAACGTTGTCACGCATGCGGAGGGTACACCGGAAGCGGTGTTGCTGCGGGCGGCCGAGCCACTGGCGGGGATCGACACGATGCGCAGGCGGCGTGGGCGTAAGCCGCGGAAGGACCTCTGCTCGGGTCCGGCGAAACTGACGGAGGCGTTCGGCGTGACGCTGGACCACAACGGTGAGGAGATCACCGGGGGGACGCTCTTTGTCGCCGCCGCGCCCGATCCGCCTGAGCGGATCGCGGTGACGACGCGCATCGGACTGGGCGAGGGCTGCGGTGAGGACCTGATGCTCCGCTACCTGATCCCGGACTCGCCGTGGCTGTCGAGACCGCCGAAGCCCGACGCGCCTGTGAGATTTGAGGAAAGGTGAGTGCCGCACGATGAAGATCAGCTTCATGACGTTCGTTGCGCCCGAGTGGTCGCTTGAGGAGAACCTGACAGCCGCGATTCGCTACGGCTACGACGCGATCGAGCCGCGCTGCGAGGCCGATCACAACCACGGGGTTGAGCTTGACACGACGAAGAAGCAGCGCGCGGAGATCAAGGATCAGTTCGAGAGTTGCGGGGTGGCGCTGACCACGATCGCGACCTCGCGCCGCTACGCTCTCGCCAGCGATCATGAACTGCAGGAGTCGATCGATCTGACGAAGCAGTACTGCGACCTGTGCGCGGACCTCGGCGCGGAGAACATTCGCGTGTTCGGCGGCATGACGCCGGAGGGGATGGAGTTCGAGGACGCGAAGAAGCTCGTAGCCGAGGCGCTTCACGAGTGTGGCGAGTATGCCGCGAAGGCGGGCGTCTATCTCTGTCTCGAGACGCATGACGCGTACTGCAATTCGGCGGATGTGCTCGAGGTGGTGCGCAATGCCGACAGCGAGGGCGTTGC
>JBNJEK010000027.1:0-26021 GCA_051745855.1 Armatimonadota bacterium
AGCACGTGGCGCTGGCGGACTTCGCCGACGTGGCCATCGTCGCCCCGGCGACCGCGAACATCATCGGCAAGTACGCGCACGGCATCGCCGACGACCTCGTCTCGACCGTCCTGCTGGCACTGACCTGCCCGATTGTGGTGGCACCGGCGATGAACTCGCGGATGCTGTGCAGCGCACCGGTGCAGGAGAACCTCGCAACGCTGCGCGAACGCGGCGCTCATGTGATCGAGCCGGAGGAGGGCTGGCTTGCGTGCGGGGAGACAGGCGCCGGGCGGCTGCCGGGGACCGATGCGCTCGTCGAGGTGCTGTGCGGTGCGTTGAAGGCGCGCGGCGGGCCGCTGCAGGGCGTTCGCGTGCTTGTAACCGCGGGGCCGACGCGTGAGGCGATCGATCCGGTGCGCTTCATCTCGAACCCGTCCTCAGGACGGATGGGCTACGCGCTGGCAGCGGAAGCCGAGCGGCGTGGAGCGGACGTGGCGCTGGTAAGCGGCCCGACGGCGCTGGAACCGCCGCCGGGCGTTGATGTTGTGAGGGTACTGTGCGCCGCGGAGATGCACGAGGCGGTGCAGAATAGAGAGGGCGAGATCGATCTGTTCATCGGCGCTGCGGCCGTGGCCGACTGGCGGCCGGCCGAGCCCGGAGAGCAGAAGCTAAAGAAAGATGGCCGCGATGAGCTGAACGTCCGCATGGTGCGGACACCAGATATCATCGCCGAGGTTGCGCGGTGGGAGCCGAAGCCACTGGTGGTGGGCTTCGCCGCGGAGACAGGGGACACTGTCGCCCGAGCGGCGGAGAAGCTTCGTCGCAAGGGGATGGACATGATTGTCGCAAACGATGTTACCGCTCCCGGAGCGGGGTTCGACGTGCAAACCAACAGGGTGACGTTGATCGATGTCATCGGGCGCGAAACAAACCTGCCGTTGATGAGTAAGCGAGACGTTGCCGCTGCAGTCCTGGACCGGGCCGGGGAACTCATCGAGAGCAGGGAGAGCCAGTGACACGCCGGTCGCGATCACCCCAAGGAGGAGACGCGCGTGTCTAAGTCCTGGCAGTTTACCTCAGAGTCCGTGACCGAAGGTCATCCCGACAAGATGTGTGATCAGATCTCAGATGCGGTCCTCGACCATGTAATGAAGGAGGACCCGAACGGGCGTGTGGCGATCGAGACGCTGGTTACCACGGGCACCTGCGTGGTCGCCGGCGAGATGACCACCGACTGCTACGTCCCGGTGGACGACGTCGCCCGCGAGGTGATCGCCGACATCGGCTACACTCGCGCGAAGTACGGGTTCGACTCGGAGACGGTCGGTGTGCTGACGGCGATTCACTCGCAGTCGCCGGACATTGCGGCCGGAGTGGACACCGGTGGCGCCGGCGACCAGGGTATGATGTTCGGGTATGCCTGCGACGAGACCGAGACGTACATGCCGATGCCGATTCATCTCGCGCACCGGCTGGCAGAGCGTCTCGCGTACGTGCGCAAGACCGGCGAACTGCCCTACCTGCGCCCTGACGGGAAGACGCAGGTGACGATGCGCTACGAGGGTGATCGACCGGTCGAGGTCACGAAGATCCTCCTCGCGGCCCAACACAAGCGCGGGATGAACCAGGACGACATTCGCGCGGACCTCATTCAGTTCGTGGTAGAGCCGGTGATCCCTCGGTCGATGTGCTCAGAGGGCTTTGACTGCTTCGTTAACCGGACAGGTATCTTCGAGGTCGGCGGGCCGCAGGCGGACAGCGGCGTGACCGGTCGCAAGATCATCGTTGATACCTACGGCGGCTACGCCCGCCACGGCGGAGGCGCGTTCTCGGGCAAGGACCCCACGAAGGTTGATCGCTCGGGGGCGTACTTCACGCGCTACGTCGCCAAGAACGTGGTCGCGGCGGGCCTGGCGGGGAAGTGTGAGATTGAGGTGTCCTACGCGATCGGAGATCCGGATCCTTTCTCCATCTCCGTGTTCTGCTTCGGGACGGAGAACATCCCCGAGGAGCAGATTGAGAAGATCATCAGGAGTAACTTCGACTTCTCTCCGCGCGGGATGATCGAAAAGCTCGATCTGCGGCGGCCGATCTACCGCAAGACTGCCGCCTACGGGCACTTCGGCCGCGACGACAAGGACTTCACATGGGAGCGCCTCGACGCAGTAGAGATGCTGAAGGAAGAGGCGGGATTTTGACGGATAGCCCTGACCAGCCCCGGCTTTTCGAAACCGGGCCATCCGACGGGGGCGATGAGGCGGACGAGCCCGCGAAGCTTCAGAACGAGGCGAGTTGTTTCGCCCGGGTGGTCGTGGATCAGGCGGGACGAGGGCTGGAACGCGAGTACACGTACTCAGTGCCTGCCCACCTCGAGAGCGATCTCCAGGTGGGCAGCTACGTTCTTGTACCCTTCGGCCGTCGCAGGCTGTCGGGATGGGTGGTCAGCTTTACCACCGAGCTCCCGGACTTCCGCGTGAAAGATGTGATCGCCACTCTCGTGGACGATCCCGTCTTCGACGTGCGCGGCCTTGAACTCGCGCGATGGATGTCCGGGCATTACCTTGCGAGCCTGCGCGACTGCCTGCGCTGCCTGCTTCCGCCGGGTGCGGCGCGCGAGCCCGAGACATTCGTTTCACTTACACCCGAGGGGCGCGAGGCAGGACCTGCTCTGCTTTCGCGTGCTCCGCGCCAGCAGCAGGTGTTCGCTGCGCTAATCGGCTTCGAGGATGACGAGGTGCCGCTCGACGATCTCGCCGCGGCGCTTGAATCCGAGGACCACTCGGCGACATCCTCGGTGGTCGCCTCCGCGTTGCGCTCGCTGGAGGAGCGCGGCCTCGTGCATGTGCGTCGCACACTCGGGCGCCCGCGAGTCACGGAGCGGACGCAGCAGGTCGCGCGCCTGAGCGGCGAGCGCGACTGGGATGAGGTGCTCGCGGAGATCGGCGCGCGCGCTCCGCGCCAGGCGGAGACGATCGAGGCCCTGCGGGTGGCCGACGAAGGTCTGCTGGTGGCGGATCTGAGCCGGAGCGCGGTTTGTGCGCTCGAGGATAAAGGATTCGTGACCGTCTCCGAGGAGCGTATCCATCGTAGACCCGAGGCCGCCGGGACCGAGGGCGAAGAGAGGGAGTTCCTCTGCCTCACCGATGCGCAGCAGTGCGCGTTCGACCGCGTGGATTCGGCGCTGGACGCCCGGGATTACGAGGGCCTCGTGCTGCATGGCGTCACCGGGTCCGGGAAGACCGAGGTTTACCTCCATGCGATCGACTCGGCGCTCAGACGTGGACGGGGAGCGATCGTGCTGGTGCCGGAGATCTCGCTGACCCCGCAGATGGTCGGGCGGTTCGAGGCGCGTTTCGGTGAGCGCCTGGCGCTGTTGCACAGTCAGATGGGGGCGGGTGAGCGTTACGACGAGTGGATGCGCGCGCAGCAGGGCGAGGCGGACGTGGTCGTTGGGGCGCGCTCGGCGATCTTCGCGCCGCTTGATGACATCGGCGTGATCGTGGTGGACGAGGAGCACGAGCGCGCATACAAGCAGGACGCGCCCCCACGCTATCACGCGGTGGAGGTGGCGCGGAGGCGGGCGCACCATCACAACGCGGTCCTCGTGCTCGGCAGCGCGACGCCGTCGCTTGAGAGCTATCACAAAGCGCGTGAGGGCAGCGGGGATCTCGCGCTGTGTGAGTTGCCCGAGCGCATTGATGACCGACCGCTGCCGGCGGTGGAGATCGTGGATCTGCGCGGCGAGACACTGATGGGGATGGGCGGGACCTTCAGTCAGAGACTGCTCGACGCGCTGGAGGACTGCCTCGGCCGTGGCGAGCAGGCGATGCTTTTCCTCAACCGCAGGGGCTTTTCCACCTTCGTGCTGTGCCGCGAGTGCGGGTTCACGCTGAAATGTCGCGACTGCTCCGTCTCTTTGATCTACCACCACGGGTCGCGGGAGATGCGATGCCATCACTGCGACTTCCACCTCCCGATGCCGGAGATCTGTCCATCCTGCGAATCAGAAGACATCGGATACAAGGGTCTCGGGACGGAGCGCGTGGCCGACCAGGTGACGCGCGAATTCGACGACGCGCGCGTGCTTCGGATGGATCGCGACACCACTTCGCGCAAGGGCGCGCACGCGGACATCCTGCGCCGCTTCGGGCGCGGAGAGGCGAACGTTCTGATCGGCACGCAGATGATCGCCAAGGGGCACGACTTTCCGAACGTGACGCTGGTGGGCGTGCTCAACGCGGACACTGGGTTGAACCGTCCGGATTTCCGCGCTTCCGAGGCGACCTTCCAACTTCTGACGCAGGTGGCGGGGCGCGCCGGCCGCGCGGACAAGCCGGGACGGGTGCTGGTGCAGACGTACAACCCGTCGCACGTAGCCATCGTCAGCGCATCACGCCACGACTACGCATCATTCTACCATCACGAGCTTGAAAAGCGTCGCGAGAACATGTATCCTCCCTTTGCGCGACTGATCAATCTGACCGTCAGCCACGAGGATGAGGACGCCGCTTTGCAGCTCGCCCGACGGATGGGGCACGAATTGCAGAGCCGCGGTCTCAAGCATGAGCGTCGCGCGCCGATGCAGTTTCTCGGGCCTGCGCCGGCCCCCCTTGCACGATTGCGGCGGCAGTGGCGCTATCATTTGCTGCTGAAAGGCGAGCGGATCGACCAGTTGCGAGAAGCTCTGCTGGGGGCGCTTGAGGCGCTGGACGAGATGGCCGCACACGTGACAGTTGACGTGGATCCACTTGACATGATGTGACGGATTGTAAGAATGTATTTATCAGTGAGGAATCAGGCAGATGGCCGTGCGGCGCATTGTATATTGCGGTGACCCTGTCCTGCGGCGAAAGGCGCCGCGGGTGCGCAGGATCGACGATGAGATCTGCTCGCTGCTCGACGACATGGCCGAGACGATGCTTGAAAACGAGGGCCTCGGCCTCGCCGCCGCGCAGGTGGGTGAATCCGCGGCGGTCGTGGTGCTTCGCCGCGGCGCCGAGAGCAGCGACGTGATCGAACTGATCAACCCTCGCATCGTCGAGCGCGAGGGTGAGGAGAGAGGCATGGAGGGCTGTCTGAGTCTTCCGACGCTGCGCGGCGAGGTCGTCAGACCGGCCCGAGTCATTGTGGAAGGAGTCGATCGCGAGGGCGAAGAGATCGCCGTCGAGGGTGAGGGGATGATGGCGCGCTGTCTTGCTCATGAACTCGACCACCTCGCGGGCACCCTTTTCATCGATGCGGTGGAGGCCGAGAGTCTCTGCTGGCTGCGGCCGGATGAGCGCGAGGAGACGGGCTACCGCTCAGAGCCCACCACCCTCGAGGAAGCCGAAGCGGCGTTCGAGCGTCTCAGGCAGCAGCGAGAGGGAGCCTGACGCGATGCGCATCGCGTTCTTCGGCACACCGCCGCCGGCGGTCGAGTACCTCGACGCGCTGGCTGAGAGTGAGCACGAGGTCGTGCTGGTGGTGACACAGCCGGATCGCCCGGCGGGCCGCGGACGTGAGATGCGGCCCAGCCCCGTGAAAGTGCGCGCTGAGGAGCTTGGGCTGCCCATCGTCACGCCGGAGGATGCGTCGGAGCAGGCGTTCATTGACCGTGTGGCGGCGGCTGATCCGGAGCTTGGCGTGGTGGTGGCCTACGGCGAGATCCTCCGACCGAAGCTGCTTGAATTGCCGGCCGAGGGCTTTGTCAATGTTCATTACTCACTTCTGCCCGAGTTGCGTGGCGCCGCACCGGTCTATGGAGCGCTGCGCAGGGGCCTGAAGCGGACCGGTGTCACGATCCAGCACATGGCGGAGAAACTTGACGCAGGCGACATCATCCTGCAGCGCGAGACGAAGATCGTTGACCGTGATGATCGGGGGACGCTCACGGAGCGCCTGACGCAGATCGGCGTCACGGCGCTGCTGGACGCGATTGCGCTGGTCGAGGCGGGCAATGCTCCTCGCGATGCGCAGGATGAGGCGCTCTCAAGCTACGTGGGCCGCGTGCACAGTGAGGACTGCCGGATCGACTGGTCGATGCCCGCCGATGAGGTGCGGAATCTGGTCCGCGCGTGTACCCCCTGGCCGGGGGCGTGGTGCATGCTTGGTGACAATCGAGTCAGGGTGCAAGACCTGTCCGCGGTGCAAAATGTATTAACAAATGAAGGGACTCCGGGAGAGATCGTCGAATTGCCCTCCTCAGGAGGACCGGTGGTGCGCTGCGGGCGCGATGTAGTGCAGCTTGAACGGTTGCAGCCGGCGGGGAAGAGGGCGATGTCGGGGGAGGAGTTTCTTCGTGGCGCCAGGCTCGAGATCGGCGACGCTTTCGAGTGATGGTGACCGAGGGCGCGAGGTCGTACCGCTCTGAACAAGCGCAGGCAAAAATCACAGGCTCGGGCTCGGAGGACGCAACCTGATGGCCGCCGACAGCGGAACATTGCAGCAGGCTCACGAGCATCGTATCAATGGCGAGTACGATGAGGCCATGGAACTTTACACACAGATACTCGATGAGGATTCGGAGCACGCTGAGGCTCTGTGGGGGATGGGCCTGTCACAGATGAACATCGGGGAATTTGACGAGGCCCTCGAGAAGATCGGTCAGGCGGCTGAGATCGAGCCTGACAATCAACTTTACCTTCTCGACGCGGGGAAGCATTACACGATGCTGGGTATGTATGATGAGGCGAAACCCTACTTCGAGCGGGTCATTGAACTGGACGCCGCGTCCAAGCACGGGGCCGAGGCGCAGAAGCAGCTTTCATACTACGATTGAGGCGGAGGGTGTAATAAGCCGGGCCCCGAGCAGGCGGAGACGCCCGCGGGTCCGGCTTCGATGATATGATCACCGTGAGCTTTAAGCCCGGCGGTGAGACCGGCGAGGTAGACGAGGGCATGACCATCCTCGCCGCGGCGGAATCGCTCGGTGTTTCGATCAACGCTCCGTGCGGTGGCCGAGGACGCTGCGGGAGATGCCGGGTCATTGCAGAGACGGGTTGCGCGGCGCCCACGCAGGCGGAGAATGATCTGCTCACCGGCGAGGAGTTGCGCAACGGCGTGCGCCTCGCCTGTGAGGCGGAACTGGTGGAGGACACGCAGATCATCCTCCCCAGCGACTCCCGCACGGTGAGAGGGAAGATCCTCTCTGACGACGCTCGCGAGGAGCTTGCCCTCAACCCGAATGTAGTCGGGCAGAGCGTGCGGCTTGCTGAGCCGAGCCTCGACGATCAACGAAGTGACTTCGAGCGTGTGGCGGACGGTCTTGGAGTGCCTGCGAGCGAACTGAAGATTCATCGCGACGCCCTCGCCCAGCTTCCCGGCGCGTTGCGCGAGCATGACTTTCACGTCGGTGTCATTCGGGTCGGCGACGTGGTTTCGGCGATCTGCGCGCCGGATGCCGATCCATGTTGCCTCGGGGCCGCGGTTGACGTCGGCACCACCACGGTGGTGGCGTATCTCGTTGACATGCGCACCGGGGAGCGGATTGCGACGGCGTCCGAACTCAACCCGCAGGCTCGCCACGGGCACGACCTGATCTCCCGGATCGAACATGTGCAGAGTGCGGCCGCGGGCCTCGACGACATGCGTCGCCTGATTGTGGATCTGATCAACCGATTGCTGGCGGAAGCAGCCGCGGAGGCGGGCGTTCGGCGGCGGGATATCTACGAGGTGTCCGTCGTTGGCAACACCTGCATGCATCATCTTTTTCTCGGCCTCGATCCGCGGCATCTCGCGCACGCGCCTTACGTGCCGGTGACGCGGGAGCCGATCGAGATCTCGGCGGAGGAGGCGGGGCTTGCAATAAATCCGGCGGGCAACGTATACTGCCTCCCGGTAATCGCGGGCTTTGTCGGCGCGGACACAGTCGGCGTGCTGCTGACGTCGAGGATGTCGGAGCGTGACCACGCGACACTCGCCATCGACATCGGCACCAACGGCGAGGTGATGCTCTGGGCCAACGACCGTCTTCTCACCACCTCATGTGCGGCCGGACCTGCTTTCGAGGGCGGCGAGATACGCCACGGTGTGCGTGCGGCGGATGGCGCCATCGAACGCGTATGGTTGCGTAACGGCAGCATCGGCTACGCGACGATCGGCAGCGCCCGGGCGAACGGCATCTGCGGCTCGGGGATCTTCGACACCGTCGCGGCCTTGCTTGACAGCGGCGCGGCCGACAGTAGCGGAAGACTTCTGACAGACGAGGCGGCCGCCCGCCTGCCTGAGGGAATCGGGAAGCGACTTCGAGGCGAAGGGACCGACCGGGAGTTCGTTCTCGTCGAGGGTGAAGTGGGGAACGGCGAGATCACTTTCACACAAAAAGATCTGCGAGAAGTTCAACTGGCGAAAGGTGCTGTGCGGGCCGCGGTCGAATTGCTCTGTGCCGAGGCGGGGATCGGCTGCGGGGAGATTGAGGAAGTGCTGCTTGCCGGTGCGTTTGGCAATTACATCGACCGGCGCAGCGCGCTTCGGATGGGCCTGCTGCCGGACGTGTCTCTCAAGCAGATTCGGGGCATCGGAAATGCTGCAGGCGCGGGGGCACTGGCCGCTCTCCTGTCACTTGATGAGCGCAAGCGCGCGGCGGCCCTTGCTCGAAACGCCGAGCACATTGAGTTGATGGCGAATCCTCAGTTTCAACTCGTGTTCGCGGACAGCATGATGTTTCCTCAGTCCGATGCGGCGACGGCCTGAAGCGCGCGTTCACAAGCGGCGTCAACACGCGCCCATTCGGGCGCGTTCAGTACGTAAACACAGGCGCATTTTCAACAGGATGTCTGCACATATCACGGGAGGTTCATCCAAATGGCGGACCTGCAGGCACTGGCGGATGCTGTCATCAGTGGTCAGAAGGATGAGGCAGAGAAGCTCACCCAGGAGGCCATCGACGAGGGTGTCAAGCCGAGTACGATCATCAATGAGGGGCTGATCGCCGGAATGTCGGTGGTTGGCGAAAAGTTCAAGAACAACGAGTTCTACGTGCCCGAGGTTCTCATTGCGGCTCGGGCTATGCAGTCGGCGATGGGGCATGTCAAGCCGCTGCTGACCGAGGGTGAGATGGAGTCGAAGGGCAGAATCGTCATCGGTACGGTCAAGGGTGACCTGCACGACATCGGCAAGAATCTCGTTGCGATGATGCTCGAGGGTGGCGGTTACGACGTCATCGACCTCGAGGTCGATGTCTCACCCGAGGATTTCGTCAGCGCCGCGAGCGAGCAGGACGCCAACTGCATTGCCCTTTCTGCGCTGCTGACGACGACGATGCCCTCGATGAAGGACACCGTGGACGCGCTGGTCGAGGCCGGCCTGAAGGATCAGGTCAAGGTCGTAATCGGCGGCGCTCCCGTGACCCAGTCGTATGCGGAGGAAATCGGCGCCGACGGGTACGCGCCGGACGCGGCCTCGGCCGTTGACAAGGTTGCAGAACTGCTCGCGTAGTTGACTGCTGTAACCCGCAACTGAGATGCAGCAGCCGTCGCCGTGCCCGTGAGGCGGCGATGGCTGCTGTTTGCTGACGCTGCCCCAGTTGTTCCCTCGGAGAGTGAAGTCAGATGCCTGTTGTGCCGGTCATCATGCTGCTCGTCTCGGTCTCGCTTGGAGCGGCGGGACAGATCTGTCTGAAATACGGTGTCTCGCTGCTCGGCGAGGGTGCGTCGCCGCTGGCAATCATCAAGGGCATCCTCACTCCTTATGTGTTTGGCGGTTTCGTGCTTTACGGCCTGAGTTCGCTGGTCTACCTGAACGTGCTGTCGAAGCTGGACCTCAGCTACGCTTACCCCTTCGTGGCCTTGAGTTTCGTGATAGTCACGCTGCTTTCGTGGTATCTGCTTGACGAGACCCTTCCACTGCTGCGGCTGATCGGCCTTGCGCTGATCCTCGCCGGCGTGTTCACCGTGGCGGCGAGCTATCGGGCGGAGGCGGCGCAGACGCGTGCGGCGATCCAGGCGCCAACCGACCCAGGCGTCACCTGATTCCGAGCGGCTCTACTTTGTGCGCGAGGCTGCATTGGCGTATAATCGGGGCCATGACTGCGAACCCGCTCCGCCACCGTGGAACCGCTCTCCTCATCGGCGCGCTTGTCGTGATCTGCGCCGCGTTCTGGGCGGACTGCCTCGTCGGCCCGATGACTCCTCTGGCAGCCGGCTTTCAGGCGGAGATGGAGCCGTGGGCGGGTGAGGCCGACCTTCCGGGGACTGATCGGCAGTGGTCGCCGCTGCTCTGGGACGGAGTGGCGCAATTCTACCCGTGGCGTCTGCTGGCCGCGCGGACGATGCAGGGGGGGGAGTGGGCGCTGTGGAATCGTCATCAGATGTGCGGCTACCCCTTCGTCGGCAACGGCCAATCGGCGCTCTTCTACCCTCCGAACTGGCTGCTGGCAGTGGTTGACGTGAAGTGGGGGATGGGACTGCTGGCGTGGCTGCATTACGCGCTTGCGGCGGTCCTGACCGCGCTGTTGTGCCGAACACTTGGCCTCGGTCATATTCCCTCCGCATTTGCCGGCCTCGCGTTCGCCTTCGGCGGCTTCATGGTCACCTGGACCGAGCTTCCCACGCTGATGAATTCGGCGGTGTGGTTGCCGGGCACCCTCCTCGGAGTTGCGCTGATCTTCAGGCGCCATCGGTGGGGCATCCCGGTGCTCAGTATGTCTCTCGCGATGACGCTCCTTGCCGGGCACTTTCAGATTGCCGCGTATGTGTGGATGACCGGGGCGGTGTACGCGCTCGCTCGCGTTGGGTGGGAGGCGATTCGGCGGCGAGAGACGCACTTCTTCGCGCTTGGGGCGGCTGTGGGGGTCGGCGCACTGCTGGCGGCCCCGCAGGTGTTGCCGGCGCTGGAGCTTGCGGGCAACTCCACGCGCGGCGCCGGGGGGCCGACCGAAGCCGGCTGGCAGTTTCACAGGCAGCGCGCGATGCAGCCGGCGGAGCTTTTGCTGCTTGAAGACCCCGATGCTTTCGGCAGCCCTGTTGACGGCGATCATGAACTGACACGCTTCGGCATTCCCTACTCCGAGCACGCGGGATTCGTGGGCCTGAGCACGCTGGTGCTGGCGCTGACAGGGCTGGCGTTTCGTCGCACGCGACATTATGCGTTCTTCGGCATCCTCGCGCTGCTGGCGCTGAGCATCGCGATGGGCGGACCGCTGGCGCGCTGGATGTACTTCGGGGTGCCGAAACTCGGGCAGGCAGGCGGCTTCACGCGGGTACTTAGCGTCTTCACGTTCGCGGCGGCGATGGCGGGCGCGTTCGGCCTTGACGGACTGCGCCGATGGTTCGCGTCGAATCGGCCGGAGGCACTGCGACGGTGGCCTGGTGGCCAGATGTTGGCCCTCGGGATGGTGATGATCCTCGGGGCCGAGTTGCTGCCGTGGGCGCATGAGTTCCTGCCGAAGACGCGCCGCGAGCATGTCTACCCGGTTACGCCGGCAGTCGAGCGGCTGATGGCATCGGAGGACCGGGTGATGGCGGTGACGCCGCGCGAAGATTGGGGCATGGCCGAGGTCCCCGAGGCGGTGCTGCCGCCAAATTCCGCGACGGTCTACGGGTATGAGAGCGTCACGGTGTACGACTCGCTTTTCCCGCGCAACTACCGGGCGTTCCTCGCGGCGGCCGAGGGGGCGGAGCCAGCTCCGGCGGCGAACGGAAACATGCTGCTGCCGACGAAGGCCACCGGCGGCCGGCAGATGCTGATGGGGCTGGGCGACGTGCTGGCCCGCGAGCGGCCGGAGAAAGCTGCCGTGCAGACCGTGGAGAGCGTCTCCGCCGACGGGGCAGTCGCGATGTACCGCGTAGGCCCGGCCGCGCCCCGGGCCTTCACGCTGCCGACGCTGGAGTCGGCTGCGATGTTCCTCGGACCGGCGGAGGACGTGCTCATGGACGCGCTGCAACCGTGCGAGTGGCAGTGGCGTGGCAACTGCGCAATGAGCGTTCGGCTTCCGGCAGGCAGCGGGGAGAGATCGCTTGTTGTGACGGAAACCTTCTACCCGGGCTGGAGCGCTTATGTCGATGGACAGCCGCGGCCGGTGCACGCGGTCGCGGCAGGCACGTTCTGCGGAATTCGGACGCATGATGGCGACCGGGAGGTACGCCTGGTGTTCGAGCCTGCGAGTCTGCGCGCAGGATGTTTTCTGGCACTGGTCGCGATCGGCTTTCTGTCGGGAGCGATCGGGGCGGGATGGCGAATCGGGAGAGTTGGCCGAGATTGAGGACATTGCTGGTCTTTCCGCGCTTCAAGTACCCCTCAGGCGATCCGCCGCTCGGAGTCGCGTATCTTGGGGCGGTTCTTCGCGAGCGCGGGCTTGAAGTTGACATCTTTGACGCGACCTTCCAGCGGCATCCGATGCGCGCGCTGAGGGAGCAGCTTTCGAGGGAGCGTTACGACCTCGTGGGGATCAGCGTACTGACGTCGATGATCGCGGACGCTGCGGCGATCGGTGAGATGGTGCGCGAGGTCAGTCCTGACACGATGGTGGTCGCGGGCGGGCCGCATCCGACAGTGGCGCCGGAGTATACGCTCGATGCTGGTGTGTTTGACGCAGTGATGATCGGCGAGGCGGAGGAGACGTTGCCGGCGCTGATCGAATCGGGACTGCGGCTGGAGGATCAGCCCGGTGTGTGGTACCGGGTGGGCAATGAGATCGTGCAGAATGAGCGCGCGAACGTTATCGCGGACCTCGATGCGCTGCCCTTCCCGGCGTGGGATATGCTGGACATGGACGAGTATCTGAGGCTGTGGTATCAGCTTGACGCGGTGCGCTACGGTGTGCGGGGGACATCGATCATGGCCTCGCGAGGGTGCCCCTACCGCTGCTCGTACTGCCAGCCGACGCTGGGGACGATCTTCGGCCCGCAGGTGCGTCGCCGATCGCCGGAGTCTCTGGTGGAGGAGGCGGCGGAACTGAAGCGGCGCTTCGGGATCGAAGGGCTGATGTGGCTTGACGACACGTTTCTGCTGGATCGAGGCTGGATGCGCCGGCTCTGCGAGCAATTCGTCGATGCGCGGCTTGACCTGATGTGGGGCTGCAATATCCGCGCCGATGTGTGCGATCGCGAGAGTCTTGAGCTGATGCAGGCGGCGGGGCTTGAGATGGTGCATGTGGGGATCGAGTCGGCGTCACAGCGGATCCTCGATGACGTCTATCAGAAGGGCATTACGATCGAGCAGGTGCGCGAGACAGCGGCGATGGCGGCGGATCTTGGTCTGAAGGTGCGCGGGTATTTCATGCTCGGGGCGCCGACCGAGACGGAGGAGGAGGTGCGGGCGAGCATCGATCTGGCGAACGAATTGCCGCTCGATGACGTGACGTTCAGCATTACGACCCCGCTGCCTCACACCTATCTTTACGACATGACGCGGGATCAGATAGCGGCGGACTTCTCGCACTTTGATTATTACAAGTCGGCGGTCTACGACAGCGAAGAGGTGCTCCCGGAGAAGACGCTCAATCGGCTGCGGAGGCTGGGATACATCAAGTTCTACCTCGGGCGGAAACGGTTGTGGCGGACAGTCAAGTCGGCCATGGGCATTTCGGGGATAAGAAAGATGTTGCTGAAGGTGCAGAGGTTCTGACGATGGCCGTGGGCGAGGAACGGGCGCGTGAACCGATGGTGACCCGGCGTGAGATAGCGCGGGTGCTTGCGTGGGCGGTGCTGGTGATGGCGCTGACGGCGCTTCCTTACGTCTGGGCGATCGCGCAGGCGGAGCCGGGGCAGCAGTTCCAGGGCTTCATCTGGGGTGTCGATGACGGGAACGTGTATCTTTCGTGGATTCGTCAGGCGTCCGAGGGGCGTGTGCTGTTGCGCAATCAGTACACGACCTTCCCGCAGAATCCGCACTTCTTCAACACGTTTCTGCTGGCACTCGGGAAGGTGACGGCGTGGACTGGCCTGCATCCGGGCGTGATCTTCCACGCGGCACGCCTTGCAGGCGGGATCGTGCTGCTGGTCACGATCTACCTGCTGGCGGCGTTTGTGTCGCGTTCGGGGGCGGTGCGCTGGGCGGCGCTGGCGCTGGCATCGCTGGGGTCGGGATTCGGCTGGCTGGCGGCGGCGTGGGCGAGCAATATCCCCGATCAGCTTCCAGTCCCGCTGCGTCCGCCCGACTACGCTCCGCTGCCGCCGCAGACGTGGCAGGTGCAGCCTGAGGCGGTCACGTTCCTGTCGCTGCTGCTCAACCCGCTCTTCGTGTGGTCGATGGCGCTGATGTGCCTGGTGGTTATTTGCGCGGGAGTAACACTGGAGCGCAGGAGCGTGGGGTGGGCGGCAGTGACGGGCGTGCTGCTGCTTGTGATCGGCAATGTCCACGGCTACGACATCTTCGTGCTCCACGGAACGATCGTGCTCTTCGGACTGATAAGCGTGGCGCGCGGGCAGATTCGCTTCTCTCGTGCTGCGAGCCTTTACGCGCTGATGTTCGTCATCGCGGCTCCATCGCCGATCTGGGCGTGGTGGGCGGCGAATCAGGACCCGGCGTACATGGCGAAGGTGGAGACGCCGACGCTGTCGGTGCCGGCGCTGGACATGGCGACGGGCTACGGACTGATCTTTCTGCTGGCGATCCCGGGGGCATGGTACGCAATCCGCCGCTGGAGGGCGGATCCGCGGCTGATGCTGCCGGTCTGCTGGGTGGCGACGAGCGCGGCGATGCTTTATGCGGTGAGGCCGGTGGCCGCGCCGGAATTTCACTGGGAGCCGCTTTTCAGCTTTCAGCGCAAGATGGCGGAAGGGCTTCATATCCCGCTGTGTCTGCTGGCGGCGATCGGGCTGGCACTGGTGATCGCTCCTCGATTGCTTTCGTCACAGGATGAGGCGGACGCCGGTGAAGACACTCCGCCCGCTGCTGCGGCGGATCGGCGGATGCGCAGCGTGGGGTTGCTGATTGCGCTGGCAGTGGTGCTGAGCATGCCATCGAACGCGCTTTTCGTGAGCGACTGCCTGCATAATGTGCGCACGAACAACGCGGATCTTCTGCCTTACCTGCAGCCGCCGATGTTCCTCAGCTTCGAGGAGGTGCGGGGCATAAAGGCGCTGGCTGAGGAGGCACGGGAGGATGAGGTAGTGATGTCCTCATCGCTGAGCGGCAGTCACATCCCGCCGAGGGCACGCTGCCTGGTCTTTGCTGGGCACTGGGCGGAGACACTGGAGTTCGGACGCGCGGTGGACTACGTGGGGCAGTTTCTGCTGCCGGGGCGGAGCCCGGATGTGCTTCACGGGGCGCTGGAGACAATTGACGCGGATTATGTGTACTACGGTCCACGCGAGGCGCTGCTGGCGCGGCAGATGATGCTGGCGTCGGGAAATGAGCCTCCTGATGACCCGGCAGCGGAGTTCCGCCAGGCAACTGATGGGTTCCTCGTTCCGATCTTTGAGGAAGGCGAAGTCACCGTCTATGAGTTTCGGCGGGAGTTCCGGCCGAAGGTCGAGCCAACGCTGCCGGATGAACTGGACGTCGGTCCCTCACTACCCTCGACTCCGGGGCCGATGTCATGAGAGGTGACGGACGGAGGGCCGACGTGCTGGCGCTTGCCTTCATTGCGGCGGTGGCGCTTGCGGTGACGTGGCAGGTGACGGTGGGCGCTCGCGCGCTGCTGCCGACGGAGCTTTACCTCCGCATTCAGCCGTGGCGGGCGCACGCCGACGAGTTCCCGGACGCGGAGCCGGTGCAGAATCCGATCCTCGACGCGGTCCAGCAGTTCTACCCCTGGCGGCTTCACGCGTCCCGGGTTGTGCGCGAGGGTGAGGTGCCGCTGTGGAACACGCAGATGCTCAGCGGCACGCCCTTCGTCGGCAACGGACAGTCCGCGGTGTTCTACCCCGAGACATGGTTGCACTACGTGATCGATCCGCTCAAGGCGCTGGGCTGGGCGACGTTTGCGTTCTACCTGATCGCAGGCTGGGGGATGTACGCGCTGGTGCGGGTGCTCGGAGCGGGGCCACTCGGCGCGGCAATCGGTGGCATTACGTTCATGTTCAGCGGATTCTTCACCGGCTGGCTGACTTTCCCGTCGCTGCGGTCAGTCGCAGCGTGGCTGCCGCTGGCGCTGGTGGGGGTGGAGCTTGGGGTGCGGCGCAGGGGGCCGGCGTGGTTCGGGTTGACCGCTCTGGCGGTGGGGATGCAGTTTCTCGCGGGGCACCTGCAGATATCAATCTACGTGCTGCTGGCCATCGCGGGCTGGGCGATCTTTCGCCTGGTCTGCTCGGCGCGGGAGTTCGGGGCGGCCCGGACCGCAGGCTACGCGGGGCTGATCGCGGCGGCGGTGGCGGTCGGCGGGTTGCTCGCGGGCTGCCAGCTTGGCCCGTCGCTGGAGTTCGTGCGGCTGAACTACCGCGCCGGCGGGACGGCCTACGCAACGCAGGTGCAGCATGCACTTGCGCCGCAACAGGCGCTGCTCTTGCTGATGCCGGACGTGTTCGGCAACCCCGTTGATGGCAATCACTGGGGGACGAACTGGCCGGGGCGGGCTCATCGGAGTTACATTGAGACCGCGTGGTACATCGGCGTGGCGCCGCTGCTGCTGGCGATCGTGGCGGTCGCGGTGTGGCGGGGCAGGGAGCGATGGTTCTTCGCCGGGATGTTCGTGGTGGCGACGGGGCTGACGTTCGGGACGCCGCTGAATGCGCTCTTTCGCGTGATTCCCGGGTACGATCAACTCACGGGCGTGGGCAGGGCGGTGGTGCTGGCATGCACCGCCGGGGCGGTGCTTGCGGGCCTCGGGGCGGACGCGTTGATGCGAGCGAAGGACGATCCGAGCGCGCGGACAGTGGTGTCCGCGGCGGCGGTGGCGCTGCTGGTGGCGGGGCTGGTCGGCGGCCTCGTGACCTGGGTGTACACAGGCAGCCTCGAGGCGAGCGCGGAGGCCGCCGGCGTGCAGCTTGATCTCGGGGGATACACGCTGGCGCAGATCGCACGCTTCGGCGGGCTCCTGATTGTAAGCTGGGCGCTGATCGCGTGGGGGATGGCGAGGCCGGGTCGGTGGGCGTGGTGCGCACTGGCGCTGGTGGTCGCGCTGGACCTCGGGTACTTCACGCATAAGTTCATGCCCGCAGGGCGGACGGACTATCTCGCGGTGAAGACGGAACTGGGCGAGCGGATCCGCGACTCTGCGCCGGACGGGCGCATGGCGACAGTGGGACGGGATTTCCTCGACCGCGTCGCCCCCAACACGCAGATGATTCTCGGCCTGCAGTCGATGGAGGGCTCGGAGTCGCTGATCTACGCACCCTACCATCGCTTGCTGGAGGCGTCAAAGTCGGAGCGCTTCGGGTTCGAGCAGTTCGATCCTGATGCGCCGGTGCTCGACCTGATGGCCGTGCGCTGGCTGGCCGCGACAGTTCCGGTGGAGAGCGACGGGTGGCGGCTGGAGGGGCTGGCGGAGACGCGCCTTTATGAGAACACCGAGGCCGCGCCCCGGGCGTTCGTGCCGACGTCGGTGGAGCCGATGGCGAGCGAGGATGCGGTCTTCGAGGCGATCATCGCGGGGGGTGATCCGATGGTGACGCGGGTAAGCAGCGACGTGGAGCGCTGGGAGGCTTCGCAGCAGTCTGAGCTTGCGATCGCTGAGTATCAGGCGAACTCGGTGCGTTTGACCGGGGAGATGGAGGCCGACTCGTGGGTCGTGCTTGCTGACGTGGCGTATCCCGGGTGGCGGGCGTACGCCGATGGCCGCGAGGTCGCGATTGTTCCGGCGGATCTCGTGCGCCGAGCGGTGCATCTCGAGCAGGACGCCGGTGAGCTTCGCTTCGTCTATCTGCCGGCCAGCTTCGGCCTCGGCATGTTCGTGACCCTGGTCGCGCTCGCGGCACTGGCGGCGCTGGGTGGCGCGGCTCTCGCAGGGAGGGGGCGTCCGTGAGTCCGCGGATGAGGAGATGGCTTGAGGCGGCCGTGATCTTCGCGCTGGTGGTTGTGGTGCTGGCGACGACCGCGCACAGCTACGGACTCGGGTACGACGAGCCGGTGTACATGTCACGCGCGCAGGAGGCGGCGGAGTGGCTCCGAGCGCTCGCGGTCAACCCCGGGCAGGCAATCAGCGACGCGGGAATCCGCCGGTGGTGGGATGCGCGAAATGAGCAGCAGCCGGGTTTTCTGAAGCTCTGGGGGGCGGTGACGACTCCGCTGGTCTCGGATGTGTTGCCGACGCTGGCCGCGCTTCGCTTCGGAACGCATCTGCTGGTGGGTGCGGCCTGCGCGGTGCTTTACCTGCTCACCTCATCGGCGTGGGGGAAACTGGAGGGTGTGGCGGCGGTGGGCGCGCTGATCACACTGCCGCGGACCTTCGCGCACGGGCACCTTTTCGCGCTCGATGCGCCGGTGATGGCGGCGACGTTCGTGTCGCTGGCGCTTTTCTACGAGGCCGGGCGGCATCGAAGCTGGGGCTGGGCTGCGGCGGGCGCGGCGGTGTGGGGCGTTGCCCTGAGCATCAAGGTGAACGCATTCTTCATCCCACTGATCGTGGTGCCGTGGATGGCGGTGTATGCTCGCGATGCGTTGATCCCGGCGGTCGCGTGCGGGCTCACGATCGGTCCGCTGAGTTTCGTGGCGACGTGGCCGTGGCTGTGGCATGACACGATCGCGCGACTTGGTTCGTACATGGCCTTTCACTTCCGGCACTGGCAGATACATGTGACGTATTTCGGCGAGCGCTACGCGCCCGCACCGTGGCACTATCCGATCGTGATGACGGCGATCACGACGCCTGTCGTGACCTCCCTGGCGGCGCTTGCAGGTGCGGCGAGGACGATCAGAGAATCAGTGGCGGGGGAACTGCCGGGTTGGCGGGAGCGCTGGGAAGACACGGGGTATCAGAGGCGGGCGCTTGGAGCGTTGCTCGCGTGGGCTCTGGTGGTCAACTTCGTGCTGAATTCGCTGCCGGGCACGCCGAAATACAACGGCGTGCGGCTTTTTCAGCCGGTCTTCCCGCTGATCGCGCTCTTCGCCGGTGTCGGCATCGGCTGGCTTGCGCGGATGGCGAGGCAGAAAATCGCAGAGCGTGCGGATGAGGTGGGGGAGAGGCTTCCGCAGATCGCGGCGCTGGTGGTGGTCGCCGTTGCGCTCGCGCTGCCACTGCGATCGGTGCTCGGCTATCACCCCCATCAGCTCAGTTATTACAACGCGCTGATTGGCGGGTTGCCGGGCGCGGTGGAAGCGGGGATGGAGCCGACGTACTGGGGCGAGACCTACCTTGACGCGGCGCTGTGGCTTAACCAGCAGGCGGAAGCAGGCGAGGTGGCGTGGATCGACCCGGCCGGTGTTGAAGCGACGATGCGCATGTACCAGGCGCTCGGGATCCTGCGCTCGGACATCCGAACGACCGCCGGCGAGGAGGCACTCGCGGAGGCGGACTACGCAGTTTTTCAAAACAAGAGCACAGAGTTCTCCGACCACGCTCGGGAACTGCTGGCAACGCAGCACCCTTGCGCACAGATTGAAGAGCACGGGGTGACGCTGCTTTACGTGTTCTGTCTGACAGATGGAGGGACGCTTGATGACTGAAGTTGATAGTGCCCGGATCCCGCTGCCGGACCCGGTGCGGATCCTGATGCTCGACTGTGACGGTGTACTGACCGACGGAGGGATGTACTTCGACTCCTCGGGCCAGGCGATGAAGCGTTTTGATGTGAAGGATGGCCTCGGACTCGTTCGCCTGGCGGAGATGGGCTTCCCGACCGCCGTGGTCAGCGGAGACCAATCGGCGATCAGCGCGGCGCGCTGCGACGTCCTCCGGATTGAGTATGTGGTGCTGGGGCGGATGGACAAGGAGACCGCTGTCAGGGAGTTGCTTGAGGAGACGGGACTGCCCCCGGAGAGCGTCGTGTATGTGGGCGACGACATCAGCGACCTGCCGGCGATGCACATGGTTGGGCTGGGGGTGGCGCCGGCCGATGCCGTGGACGTGGTGCGTGACCAGGCGGACTGGGTCACGCAACGGCCTGGTGGACATGGGGCGGTCCGGGAGATCTGCGACGTGATCATCGAGCAGCTTGCACGCGAAGCGCGCGAAGAGGAGCGATCAGACTGAGCGCGGAGGTGTCGGTCTGCATCGTTTCTTACAACTGTCGCGACCTGCTGGCAGCGTGCCTGCGCAGCATCGAAAAGCAGTGTGGCGATCTCCTGGTGGAGGTCGTCGTGGTGGACAACGCGTCCGCCGATGGCACCGTGAAGATGCTGCAGGATGAGTTCCCGGATGTGATCGCCGTCGCAAGCGATGAGAACCTCGGCTTCGCCGGCGGCACCAACCTTGCGGTGGAGCATGCGTCGGCTGAGACGCTGGTGCTGCTGAACCCGGACACCGAGGTTCGGGAGGGCGCGCTGGAGCGGCTGGCGGGGTTTGTGCAAGAGCACCCTGAGGTCGGCGCGGCGGGGCCGGCGGTCTGCGGGCCGGATGGGAGGCTCCAGCATACCTGCCACGCGTTCCCGGGCCTGTGGCTGAGCCTGATCGGCCAACTTGGGCTCCACCGCGCGTTTCCACGCAGTCGCGTCTTTGGCGCGTATGAGATGACATGGTGGGATCACGCTGAGCCCCGGCGCGTGGACTGGCTCTCGGGAGTTTGCATCGCGACGACGCGGAAGGTCTGGGAGCGGGTGGGGCCGCTCGACGAGGATTACTTCATGTACGCCGAGGATGTTGACTGGTGCTACCGTCTCAAGCAGGCCGGCTACGACCGCTGGTATCTTCCCGGCGCTGAGATCATGCATCACGAGGCCGGAAGCTGGGCGGACGCGCCACGCGATCGTATCCTCGCGTCGCATGGCGCGAACTTCCGCTTCTTCGGCAAGCACTACGGCCACCTCGCGGAGGTGGCGCAGAGGCTGCTGGTGATGACCGGCGGGATGATTCGCGGCAGCTTCTGGAACATCATGGGGCCGGTGCTCGGCGAGCAGAAAAAGATCGTGAGCAACACGGAGACGCACTTCAGCGTGGCGAAGTCTGCGATCGCGATGGAGGAGACGTATTTCCGGACGAAGGATCGGGGGCACTGAGTTGGACGGGCGGGGTCTGAGGATTGGGATTGACGCGCGCGCGGTGTCCTACCCGAAGACGGGAGACCGCAGTTACACGCTGGGCCTGATCGATGGTCTTGCGCGGCTCAGTGAGACCGGAGAGACGGAGCACGAATTCGTGCTCTTCTTCGACCGCGCCCCCCCGCCGGAGCTTCCGTGTATTCGAGAGGGCGGATTACTGGCGGGCTGGCGGCTTGAAGTGCTCTCCGCGGTACATCCGAGGCTGTGGACGCTGGTTTCTCTGCCGCGGGCGGCGCGCAGGCTGGGAGTTGATGTGCTGCATGTTCAGTACAACGGCCCGCGGGTGCATGTTCCCGCCCTCGTCACCACCGTCCACGATGTCAGCTTCCGCCTCTTTCCTGAGTGGTTTTCTCTCAAGGATCGCCTTGTGCTCGATCTTGGTCTGCGGTCAACACTTGCAGTCGCCTGCCACGTTTTTGCGGTGTCGGAATGCACGCGAGAGGACATCGCGGAGGTCTACGGCGTAGATGAGCAGCAGATTTCGGTGACATACAATGCGCTGCCACCGGGTTTCGAGCCACCTGAGTCCGGAGATGTTCAGTCTGTGCTTGAGCGTCATGGCGTTGCGCGGCCCTACGTCATCTTCGTCGGTGTGCGGCAGCCGCGCAAGAACTTGCCCCGGGCGATCCGCGCGTTTTCTGCGGCAAAAGCAGACCGGGGGCTGCCGCATCGGCTGGTGCTGGTAGGCAAGCGTGGATGGCAGGCGAGTGAGACTGAGCGGATGATCGAGGATGCGGAGGAGGACGTTCAGCCGATCGGGTATGTGCCCGATTCTGACCTCCCGGCGTTGTACGCGGGGGCGGATCTGCTGCTTTTTCCATCGCTTTACGAGGGCTTCGGCATTCCGGTGCTGGAGGCGTTCAGGTGCGGAACACCGGTGGTCACCTCGGACGTGTCGGCCCTGCCGGAGGTCGCGGGAGATGCGGCAGTGCTGGTGGATCCTCGTGATGAGAGCGCAATTGCGGCCGGTGTCCAGCGCCTGCTCGGTGATGCGGCGCTGCGCGAGGAGCTTGTGCGGCGCGGTCAGAGACGAGTGCGGCAGTTTGACTGGCTGGAGACGGCGCGGCGGACGGTGAATGGATACGAGCGGGCGGTGGCCCGGTCATGAGTCGCCCCGAGCTTTCGATCGTGATTGTCTCGTGGAATACCCGCGACCTGCTTGACGCGTGTCTCACCAGCATTCGGGAGGCTCCGGATGAGGTGTCCCGCGAGGTCATCGTGGTGGACAACGCCTCCGATGACAGCACCGCGGAGATGGTGCAGAGCGCGCATCCCGATGTAACGCTGATCGCGAACGAGGAGAATGCAGGGTACGCCGTGGGCAACAATCAGGGAATCGCCGCTGCCGCGGGGAAACACGTACTGCTGCTGAATCCGGACATCGTGGTGCACGAGGGGGCGCTGGATACTCTGGCGCGGTTCTTGCAGGAGCATCCGGGGGCGGGCGCGGTGGCTCCGCGGCTGATCCTGCCTGATGGCAGCGTGCAGGCAAGCTGTCGGAGCTTTCCGACGCCGGAGATAGTCCTTTATGAGGCGCTCGGGCTGAGCAGGCTCTTCCCTCGAAACCGCAGGTTCGGGAAGTACCGGATGACGTGGTGGGATTACAACGACCAGCGCCGCGTTGATCAACCGATGGCGTCGGCGATCATGGTTCGAGGGGCGGCCCTCACTGCGGTGGGCGGGATGGATGAGGATTTCCCGATATTCTTCAATGACGTGGATTTCTGCCTGCGACTGTGGAATGCGGGCTGGGAGGTCTGGTTCACGCCCGAAGCTTCGATGGACCACGTCGGGGGCGCGGCAACCCGCCAGGTGAGGCGGAGGATGCTCACCGAATCGCATCGCAGCTTCGTGCGTTTCTACCGGAAGCACTACCGTGGCCGGATCGCATGGTGGAAGTACATTGGCGCGCTTGCGCTGCTCAAGCTGGGGCACGGTGTTCGGGTCCTCGCCCACAGCCTCAGGCTGAGGCGGGATGCTTGAGCCGAAGGGCGCCGTGGGCCGTCGGATCCGGGAGGTCCACGGCGCCTGGCGGAGAAGTTTCATTGATGCGCGCCACCTTCGCCGGCTGGCGCAGTTTGAAGCATCCTCCTCATCGGAGGAGACGTGAGGGAGGCGTCGCGGTTGACTGACGATCATTCAGGGGAAGGACGCTCGCTCGTCGAGGGTTCGCGAAGTCGGCGCTCGCTGCTTTACGCAATCGCGATTCTTATTGTGCTTATGCTTATCATGTCTGGAACGACCCATCTTCTGACGGTGCAACCGGCGGCGCTGATCGGATTTCCGGTGATGATCATCGCAGCTACGTCTCTGCTGCTCCTGCTGCTTTATCTCGTGGGGCCGAATGGGCAATCCGATGCGGATGGCCCGGTGATGGCGGTGGCGAACGCGATGGTTCCGGCTCTCGCGATCGATCCGCAGACCGGCCGGATACTGGCAGCGAATGATGAGGCAGCCGAGTTCTTCGGCGTTGATCGGACCGTCCCCGGCGGCCACTTCTCCGAGATGCTGGAGAGCGGGTCGTCTCATGACTGCAGCAGTATCGTACGCGACACGCTCGACTGTGGGGAGTCTGAGGCGCAGGTATGTTCGGTGCGCAGAGCATCGGGGAGTCCGGCTGTGGTGCGACTTACAGCGCGGCTCGTGGAGAGGGAGCGCTCTCCGTTCATCATCATCGGCATCGCGGAGAACGATGTCAATGACGTGGTGGCGGAGTTCGCGCGTATCCAGGAGCGCCTGATGTCGAACATTAGTCACGAACTGCGCACTCCGCTGAATGTGGTGATGGGTTTCTCGGAGCTTCTCGTCACCGGAACGCTGGGGGAGATGCCGGCGAATCAGCTTGATGCGGCGGAGGAGTGCCACGAGGGCGGAGAGAGGATGCTGCGGCTGATCAATGACATCCTTGATGTCGGACGCAGCCGGAGTTACTACCTCGAGGGGGAGACGCGCCCGCTCTCGCCGCTTGAGATGGTTCGCAGAGTGGAGAGTCTGCTGGTGGGGCAGGCGAGGCGGGAGGAATTGCGTCTCGAACTCGAACTCGACGAGTCGCTGCCGGTGGTAGAACTCGAGGAGCGGGCGTTCAAACAACTCGTGTATCATCTGATCGTCAACAGCATGAGCAGGAGTGCGGCCGGAGACAGCATTAGGATAGCAGCGAGGCGTGATGACGATCAGATGGTGCTGTCGGTCACGGATTCGGGCGAAGAGGTGACGGAGGACATTCGGCCTCAGCCGATGCCTTCGGTCCCCGAGCACGACGCGGCGGAGACGCTTGCTCCGCCTCTGCTGGGGCTAAGATTGTGTGCGACGCTTGCCGAGCGGCTTGGGGCGTCGCTTTCCACGGAGTTTGACGAGGAGGGCGCGCGGTTCGTGGTGCGGATGCCGCTTCTACGTTCCTGACCATCCCTCAGGCACTGATTCGTCCATCTGGAGGGACGCCGACATGCGAGTCTTTCAAGAGCGGATGATCCGTCGCATCGGCCTGCTCTGTGTGATGCTCATGTTCCTGATGCCGACGGCGGTCGTGGCCCAGGAGAATCTGGTGGTGAATCCCGGGTTCGAGGTGGATGAGGACGGCGATGGTCTGCCTTACGGATGGACCTTCCAGTGGGAGCGTACACACGCCGGCGACACCGACGAGATGGGCCGGATGGAGCCGGACTGGGGCCTGGACGGCGAGATCGCTCACAGCGGCGAGTACTCCGTGCGGGTGGGGGTTGAACGGGCCCTCGACGACGGCCTGTGGCAGCAGGAGAACATTGAGCTACCCGAGGGAGTGGGCGTATTCCGGCTGAGCGCGTGGCTCAAGGTGGAGGGGGCCGACGGCGGGACCGCGCACGTTGCGGTGATCTACCGCGACGAGGACAACGGATGGCTGGGGGCGGATTACAACGCGATTCTCGTGAAAGAGGACACAGACTGGCGGAGGTTCACGACGCTCTTTGAACCTGTCGAGGGGACGAAGTACCTCCGGATGAGACTCTGGGCGAATTTCAACCGCCGAGGACCGATCACCGCGTGGTTCGACGACATCAGCATTGAGCCGACTGACCTCGACGAGATGCCCCCGCTCACGCATGTTGATCCGACCCCGATGCCTGAGGTAACTGAGGCCGACGTCGAGCGGGGATACGTCCCCTTCGAAGTGAGCTACCTCGATGTCGTGATGCCCGCCATTGTCCCAACGGCAGATCAGCTCAATCCGTCGCTGCGTATCATGGCGGCGCCGGGGGAGCGTGAACCGGTCAGCTTTGCGGTGCGCGCGCTGGAGGACCAGGAGGGAATGCTGGCAAGCATCGACGGGTTCCGGGGTGAGGCTGGCGCCCTTCCCGAGGACGCGGTGCACCAGGGCGTGGTGAGGAATCTCGCGCGAAAGATCCATCCGCGCACGGACAACATGCTCGTGTTGCCGGCGTTCATCGAGGACATGCGACCGGTGAACGTGCCGGCGAACGAATCCCGGTGGTACTGGTTCACCGTGGATGTGCCGGAGGATGCGGAGGCGGGCGTGTACTCTGCGACCATCAGCATCACATCAAGCGGCGGCGTGGCAGAGATTCCCGTGGAGCTTGAGGTGCTGCCGATCACGCTGATGCGCCCCGAGGGTGTCGCGTGGGGGATGTATGATTACATGCATCGAACGTATTCAGACGCGCCGAATGCCATCGAGCAGAAGTTCATTGACCAGCGGGCGCACGGCATGACATCGGTGGGGCTTTGCGGCACACACGGCGTGGAGACGGAGATGGTTGATGGGCAGGTGCGGATGAACTGGACGGGCGAGACGAATCTCGAGCGGGCAATGAATGCCTATGTGACGGGGGGCTTCACCGAGCCGATCCAGTGGCTGATTGCCGGTGACATCTCGCGTTTCGCGCGACAGTTTGGTGAGGTGGGTTCCCCAGAGTACGCCGACGCCTACCGCGGCGTGATCGAGGCGGTGCTGGAGAAGGCAGAGCACGAAGGCTGGCCGGAGATCATCTTTCAGCCGGTGGATGAAGCGTTCGAGCACCGGCCGCGCTTCGAGCGCATGATGGTTGAGATGA
>JBNJEK010000028.1:0-25167 GCA_051745855.1 Armatimonadota bacterium
TTACGAGGCCTTCCGCGAGGGCTACGATGACATACGCTACATCCGGACTCTCGAGGAGACGATGGCGGAGGCTCGGGCGGCGGGCGTGGACACATCTGACGCGCAAGCGTGGCTGGATCAGATGAGTGCGATGCTGCCGCGGATCCCCGAGGAAATCGCGGAGATCGAGCTTGAGAGCCCTTACACCGTCGCCGCCACCCGGAGCTTCACCGGCGCCGACTGGGATGCGATGCGCGAGCAGACCGCGCAGCATATCATGGCGCTTGAGCAGGCGATGGGGCAGTAGGCGCGTGGCGGCGTCGGCAGCACGCGGACGCGCGGTGTCAGGACGCACCGAGCTATGAGAAAACGCGGGCGCCTCATGCGCCCGATCACTGGAGGCGCGACGAGCGATGATCTCACGTGTAACTCGCACGGCGTTGACAGCCGCACTGATTGCCACGACGGCGATCTCAGCCTGCGCGCAGGTGCCGCAGCTCACCCGGGAGATTCGCTGGGGCGCTCTGGCGGTTGAGCAGCCGCCGGAGGTCGATCTGTCGCAGCGCAAGAGCCTCACGGTCCCGGAACTTCCCTCGGCCCCGACGATCGACGCGCAGCTTGACGACGCCGCATGGGAGGCGGCGGCGCAGACGGACACCTGGATGGTCAACACCGGCGAGCGAGCCGCTCCCGTGCAGACGACCGCGTGGGTCGGGACCAACGATGGCGTCTTCTACGTGGCCTTCCGGGCGGAGGAGCCGAACACCGAGGGGATCGTGGCCACGGTGACCGAAGACGGCGGGCCAACGTGGACCGATGACGCCTTCGAGATGTTCGTGGACGGCAACCTCGATCTGGAGACGGCGCGCCAGCTTGTGATCAACCCGGTCGGGACGGTCACCACGCTGCAGGGCCGGGGCGAGTGGGACCCCAAGGTGACGGCGCAGGCGCGTATCGGCGATGACTCGTGGACGGGAGAGTTTGCACTGCCGATGAGCAGTCTCGGCATCACGGGCACTGACTTCGGGATCAACTTCTGCCGCGAGCGCAAGGCCGGGGGCGGCAACGACCTGTCCTGCTGGTCGCCCACCGGCGGCGGCTTTCATCAACCCGGCAAGTTCGGCCTCGCATCGCTGCCCGGGGGGTGGCTTGAGGCCTTTGCAGTCGGCCACGGCGTCCTCGGTCAGAACGAACTGACGGCGACGATCTCGAACCCGACCGACACCGAGCAGCAGCTTCGCGTCCGCCTGACGTGGTGGCAGGGCGACGGGCTCGCACTGGAGCGGGTGCGCGGGCCGTTCACGGTCGCGGCAGGCGAGAGCCGCGAGGTGCAGATCGGCTACGATGTCACGCGCACCGGGGACCCGGTCGAGCTTGAGCTGGCGGTGCTCAATGCGGCGGGGCAGACGGTGGCTGAGAGACAGGTTGATCAGACGATCATCGATGTCCTCAGCCTTGACACGAGCCGGCGGCTTCTTCCGGACGGGCAACATACGATGACGATCCGAGCGGAGATGCAGCTTTCGGAGAGCTACCTCGAACGCAGCAGCCTGATCCTCGCGGTCTTTGATGAGGAGATGATCCTCGAAGCACGCGAGGTGATCGATCCGGTCGATCGGGTCATGCGGGCGGAGATCAGCCTTCCGCCGCTGGAGGTCGGTGAGCACAGTCTGCACGCGGTCATCAAGGACGGCGACGGAGATGACGCCCGCCGGATAGCCGAAGAGCAGTTCATCATCGAGGTGCTGCCGCCTGTGGAGTGAACGCACGGTGCATCGCGTCCCGGCCTTCATCGGCGTCGGCGCTTCCGCCATCTTTCGCAGGAAGCGTTGCAGGCGATTCTTCGCGCACGTCGTATCCTTGTACGACGTTACGCGCTAAGACGATGCAACACGTGGAGGAGGCGAATCAGGTGAAGGCATTGAACACGATCGTGCTGATTCTGGTCATCGTCGGTGGGCTCAACTGGGGCCTTGTTGGCGTAGCAGATTTTGATCTCGTGGCGGCGATCTTCGGCGAGGGCAGCACAGCCGCGCGTGTGGTCTACACCCTCGTGGGTCTCGCGGCTTTGTGGGCAATCTCGTTCTTCGGGATGCTGGAATCATCCACCAGTCGTGGGCCGATGGCGCCCATGGAGGAGTAGTCGCATCGAGCACGGGGCAGGGGCGCACGAACGCGGGCGCCCCTGCCTGATTTGGGGAAGGTTCGTATCAACGGTTAAGGATTCGGAGACCGCGGCAACGACTCTCCAGGCGAGGGCGCCTGGAGTCCGGAAGCGCAAGACCGACTCTCCAGGCGAGGGCGCCTGGAGTCCGGAATCGCAAGACCGATCGGAGTCCGGGCGCCTCGCCCGGACGTCGTTTCCCGCCACCCGGAACCACCTGCGCGGCGTGACACGCCTTTCCTGACCCTATCCTTAACCGTTGATACGAAGCCATTTGGGGAGGACGCACGGGCGCGCGCGGCGAAACGATGCGCGCCATCAGTGACACGTGACAGATGAGGCCGTGCGATGCGCCACTGGACCGCCGCAATCTTCCTCGCGATCGCCGTGGGCGCGCCTGTCTGCGCTCAGCAGTTGCTCGTGCCGATGGATGACGCGCAGGCCGATCATCTGCGCGCCTACGGGCTGACGTGGTGGTGTCTCGATGAGCCGCGCGAGTATGAATGCGAGTGGTTGCTGAACTACCGCGCGGGCGCCTTCGTGGTGCCCGACCTCCCCGATGTGCGCGCTCGGGCGCAGGAGATGGGGGTGAGCGTCGAGTCGATCCCGCAGGCCGACGCGGAGGCGATTCACGCTACGATCGAGCAGGCGAATATGCAGCGCCTGCACCTCACGAAGGCCCCAAAGATCGCGGTGTACACGCCGTCCTACGCGGAACCGTGGGATGATGCGGTGACCCTCGCGCTCACCTACGCGGAGGTGGAGTACGACGCGATCTGGGACCGCGATGTCATCGGCGGGGCGCTTGAGAAGTACGACTGGCTGCACCTTCACCACGAGGACTTCACCGGGAACTACGGCCGCTTCTTCTCCAGCTTCGCGAACGAAGCGTGGTACCGTCGCATGGTGCTCGAATCCCGCGCGGCGGCTGACGACCTGGGCTTCCCGGACGTGCAGGCATGTAAGAAAGCCGTCGCGACTACCATCGCCGCGTGGGTGGCGGAGGGGGGCTTCCTCTTTGCGATGTGCTCGGCCGCCGACAGCCTCGACATTGCGCTGGCCGGACACGATTTCGATCTCGTGGTGGCTCCGGTGGACGGGACGCCGGTTCCCCATGACGCCCAGGAGCGGCTTGACTTCACCTCCACGCTGGCCTTCACCGACTTCCACCTTGAGTCGAACCCGATGGCGCCGGAGATCGCCGACATCGACGTCTCGCCGGGCCAGCACGCGATGATTTCTGAGGGCGAGACGTTCGAGCTTTTCGAGTTTTCCGCGCGCCAGGACCCGATCCCGACGATGCTCACGCAGTGCCATGTCGATCAGGTCGCGGATTTCCTCGGACAGACTACCGCATTTCGCCGCAGCGCGCTGAAGGACAGCGTGGTCGTGCTGGGCGACTTTCCGGGCGAGGACCGCGTCAAATACATCCACGGGGGCTACGCTGACGGCACATTCACGTATCTTGCGGGGCACGATCCGGAGGACTACGCGCATATCATCGGCGAGGACCCCACCGATCTGTCGCTGCACCGTCACTCTCCCGGCTACCGCCTGATTCTCAACAATATTCTCTTCCCGGCCGCGAAGACGAAGGAGCGCAAGACCTGAGCTTGTTTTTTCTCGCGCGGGGGAGGTCCCGAGTTCGGCAGCGGGGAAAATGCCCATGAATTTCAGTGGACGAATGTCCGGTGATGTGACCGGGCGGACCGTGAAGTAAGGGATTTCCCTGACTGCGGTCTCGGGAATTCTTGACTTTCACCGGCGATTGTGCTACGTTCGGCAGGAGGCTTTGTGCCCTCCGGCCTGGCGGAGGAGGCGCGGATTGCCCCGGTGCAGCGATTCGCCGCGAGCGAGATTGCTCTGCGTGACCCGGGGAACCGCAACAGCGCTCGCACAATCGATTCGAGACAGGCGCCACGCGCTCGTGGGAGGGACACACCATGGAGAGGCTTGGGTCAATATTCTGGAGCGGTGTCATGTTGGTGGCATTGCTCGGGATGATCGGCAGTGCCGCTGCTCCGATCGCCCTCGCAAGCCCCATCGTCAAGATCACACAGCCCGGTCATGAGCAGGTCGTGCACGGTGAGTTTGTCATCGATGTGAGTTTCCGCTCTGATTCGGATGAGCCGATCACCAGGATTGATCTGCTGATCGACGATGATGTCGTGAGTCAGTACGCCCTCAACTCACCGCGGACCAGCGGAACACAATCATTCAAGTGGACCTTTGACTCGAGTGCCGGCAGCAAGCACACCATCGGCGCGCGGGCGGTGGATTCGGCCGGCGAGGCCGGCATGGCGACCATCACCGTGACCGTTGAGCGCGCGGAGTCCCGCACGCCGGCCGGCAAAGACCGCATCCCGCCGGTCATCAACATCTATTATCCGGCCCAGGGCGCTGAGCTTCATGGCGAGGTCGAGATCAAGGCCGAAGCCAGCGACAACGAAGGCGTCATGGCCGTCTTCTTCTATCTCGACGGGAAGTTCCACACGGCCATCATGAACACCGGCCCTTACACGGCCCGCTGGAACACTGAGAATGTAGCGGACGGCCCGCACGTCTTGCAGGCCAAGGTCATGGATGACGCCGAGAACGAGGCCGCATCGGCGGAGGTCACGGTCTTCGTGAACAATCACGACATGACCACCGCGTCACCTGAGAGTCTGGCGCCTGAGGCGGCCACGACGCCGTCAGTCCCGACGCCGGGGGCGGAGGCCGAGAGTTCGCCTGCGGCCGCCGATGAGCCGATGATGGCGACCGCCGCCGGCGACATGGGCGCGCATGGCAGCCGTGTCGGATACGTCCCGTCAACCCGGACGGACAGCCCGGCTGCGCGCACATCAGCGCCGCGGATGCTCAGCGGCCTCCCGCACAGCCTGCAGCCCGCGCATCAGCTTGCAAATGAGACCGACTCGACAGAGGCACTTCCGGTCGCGACAGCAGACGACCCGGTCGATGAGAGCAGGATCGCCACACGTGATTTGACGCCGCGGCTCACCGTCCCGCGGACACTCGCGAGCAGCCACGCGGTCGAGCCGATGACGCAGGCGGAACGGGATGAAGCTCCGGTTGACCCGCAGGTCGCTGCCGCCGAGGCAGTTCAGCGCATGACACTCCCGGCGGCGGAGACCGAGGGAGCACGTTTCATTGGCGCGGACGTCCAGCCTGGCGAAGAATGGACCGCGCTCGGACCCGTCCTGCAGCTCACGCCCGACCGCGAGATGGCCGCGGCGCGCACGACGATGCCCGGCATGCCGCTCGTGCCTGCTGAGCAGCTTGTCGTGGACGAGGCGTCAGGTCAAAGCCTCGTGGTTCGCAGCGAGCCGCAGATGGAGTTCGGATCGGTCGTGGCGGGACTTGACAGCCGGATAACGCTCCCCGAGCGCAGCCTTTCCGATGAGGCGTCGAGCGGGGCGACCGATAGCGCGGATATGAGCGCGTTCCATCCCCGCGAGGACGACAGCTCAACAATGCGCATCGCGGTGCTCCCCGAGCGCGCCTCGCGCGCGGCCATCCCGGCTGATGGGCGGCTGACCCGGCCCGGTGAGCCGACGATCGCGCCCGTCGCCTCGATGGACATGGAGCAGGTCCAGGTTCTCTTCGACAGCGAGACACTCGATCTTCTGGCTGCCCCTGAGTTCGCCGAGGGCATCTCGATGGCTCCGTTGCGTGAGATCTTCGAGCACAGTGATGGGAAGCTCTACTGGTACCCGGTGGAGAAGCGAGTGGAGGCAACACGGGCCGGGACCGAGATGAGCCTCAAAATCGGTGACGCTCAGGTCAGGGTCAACGACGAAACGCAGACCCTGCAGATCGCGCCTTACATCAAGCAGGGCCGCACGATGGTCCCGCTGCAGTTTTTGGCGGACACGCTGGATATCACAGTTACGCTCAATCCGGAAACCGGGCAGATCTGCCTCACAAGCAACAACTTCTGAGGCGGGGTGGGCCGGCACGATGGCCATAGCCCGATGGATATTCTCCAGCCCCAGGGCCGCGCGCATGGGGCTGGTTTCGTAACACTCGCTATTTGAGATATACCGCACGCCAAATCGGCGCTTGAAAGGCGACGTGTCAATGTCCGAGAATACGATGCTCAAGGTCAACGACGTGGGTCATCTCGTGATCGCCGGCTGTGATGCGGTGGAACTCGCGCACAAACACGGCACACCCCTGTATGTTTACGACGAGGGGCGCATCCGCTCGCGCTGCCGAGAGTACATCCGGGAGTTCGGCAACCGCTACCCGGAGGTTGAGATCGCGTATGCCGCTAAGGCCGCGCTCACGACCGGCATCGCGCGGTTGATGGACCAGGAGGGAATGGGTCTCGACGTGGCCTCCGCCGGGGAGCTTTACACGGCGCTTCAGGCGGACTTTCCGGCAGAGCGGATCAAGATGCACGGGAACTACAAGTCGAATCTCGAGTACCGCATGGCGGTCGAGTCCGGCGTTGGCCGGGTCGTGGCCGACAGCCTGCTTGAACTTGGTCAGCTCAACCGGTGGGCGAACAAGATGGACGCGGTCGCGGAGATACTGATACGCGTTCGTCCCGGCGTGGACACGCACACGCACGAGTCAATTCAGACCGGCCAGGTTGACAGCAAGTTCGGAGTCGGGATCTACGGCGGGGAGGCGCGCGAGGCGATCGAGATCGCGATGGGGCTGGACGCAATCAACCTCCGCGGACTCCACTGCCACATCGGCAGCCAGCTTCTCGAGACCGACGCCTTTGAGCGCGCCATCGACCAGATGGTCGAGTTCCTCTCACAGATGCGCGATGAACTCGGCCTCGAGTGCGAGGATCTCGATCTCGGCGGCGGCCTCGGGATCCGCTACACCGAGAAGGACGACCCGCCCGCCGTGGCTGAACTGGCGGAGGCCATCTGCCCGCGCCTGCTCTCGAAGCTCGACGAGCACGGGCTCAACCACCCGCGGCTCATTCTCGAGCCGGGCCGATCGATCGTGGGCGAGGCCGGTGTGACCCTTTACACCGTCGGCGTCGTCAAAGATATTCCGGGGCTGCGCACCTATGTGGCGGTGGACGGAGGTCTTTCTGACAACCCGCGCCCGGCCCTTTATGACGCCGAGTATGAGGCGGTCGTGGCGAATCGGGCTGATGAAGAGACGAAGCACTGGGTCCGCGTGGCAGGCAAGCACTGTGAGACGGACACGCTGATCGATGACACGTGCGTCGGGCAGTGTGAGCCGGGGGATATACTCGCGGTGTTCGCCACAGGCGCGTACAACTACGCGATGGCGTCCAATTACAACCGCTTTACGCGGCCTGCCGTGGTGATGTGCTGCGATGGCGAGGACAGCGTGCTGGTGGAGCGAGAGAGTCTCGCCGATCTGATCACGCATGATCGGATCCCGCGCCACCTTGAGCCGCGTGAGACCGACGGGGAAGCCTGCGGCGATCAGGGGTGAGGCGCGCTGCGCATCGATGAGCGCCTGGAACCGGAGGACGCAGCGCTACTCGCGCGCGTTGGCGAGATCGCGGCTGAGTGGGGCGAAGGGGCGTACCTGGTAGGCGGGCCCGTGCGCGATTTGCTGCTCGAACGCCCTACCCCCGACATCGACATCGCGATTGAAGGGCCGGTCGAGGAACTCACCGTGGCGCTCGCCCGGCGGCTCGATGCGCGAATTCAAAAGACAACTGATTTCATGACCTCCACGCTTGTGCTTGATGATGGGCTGGAGGTTGACATCGCGCGGACGCGCACCGAGAGATATCCCGAGCCGGGGGCGCTCCCGGAGGTGACCCCCGCATCGCTCGCGGAGGATCTCGGGCGGCGCGACTTTTCGGTAAACGCGATGGCAATGTCCCTCGACCCGCGCCGGTTCGGCGAACTGCTCGACCCGCACGGGGGCAGACACGATCTGCAGCGGCGGCAACTGCGCGTTCTGCATGAGTGCAGTTTCGAGGATGACCCGACGCGGATGCTGCGGGCCGCGCGCTTTCTTCTGCGGCTGCAGTTCACGCTGGAGCCGTGGACGGCGAGCCTGCTCGAACGCGCCGTTGAAGAGCGGCGGACCGCCGCGGTCTCGGGCGCGCGTCTTCGCAACGAGCTTGAGTGCATCTTCCACGAGGCTCCCGCGCGCGGCCTTGCGATGCTCGATGAGCTTCGCCTGCTTGAGGGCATGGGCCTGACCGAGGCGTCGCGCGCGGCCTGCGAGGCGTCCCGGATGGTGCCACGAGCGGCGCGCGAAATGGAGGTCGATCTGTCTGAGATCGATCCGCTCATCTGCGCCTTCGGGATCTACGTTGGACTCTCTGAGCAGGACGGTGGAGGACTGGCGGTCCGTCTGATGCTCGACGCCTCCGCGCGAGACGCGATTCTGCAGGCCGCGGCGTTGATTGAGAGGACCCCCGGCGTGCTGACGGGGTCCGAGCCTGACAGTGCCCTCTTCTTCGCGCTCAGAGGTCTGCGCCCCGCCGCGGCGGTCGGGCTGTGGACGGTGCTGGATGAGAAGGCGCGCGCGCGTTTGCAGCACTACTGGCACGACCTTCGGCGCACCCGGGCGGACGTGGGTGGGGCCGATCTGATCGCGGCCGGCTACGAGCCCGGACCGGAGTTCAGCGAGGCGCTGGAGACGGCACTGCGGGCGAAGCTGGACAAGCGGGCGGATCGTGAAGAACAACTTGCGATCGCGCTGCGGCTGCTCGAACGTACATCTGCTTGATACGCTCCTTTTGGAGAATACATGCTGCTTAACGTGTTGACATCGGGACAGAGTCTGCAGGAGATGCTGCCTTTCGTTCTGAGCTGGCTGATCGCCATCACCGTAGGGCTGACGGTGCATGAGTTTGCGCACGCGTACGCCGCCGACCAGGTGGGCGACCCGACGCCTCGGGCCAACGGACGCGTGTCGCTCAACCCGGTCGATCACTACGATCCGATCGGGACGACGATGATTCTCCTCTTCGGGATCGGGTGGGGCAAGCCCGTGCCGGTGAATCCTTTCAACTTCCGCAAGCTCCGTCGTGACACGGTGATTGTTGCCGGGGCCGGGATTGCGACGAACATCGTCGTGGCAGGTCTTGCGGCGATCCCGATTCGCTTCGGATTCGCCGGAGATTACGTGCTGCCTCTGAGCATCATGGTGCTGCTGAACCTGATCCTTGCGTTCTTCAATCTGCTGCCGGTCGGGCCGCTGGATGGCGCGGGCATCGTGGAGGGCTTTCTGCCCCCGCGACAGTCTGAGAAGTTCACCGAATTCTCGCATCGCTGGGGCATGATCCTGCTGCTTGCAATAATCTTCTTCGACCCCCTGACCCGGATCTTCGTGTGGGGCCCGGTGTCACTGCTGGGCCAGCTCTTCGTCGGTCCGTCGTGGTTCTTCTGAAAGAGTGATTGCGTTGGCGAAAAAGGGTCGCATTCTGAGCGGACACAGGCCCACGGGCCTGCTGCACATCGGGCATTACGAGGGCACGCTGCGCAACTGGGCGGCCCTGCAGGATGACTACGACTGCTTCTTCGAGATCGCGGACTGGCATGCGTTGACCACCGGCTACGATGACACCGAGACGCTGCCCGAGCGCATCGAGCAGATCGCGATCGACTGGCTCGCGTCCGGGCTCGACCCTGAACGCAGCACGCTCTTCGTGCAGTCGGACGTGCCCGAGCACTCAGAACTTTTCATGCTGCTGGGGATGGTCACGCCGGTGTCGTGGCTGGAGCGCTGTCCGACCTATAAGGATCAGATCGCGAATCTGTCGGAAGGCGCGAGTCCGGGGTTCGGGCTGCTGGGCTACCCGGTGCTGCAGGCGGCCGACATCGTCATGTACAAGGCCGACGTTGTGCCGGTTGGCGAGGATCAGCTTCCGCACCTTGAACTGACACGCGAGATCGTGCGGCGTTTCAACAACTTCTTCGGCGACATCTTCCCGGAACCTGATGCGATGCTCGCCGAGTTTGCGCTGGTGCCCGGAATCGACGGGCGGAAGATGAGCAAATCCTACGGCAACGACATCAAGCTCGCTGACGCTCCGGATGAGGTCCGCAAGAAGATGAAGTCGATGTTCACCGATCCGACCAAGCTGCGGATGGGCGATCCGGGTCATCCCGATGAGTGCCCGGTCTTCGTCTACCATCGCATGTATGACGACGACCCCGCGCGCATCGAGGAGATCAAGATGGAGTGCGAGTCGGGTGAACTTGGCTGCGTGGACTGCAAGATGAGCGCGACGGACAAGCTGCTTGAGGGTGTCGGGCCGGTGATGGAGCGGCGCGCGGAGTTGGCGGAGAATCTCGACTACGTGCACGAGGTGCTGCGCGAGGGCGCAGAGAAGGCACGGGTGGTCGCGCAGGAAACAATGACAGAGGTGCGCGACGCGATGAACCTCGACTCGACGACTTGACGGAGGCTTCAGATGAAGGCTGTGCTGCTGTGCGCCGGACAGGGAACGCGGTTGAGGCCGCTGACGTACTGCCGCCCCAAGCATCTTCTTCCGGTCGCCGGTCGGCCGGTGCTCGATCGCGTGCTCGGTTCACTGCAGGAGGCCGGGGTGGACGAGACCATGTTCGTCGTCTCGCCGGGAGAGACGGCGCTGCAGGAGTTCGTCGGCAGTGGCGCTCGCTGGGAGATGTCGGCGGAGTTCTGCGTTCAGCCTGAGCCGCTGGGGCTGGCGCACGCGCTTTCCTGCGCGCGCGGGCAGATCGGAGATGACGAGCGCTTTCTGATGTACCTCGGCGATGATCTGCTCGGCGAGGGGGTGGCGCGTTTCGCGGAGGATTTTGTCGCATCCGACGCGGCGGCCTCGCTGATTGTCAAGCGCGTTGATGACCCGCGCTCCTTCGGCGTGGTCGTGGTCGAAGACGGCGTGGTCACCCGGATGGTGGAGAAGCCGCAGAATCCGCCGAGCGACCTTGCGATCGTCGGCGTCTACGGGTTCGGCCCGGAGATCTGGGAGGCGGTCGATGCGATCGAGCCCTCGGCGAGGGGCGAGCTTGAGATCACGGACGCGATCGACCATCTCGTGGCCGCCGATCAGCGCGTCGAATGTCATGTGACAGACGGATTCTGGGCGGACGCGGGGTCGCCCGAGGCGCTGCTTGACGCGAACTGCTTCTTCCTTCAGCACTGCGAGCACCGCATCGAGGGGAACGTGGACGGTGCATCGGTCATCGAGGAGCGCCCCGTGACCATCGCGCATGGCGCGTCTGTGAGCGATTCGCGGATCATCGGACCTGCGCTGATCGGGCCGGGGGCGGTCGTTGAGGGCTGCGCGGTGGGGCCGAACGTTTCGATCGGCGCCGACTGCCGGTTGACGAATGTGAACATCGACGACAGCATCATCGACAGTGAGACTGTCATCAGCAATGTAGGGGGCCCCCTCCGGCAGAGCGTGATCGGTCAGAGGGTGCGGATCAGCGAGATCATGTCAGGAGACGGCCGGCAGCCCCTCAAGATGCTGCTGGCCGATGAGTCGACGCTCGTCCCGTGCGAACGGTGAGTGATTGAGCTGGTTGTGAGGGACCTGGGCGCGCAGTTTGAGCAGTTCAGCGGCTACTCAGTGCGGATTGAGATATATGAGGGGCCGCTGGATCTGCTGCTGCACCTCGTGCAGCGGGAAGAGGTCGAGGCGTCTGAGGTGGACATCGTTCACATCACCGATCGCTTTCTGCAGTACCTCGGCACGATGGCGCAGATCAACATCACACTGGCGGGCGAGTTCATTGAGACCGCCGCGTCCCTGCTCTTGCTGAAGTCCCGCGCGCTCCTGCCGCAGGAGGAGCCGCCGGACGATGAGGAGATCGAGGAGGAGGACAGCGTCGTCGATCTTGCCCGGCGACTTGCGGAGTACCGCACGTACAAGGAGGCCGCCGGGATCCTCGCCGAGGCCCAGGAGGCGCGCAAGCAGATATACCTGCGCCCGACGAAGGGCGACGAGGCGGTCGGGGGCGGCGTGGTGCCGCTGCAGGATGTCTCGGTGTTCGACATCGTCGCGGCGGTCCACGAGATGCTCGAACGAGCGAAGGAGCCTGAGCCGCACCGGATGCAGCGCGATGAGATATCCGTCGCGGACCGCATCGATCAGCTACGCGCTCGCTTTCACCGGCGGATCGGTCGGCAAACGTGGTTTGATGAACTTGTGCCTGAGAGCACAACGCGCGTGTTCATCGTCGTAACGTTCCTCGCGGTGCTCGAGATGATTCGGCGCGGCGAGTTGCTCGTCTCACAGGATCGGCCGCGTGGGCGAATCAGACTTGAACTTGTGCAGGCGGAGGAAACTACGAACACGTGACACCTCAACGAGTCGAATTGATCAAAGGACTTCAGGCGATCATCTTCGCGGCGGAAGCGCCGTGTGAGGAGGAGCGGCTGGCAGCGCTGCTGGAGGTGTCCGTCGAGGAGATCGAGGATCTCGTCTCGGAGCTTGCGGAGATGATGAGCGACTCGGCGCTGCAGGTCGTGCGGCTGGCGGGCGGCTATCAGATGGCCACCCGGCCGCGCTACGCAGGCTATGTCCAGCGGCTTCGTGATCCTGAGCCTGAGCGGCTGTCGCCGCAGGCGCTCGAAACGCTCGCAATCATCGCATATCTCGGGCCGATCACCCGGCCTGAGATCGACGAGATCCGCGGCGTCAACTCGACCGGATCGGTCAACTCGCTGCTGGAGAAGAGCCTCGTCGAGATCTCCGGGCGCAAGGATGCCCCCGGGCGGCCTTTCCTGCTGGTCACGACGTCGCACTTTCTGTCCGCGTTCGGACTCCATGACCTCGATGAGCTGCCGGAGTTATCATCAGGTGACACGGATTTCCGCGAGCAGCTTCGGGGGCTTGTGTCGGACGCGACCGACTTCGAGGACGCAGATCTCGCTCAGCTTGAGGCAGAGGTGGCGGAGGCGGAGGAGAAACTTGAGGCCGAGATCGCGCCGGACGGCTCGGAGGAGCATGAAGCAGAGGGGTGAGGACCAGTGAAGGGCCGTGCGGCGTTGCCTGGCGCCATCATGTTGGCAGTGATCTGCAGCGTCAGCGTCCATGCGCAGGCGCCGCCGGCGCCTGAACTTGACTGCAGTGCGGCGGTGCTCATGGACCCGGAGACGCGGCAGTTCATCTACGAGCGGAATGCTGATGACCGCCTTTTCCCTGCCAGCCTGACGAAGATGATGACGGCGCTGCTGGTAGCCGAGGCCGGGGACCTGCACCGCACGGTCACGATCAGTCAGCGAGCCGCCGCCGTCGGTGAGTCGTCCATGAATCTGACGGCCGGTGAAGAGCTGAAGGTTGAGCACATCCTCATGGGCGCGCTGCTCCCATCGGCGAATGACGCCGCGGTGGCCTGCGCCGAGGCTGTCAGTGGATCGCTTGAGGAATTCGTGGCGCTGATGAACGAGCGCGCGCAACAACTGGGGATGACCAACACGCGTTTTGCGAATCCGCACGGTCTTCACGCCGAGAATCATTACTCCACCGCTCGCGACATGGCGATCCTTGCGTTGCACGTGATGGGACGCGCGGAGCTTCGGCCGATCGTCCGCCGCCAGGAGGCGATCGTCCCGTGGCCCGGCAAGCCCCACGATCGCAAGCTTCTCAATCGCAACCGGCTCCTTGAGCAGTGGCCGGACGCGGATGGCATCAAGACCGGATATACGCGGCAGGCGGGCGACTGCCTCGCCGCAAGTGCATACGTCGACGGGTGGCGGCTGATCAGTGTTGTGCTCGACTGTGAGACGAGGCCGTGGGATGAGGCCCGCAAGCTCCTCGAGTGGGGATTCGACAACTTTCTGAAGGTGGCGCTCGTGTCGGCTGATCTGACACGCGCCACGGTGGAGGTGCGGGGCGGGGTTGAGGAAATCGTGCAGGCGCAGGCGGCCGAGGATGTCATTGCGATCGTCCCGAGGGGCCCGGTGGTGGAGCCGGTCCTGCTGGACGAGGCCGTCGATGCGCCGGTGACCGCCGGTCAGCCTGTCGGCAGGCTCGCGGTCTCGATGCCCGATGGCGAGACGCGCACGGTGGATTTGATCGCGCTGGAGGACGTCGCGCGGTCGCCGTGGGCGCAGGTGCTCAGCGATCAGCGGTATTTCATCGCGCTGGCGCTGGTGATGGCGATTGCGGCGGGGGTGTTGGTGCATGGAGCGGCTTCAGAAGCTCTTGGCGCGCGCAGGACTGGGTAGCCGCCGGAGTTGCGAGGAGTTGATCCGCGAGAGGCGGGTGACGGTCAACGGGGCGACGGTGGAGAAGCTCGGCGCGAAGGCGCGACCGGAGGACGACATTCGCGTTGACGGCAAGCCTGTCGTCATCCCGGAGGGGCACGTCTACCTCGTCCTCAACAAGCCCCCCGGCTACGTGACAACAAAGGATGACCCTCAGGGACGGCCGACGGTGATGGACCTGGTGCCCGAGGAGTTGCGGGACCGCGTCTTCCCCGTGGGACGGCTGGATCAGGACTCCACGGGCCTGCTGCTGCTCACCGATGATGGGGACCTGACCCAGCGCCTGCTGCATCCGAAGCACCACGTGTCAAAGCAATACCTCGCCGACGTTGAGCAAACGCCCTCGGAGACGCAGCTTCGGAAGCTGCGGTCGGGCGTGGAGCTTGAGGACGGCCGGACGCAGCCGGCGGAGGTGATGCTGGTCGCGCAGGGCGGCGGAGAGGCGCGCCTGCGCATCACAATCACCGAGGGGCGCAACCGGCAGGTGCGGCGGATGTGCGCCGCGATCGGCCATCCCGTCCGGCGGCTCAAGCGCGTCGCGATGGGGCCTCTGCGGCTTGGCGAGCTGTCTCTCGGGGCGGTGCGCGAACTCAGCGAAAGCCAGGTGCAGGCGCTTCGCCAGGCCGCCGGGCTCAGCCCCGGAGGCGGATGACAGTGGCGTCCGATGAGGCCCGGCCCGCGGCCGAACTGTCCGGCGAGTGGATCGCAGATGCCCTGCGGGCGGATCTCACCGCGCTTGCGATTGAGCGTGGATATGAACTCTACCTCGTCGGCGGTGCGGTGCGGGATGTGCTGCTCGGACGACAGGTGGGGGACTGGGACCTCGCCGGTCACGGTGTCATCGACATCGCCCGGCGTTTCGCGGCCGAACACGATCTCCGCACGGTCCTTTTGCATGAAGACCTGCCCACGATCCGGGTGATTCTCCGCCCCGGCGATCCCACCGGCTTCCTCGACTTTGCCGAGCTTCGCGCCCCCACGATCGAGCGGGATCTCTGCCTGCGGGACTTTACGATCAATGCCCTCGCGTGGGACATCCGCGGTGCCGACCGGCTCATCGATCCCACCGGCGGGCTGCAGGACATCGAGGCGTCCCGTGTTCGCGCGCTCGATCGGGAAGTGCTGGCCGCCGACCCCCTCCGAATTCTGCGGGCTTTCCGCTTCGCCGCTCAGCTCAACTTCGATGTCGCAGGTGAGACCGGCGAGTGGCTCGCGGAGCTGGCCCCGGAGATCGAGGGCGTCGCGGGTGAGCGGATCGGCCACGAGATGACGAAGCTCTTCGCCGCACCCCATGCCGCCGACGCAGTGCAGGCGGCGGAAGACCTCGGCGCGCTCGGCCCGCTTGTGCCGCCACTGGCGGAGACACGTGATGTCCGGCAGGGCGGCTTCCACCATCTCGACGTGCTCGGCCACACTCTGCTGGCGCTGCATGAGGCGGAGCGCGCGATCAACGATCCGGATCTCTTCCTGCCACGCGCCGCCGACGCCATCCGCCTGTGGCTGGGCGAGGCGGAGAATCGGGCCGCGGTGCGGATGGCCGTGGCCTTTCACGACGTGGGTAAGCCCGCCTGCCGGACGGAGGAGGATGGGCGGACGCGCTTTTTGGGGCACGCGGATGCCAGCGCGTCCACGTTCCTCGACTGTGCAGAACGCTGGTGCCTGCCGACGAGTCTGCGCCGAAAGGTGGTGCGGATGATCCGCCTGCACATGCGCCCGCTGGAGCTGGCGAGCACGGGAATGCGCGCCGAGGCGGAGGGGCGGCCGCTGGAAAGCGTCATCACGCTCAGCGCCGTCCGCCGGCTGATGCGCGACGCCGAGCCTGCGGCGATCGGCCTGCTGCTGGTGGCGGTGGGGGATCGTTCGGCATGCCGCGGCCCCGCGAGCCGCCTCGAGGAGCGCGGGCGACTCTACGAGGTCTTCGACGAAATGCTCGTGCGCTACCTCGAGTGGCTGCGGGAGCAGAGAAAGCGTCCGCGCCTGATCGACGGCGACACGCTGATGGAGAAGCTCGATCTGCCCGAGGGGCCACTGGTGGGCGAGTTACTCGACGCGATCGATGAGGCATACGAGGACAGGGAGATTGAGACTGAGCAGGAAGCGCTGGAGCTGGCTCGGGAGATGCTGGCCAGGATGGACGAGTAGAGTGCGCAACGGGTATACTGTGAGTCAGAGACGAAGTGGATGATGGCGGTGAGAGAGATGGCGACTGAAACGCGAGAAGTGATGACGGTCGAGCAGGCCGCAGAGTATCTGCAGATGGAACCTGAGGACGTTCGGCGCCTCATCGAGCAGCGGGAGTTCCCTGCGTTCGAGACGGTGCCGGGCGAGTGGCGCGTCGACCGGGCCGCACTCCGGCGCTGGATCGACCGTCGAACGGCGAAGCATCTCGGTGAGCCGATACACATCCGGGCAATGTCGGACACGGAGATGCGCAGGCTCCGGGAGGACACTGCCGCCGGGCGGGCAGCCGGGCTTGCCAGACGGCGGCCTCTCACAAAGGAGTGGCTGGAGCGTGTAACGGCGCGGAGAGAGGCGATCCGTCAGAGGCGGGGCGGCAAGCCCTTCCCCAGTGGCTGGATTCGTGAGGCCATCGAGGAAGGACGTTTGTAAGCATGCCAACTGTGGAGGCCGTCTGCGTGGATGCTTCCCTCTACCTCTCGATCCTGATGCCTGATGAACATAGTCCGGAGGCGCTCGCTAGATTCGAGGCGTGGCGTACCGATGACGTGGACATTATTGCCCCCACCGTCTTCGTCTGGGAATGCCTCAATGCTCTGCGCCAGTCAGTTCGTCGTGAGCGCCTGACGGATAGCGAAGCGCTGGACCTGGTCGGCGATCTCATTGCTTTGCCCATTGCGATCGTGCCAGTTGAGGAAGCCGCCGGGGATGTCTGGTCGCGGTTCGTCGTTGACTTAGGGCTACCGAGCGTATATGACGCAACCTACCTCGCGGTTGCGCACCTCGAAGGCTGCGAACTCTGGACTGAAGACCGCCGTCTCTACAACACGGTCCGCGAGCACATTCCCTGGGTTCGCTGCGCGTCGCTCGAGGCCTGACCCACAGTCCACTCACAATGAAAAGGGCGAGGCCATCGATGGCCTCGCCCTTCTGATTATTGTGACAGTTGCGGCTTTCGCTCAGTGCCCCGCCGCCTGCATCCCCTCGTCGTCATCGCGGTCGGCGTAGATCGGGCCGTTGGCCTTCAGGAACTCGGTGGCCTGATACATGAACGCCTCAAGCCGCGTCTGATCGGTCGCCTGCTCGTTCCCGTCGTAGACCATGTTCAGGAACGGGAATTCGCCGTAGTCGGTCCGCACGCGCTTGAGGATTGCGTGGGAGATCGTCCCCGGCATGCAGGTGAAGGGCATCACGCTCACCACCCCGTGCAGGCCCTTCTGAATGAAGTCCACCGCCTTGCCGACCGTCATGATCGCCTCGCCCTCAAAGGAGCGGTCAACGTACCCATCCGCCATGTCGAGGACCTCACCGGTCGAGGGCTCGTGGCAGTTGCGGAGGAAGCCCTTCCACGGCCGGGCCAGCGCGCTTTCGTCGCGCGTCATGACCTCGTCCTCGATCCGGTTCTTGATGCGGAAGAGGAAGTCGCCGTCGAGCGACGCGCGCATATCCCGGCGGAAGTTGCGGTAGAGGAACCACTCGAAGACCGGCGCCATCCACACCTCACCGCCCAGCGCCTCGATCTTGTCGATGACGTGCTGGTTGCTGAACGCGTTGGCGCGGACGTAGAACTCGCCGGAAAGCCCGACCACCGGCTTCACCTGCGAGCGATCGATCGGAAGCTGCTCGAAGCGCATCCGCGCCCGCTCCATCGACTCGACCATGTCGTCGCCGCTGCGGATCGTTGACATCAGGTCGTCGAGGCTCTCCTGGTAGATTGCGTTTGCGGCGCCCTCCTCGGTCTCGTAGGGCCGGGTCTCAAGCAGCGCCTTGAAGAGCATGTCCTGTGCGACCATGCCCTTCCACGCCACGCGCAAAAAGTCGCGGCCGACGATGCCGAGTTCGTCGAAGAAGTTCCGACCCTGGTGCGGCGCGTAGATCGGCACATCTTCGTAGCCGAGGTCGTCGAGGACCATCCGCTGCAGGGTGTTGTACTGGCCGAAGCGGCAGGGGCCGCCGGAGCCGCCCATGAAGAACGCGTATTTGTCGCGGTCCCACTCCTCGCGCTTCGTGAACTTGACCATGTCGCCGGTAGTGACGATGGCGGGGAAGCACTCCTTGCCGGACGTGAAGCGGCGGCCCCACCGGAGCGTCTCCTCGTCGGGCTCGGGCAGCACCTGCGCCGGCATGCCCTGCTGCTCGAAGGCGGCCGCAAGTGCATAGGCGGCGTCGCTCATGTTCGGGATGAGCATGATGCGCTGCGAATCCGGCTCGATGCCGAGCGGCCGCAGGAAGCGGCCCTTCGCGAAGTCGCGGCCCCTGGTCGCCTCCAGTGAGTCGAGGAACGCCTCGCACCGGGTGATCATGCCCGCATCGGCCGAGTGCTCGTCCACTTCGATGATCAGCGTGGGCTTCTCACCGACGCGCTCGCGGAAGAAGTGCATGATAAACGAGTCCGGCCCGCAGCCGAAGTTCGTGAGGTAGAGCGGGAAGAGCCTGTCGTCGCGAGCGATGAGTTCGGCCGCTGAGAGGATCTTCTGCCCGTAGCGCCAGTACATGTTGTACCAGTCAGTGGGCAGGTCGATCTCATCGAGCGGCAGGAAGTCCATCGGGATTGCCAGCACGCCCATCTTCCGCAGCTTCTGCGGGATGTCGAGGTTCGCGCCCGGATCGCAGCCGTTGTACGATCGGCTGACGACCACCACCGCACGCTGGTTCTCGCCCAACTCGTCGAGGACTTCGCGGCCTCGCGCTCTCGTCATCGTGTCGAAGCGCTCCTGCGCCTCCCAGCCCGCGGCGACGGCGGCCCGGACCTTTCGTGTGCTGACGCCGATCTGCTCGGCAAGCTCAGTAAGCTGCTTCGCCGCGTGCTTCTCGCCGTGCGCCATCCACACCTTCGGCTCGAGCAACTCCACGTCGTACTCGTCGAAGTCGATGGCCGATTTGATGTGATAGGGCACGCTCTGCACGTAGGGGCAGACGAAGCTGTCGGTCATCCGTTCGTCGGGGCAGGGCAGGTTGATGACGCTCGGCAGGAAGAGGTAGTCGATCTCCTTGTTGTCCAGCAGATCGAGCACGTGGCCGAGATTCACCTTGTTCGGGAAGCAGGTCTCGGCGACCGAGCGCTCCGCGCCCCGGTGCACGATCCGCTTGTTGGTGTTAGACGACAACACCACCTTCGCGCCCAGTTCCGTCAGAACCGCCTGCCAGAAGGGGAAGAGTTCGTAGTAAAGCAGCGCGCGCGGCACGCCGACGCGCGGCGCATCCTCGGGCACTTCCACGTCGCCGTCGTATGCGTCGCGGAGCATCCGCTCGCGCTCCCGGAAGAGGTCCGGGATGTGCGAGAAGTCGTCGTCGCTCTCGCGGATGTCGTACTTGCCGCAGCGGTCGCCGTAGAAGAGCGGCTCCTCGCCCGCGATCAGGACCTTGTTAATCTCACAGCGGTTCGGGCAGTCCTTGCACTCGAAGCTCTCGATGCTGTACTCGACATCCGAGAGGTCGAAGCCCTTGAAGGCGCTTCCCTCGCCGTCATCATGCTCCATGGCGATGACCGCGCAGCCGAGGGCGCCGGTGTTCTCATTGTGCGGCGGGACGGTGATCGGCTTGCCCGTCACCATCTCGAAAGCGGCCACGACGGCCCTGTTGAACGCGGTGCCGCCCTGGAAGAAGATATTGTTGCCGACGCGGCGATCCTCCACCACGCGGTTGAGGTAGTTCGCGACGATTGAGTAGCCGAGTCCGGCGGCGAGGTCGGGGGTATCCACGCCGGCCTGCTGGTGCTTGAGAAGCTCCGATTCCATGAACACCGTGCAGCGCTCGCCGAGGTTTGCCGGCGCCTCAGCCGAAAGCGCGTTCTCAGCGAACTCCTCCTTGATGGAGATGCCGAGCTTCTCCGCCTGCTCCTCGAGGAACGAACCGGTGCCGGCGGCGCAGACCTTGTTCATCGTGAAGTCCACGACCACGCCGTTGTCGAGGCTGATGTACTTCGAGTCCTGTCCGCCGATCTCGAAGATCGTGTCCACTGTCGGGTCAAGCTGCACCGCGCCGCGCGCCTGGGCGGTGATCTCATTCTTCACGACGTCCGCGCCGATGAAGTCCGCGATCAGGTAGCGGCCCGAGCCGGTGGTGCAGGCCTTGCGGATATTGACGCGATCGCCGATCGCCTCGCCGCAGAGGCGCAGGCCCTTGCGGACGGCTTCGATCGGCCGACTGGCGGTCATCAGGTATTCCTTGTGGAGGACCGTGCCCTCGGCATCCATCACCACGAGGTTCGTGGAGATCGAGCCGATGTCAACGCCGAGATACGCGTCCACGACCTCGCCCTCCGCGGGCGGGATGACCTCGGCGGGGAAGATCCTGCTCTCCTCGAGCTTGAGCGGCTCGAGACGCTCCCGGTTGTCGGCGGAGAATGCGTGTCCTGCCAACTCCGAGATCGCGTCGAAGTCGACCTCGGGCAAGCCGTCCTCGATCGCTCTCATGGCGGCGCCGATCGCGCCCATGGAGCCGAAGTGCTCGGGGATGATCAGCTCATCCTCAGCAAGCTCGTAGACGTCGTGGATCGCGCGGATGATGCCTGGGTTGGCCGCCACGCCGCCCTGGAAGGCGACCGGGACCTGCAGGTCCTTCGCCGAGCCCACGGTGGACTTGAAGTTGCGTACCAGTGCATAGCACAGCCCCGCGACGATGTCCTTGACGGGGGTGGCCATCTGCTGGAGATGAATCATGTCGGACTTGGCGAAGACCGAACAGCGGCCGGCGACCCGCGGCGGATTCTCGCTGTCGAGCGCGATCTGGCCGAACTGCTCGATTGAAAGGTCCATGCGCGCGGCCTGCTGGTCGAGGAATGAGCCGGTGCCGGCCGCGCACATCGCGTTCATGTTGAAGTCGGCGACCTCGACGTCCGCCTCGTCCTCAACATCAGCGCCGCCGATGAACATCAGCTTCGAGTCCTCGCCGCCGATCTCGATGATCGTGCGCGCCTCCGGGTGCAGACGGCCGGTCGCCGTCGCCTGGGAGACGACCTCGTTGACGAAGGCGGCATTGATTCGCTCGGCGATCAGGCGGCCTGCGTTTCCGGTCGCTGCCACGCCGATGACATTGTCTCGTCCCAGCCCCTCGACCGTCTCGTGGAGCGAGGTGCCGGCGGTCTGGATGGGGCGACCGTGGTGCCGGATGTATTTCGTCTCAACGATCTCGCCGCTCTCGTCAAGAACTGCTATGTCAACGCTGACCGAGCCGACATCGATCCCGACGTAGTACCTGCTGTCAGCCATCAGGAAACCTTTCCTCCACTGCGACCGGATCTGGCCGCGAATTGCGCTCTCCCCGCATCGGATAACTGGACCACAGAGCGCGCGGCACGTCCCTCCCGGGACAGGCGCCGCGTGATTGTACGGTCGACTTCTATGAGCGAGGCTGCGCGGGTTCTCACAACGCGCGGCCCCGGGTCTTCGCCCGGCGAACTGCCGCCCGGGCGATGAAGCGTCATTATACAACACGCGGGCGGGGTGATGCAATTGCCTGAGCCAGTCGGCGGTCTCCGAGTGCTGGCACTGTGAGGCGTGGCGAACGGCGTCCTCGACTGGAGCGTTGTTCTGTCCTCACAGAAGGCCTCCTCGCGTCGTCCGTCGAACCTGCCGGTGACGTCACGAAACTCGTCTGGAGGGACATACGATGGCTCCGAAGATCTCGATGTACACGCTCATCGGCAAGGAACTGTCACTGGAAGACTGCATCACGCTCACGGCCGAGTCCGGCTTCGACGCGATCGACATCCGGATGCGCGACGACGGCGATCACATCATGCCGGATATCAGCGATGCGGAGGCAGAGGACGTCCGGAAGATGGTGGAGGACGCGGGCCTGCACGTGTCGGGCCTGACCACCTACTGGGAGGCCGGGAGGGTCGATCGGAACGAGGCGCGGATCGAACTCGACGGCATCGCGCGCTCGCTGGAGGTCGCAAGCATCCTCGGCGCGGGCTTTATGCGCATCTCCTCGGGCGACTACCTGCGCGAGTTCGACTACGAGATCCATCGCGCGGCGTTCCGCGATCAGATCATGCGCGTGGCAACGATGGGCGCGGCGCACGACATCGTCGTGACACCCGAGCAGCACGGAGGTCGTTACATCGCCTCGGCGGGGCAGTGCCTCGACATGTTCCGCGGCCTCGAGCATCCGAATCTCGGCATCGTCTTCGACCCGGGCAACGCGGTGAGCGAGGGCTTCGAGCGACCGTGGGTGCAGGTGCGGATGCTCGGCCCGTGGATCAAGAACGTCCACGTGAAGAACCGCATGACCGCCGAGGGCGACCCGGGCGAGCACAACCGCCTGCCGGGCGGCAACGTGAAGGTCAACGAGGGCGTCCTCGACTGGGACGAGATCGCGGACGAGCTTGTCGCGATCGGCTACGACGGCTACCTCACCTGCGAGGACTTCGCGAGCTTCGACTCGCTGGAGGAGAAGTTCGAGTGGAACGCGGAGTTCCTGAGCGGCCTCGCCTCGAAGTGGGACTGACGGCAGGGAAAAGTGAATGGCGAGAAGGGAACGGCGGACGGCGCGGTCCGGACCGATCACGCCGACCGTGGCGCAGGTATTCAGCCTGCGGTCGTCCGCCGTTGCCGTCACGTGGCACGGGCGTCCCGCCCGTGCGCCGTCCGCCGTTGCCTTTGCCGTCCGGAGGTCGGGCCTGCCTCCGCTGGCCCTGCCTGCGGCGCCCGACGCCGTTGCCGCGTGGCCGTTACGTTTGTACCATGATGCGTTGACCCGCTCGGCCGTCTTTGGTATGATGCGAAAAAGCAGCATATGATGTTTTTTCACATCAGAGGGTGGTCGCGGCATGTGGTTACTGAAGCCCCTTGATGACCTCCTGTCTTCGGGCGTAAAGGTCAAGATTCTCCGTGTGATGGCTCTCGTGCCCGGACCGCACAATGGTCGGGAGATCAGCAGGCGGGCGGGCACCGATCCGGGATACACCTCGCGAGTTCTCGCGGAGTTGGTAGCCTCGGGGATAGTTGCGAGGCGCGATCAGGGCCGGGTGAATACCTACCGCATCACGGAGGAGGGCCTCGACCTGGTCGATCGCCTCATTCAGCTCTTCACCGCGGAGAGTGAACGTTCGGAGAAAGCCATCGGCGATCTCGTTGATGCGCTTCCCGAGGCGCTGAGCATTATTCTCTACGGCAGCGAGGCGCGTGGTGACGCTGAATCGGGAAGCGACACCGACATCCTGATTGTCCTCGAGGAGAGGACGGCTGATCTGGATGACAGGGTGGCTGACGCGTGTCTGGAACTTGCCGACACGTACTCTCTGTCACTTTCGTGGCACATCACCGATATTGAACGCGTGCGTGAATGGGACCTTGCAGACAATGACTTCTGGCGCAACATCCAGCGAGAGGGCGTGGTGCTGGCTGGCGATTCCATTGAGAGGCTGAGAAACCGTTGGCTGACTGGAGCGGCTTTCTGAGACAGGCACAGCGATTCTGGGATGTTGCCGAGGCTTCACATGATCCGGAGCATGCGAATCAGGCCGCAAGTAACGCCATCCATGCCGTCATAGCCGCGAACGATGCTCTTTGCCTCTACCTGGCACATGAACGCCCCGGCGGGAGATCACACGCGGAGGCTGCAAGGCTTCTTCGCCGGGCATGCAAGGGCACGCGGTGGGAGCGTGAGGCGGCCGCGAAGGCGAGGCAGTATGCACAGATAACGCAGATGAAGAATGCTGCAGAGTACGAAGGCCGACTGCTGAGCATGGATGAAGTCGATAGAATCATGACGCAGGCCAGGCGCTTCCTTGACTGGACTCAACGCGTGCTCTCGGCACGACCATGATCAACACAGGGAGACTCAATGTCCCGCATCCGCATACTTGACGAGCAGATGGCCAACCGCATCGCCGCCGGGGAGGTGGTGGAGCGGCCCGCCAGCGTCGTGAAGGAACTCGTGGAGAACGCCCTCGACGCAGGCGCCTCGCGCATCGAGGTGACGCTGGAGGAGGGCGGCACGCGCCTGATCCGCGTCACCGATGACGGCTGCGGCATGGACGCCGAGGACGCCGCGCTCGCCCTCCAGCGCTTCGCCACCTCCAAGGTCGCCGAGCCAGAGGACCTCGACCACATCGCCACCATGGGCTTCCGCGGTGAGGCCATGCCCAGCATCGCCTCCGTCTCGCAGATGCGCATCACCACGCGTCCGCATGACGCCGATGAGGGCACGATGATCACCATCGAGGGCGGGGAGATCACCGACGCGCGCACCACCGGCTGCCCGCCCGGCACCACCATCGAGGTCGCGAAGCTCTTCTACAACACGCCCGCGCGGCGCAAGTACCTCCGCACCACCGCCACCGAGCGCGGCCACTGCACCGACTGGATCGCGTGGCTCGCGATGGCGCGGCCCGACGTGGCGATGAAGGTCACCCACGATGGCACCGTGCTGCTCGCCTGCCCCGGCAGAGGCGACCTCCGCTCGGTGGTCGGCGAGATACACGGCTCCAACGTCGCGCGGCAGATGCTTCCGGTGGACATGGACACCGGCGCGGTGCGCATTCACGGCCTCGTCAGCCGCCCGGAGCTTTCGCGCACGACCCGCCGCAACCAGGTCTTCATCGTCAACGAGCGCTATGTCCGCAGCACGTCGCTGGGGCACGCGCTGCGCGAGGCCTACGGCATCCTGCTGCCGAGCGGGCGCCATCCGCTCTGCACGCTGCACCTGGAGGTCCCGTCGGAACTGGTCGACCCGAA
>JBNJEK010000029.1:0-25106 GCA_051745855.1 Armatimonadota bacterium
GTGTTCCTCGGCACGGGGATCACAGGCCGCGGCATCACGCCCTGCCCGGCGGTGGTGGCACGGCGGCAGACCTCAAACACCTCGTGGGTCTCCGCGATCGAGTGGCAGGCGCCGGAGACGCAGTTCGCGATCACCGGCATCGAGCGCATTCCCGTCGAGGCCGACGGCGAGGCCGTGGCATTCCGCATCGACCGCACGGATGGGCATGACCTGCTGATCCTCGCGCCGGGCGTGGAGGGCGAGAAGTCCGCGGGCGGCGTCGCCACCGAGGGCCAACTGGCATTCTTCACCGTACGCGGCGGCGAGGTCGCGGGCATGGAGCGGGTGGACCGTTTGCGATGACGCTGATGAGCCGCGGAAGGTCCCGCCCTCTCCCGGCGCGAATCGCACACTGAGGCCAATCGCAGACAACGCTTGAGCGACAGGGGGCCGCATCCCATGTCCGATGAACTCGTCGTCGTGCTCGACTGCGGCGCAACCAACGCGCGCGCCGTTGCCGTGGACACCACCGGACAGGTCGTCGCATCCGCCAGCCTGCCCAACCAGCCGAAGCGGCAACCCGACTCTCCCGATGACTGGCGCATCTGGCCGCTCGACGAGGTCTTCGGCAAGCTGGCGAGCGCCTGCGCCGAGACTCTGGCGGAGATCGACCCGGGCCGCATCTCGGCGGTCACCGTCACGACGTTCGGCGCGGATGGCGCGCCTGTCACGGACGGCGACGAACTCACCTACCCGGTGATCTCGTGGCAATGCGAGCGGACCGAGGATCTCGCCGCGAGCATCGCCGACCGGATGGATGGCGGAATCGTCGCTTCCGCATGGGATCTCTTCCGCATCACCGGCTACCAGGTGATCCCCTTCGACACGCTCCTGAAGCTCATCTGGCTGCGCGAGAACGCACCTGAGGCCCTCGAATCAGCGGATACGTGGCTGATGATGCCGGGACTGCTGAGCCTGAAGCTGTGCGGGGAGCGCTCGATCGACCCGACCGCTGCGGGCACGATGATGGCGATGGACATGGCGGCGCGCGACTGGTCGGATGAAGTGCTCGCGCTGGTGGACCTCGATGCCGGCTTCTTCCCGACCTGGGTGGAGCCAGGAGAAGTGATCGGCCGGGTCACCGCGGACGCGGCCCTCGAGACGGGCCTGCCCGAAGGCATCCCGGTGGTCGCGGCCGGCCACGACACGCAGTTCGCCGCGGTCGGCTCCGGCGCGCGCCCCGATGAGGCGATCCTCTCCTCCGGCACCTGGGAGATCCTGATGCTGCGCCAGGAGAGCTACGAGGCCACGCGCGAGGGCTTCGAGGCGGGGCTGATCATCGAGGCGGACGCCGAACCGGGCCGATGGAATCCGCAGCTTCTGATGATGGGTTCGGGGCCGCTGGAGTGGGTCCGCGAGCATCTCTTCGCCGACATTTCCGCACGTGCCGCGGCATACGAACGCATGATCTCCGCCGCTGAGGACGTCGCGCCCGGTGCGGGCGGGGTGATGATGATTCCGAGCTTCGTGCCCGACACAGGCCCGAACGCGCCGCATCGCACGAAAGGCACGCTGCTCGGCCTCGGACTAAACACAACGCCCGCGCAGATCTACCGGGCGGGCCTCGAGGGCCTGTGCTACCAGCTTCGCCACGCGGCGGAGGTGCTGGAGACATCGACGGGCTTCGAACCGCGGGGGATCAGGCTTGTCGGTGGTGGGGCGAAGAACGCGCTGTGGAATCAGCTTCGCGCGGACGTCACCGGACTGCCTGTCACCACGATCACCAACGAGGAGGCGACCGTCGCGGGCGCGGCGATCTTCGCTTTCATCGGCGCCGGCGCGTTCCGGTCGGTGGAGGAGGGCCAGCAGGCGGCCGAGCTGGGCGAGCGTACCATCGAACCTTCTGCCGACGCACCGGTCTACGAGGAGCTTTACGCCGCCTACCGCGCTGTGCCGCCGGCGCTGGAGAAGCACTACCGCAGATAAGCCGCGCAGCATCAGTCAATAGCAGTTCGGGCCTGGAGGAGAGATTATGCAACGCGTTTTGAGTTCAGCTTCCGGCACAGTCGCCGAGATCGGCGATGCAGTGTTGCGAGGCACGTTGAGTATCATCGGCGACGCCACGCTTACGAAGGTCAGCCGCACCTCCGCGCTCGGGCGCTACGAGCGCGCGGGCCACGAAATCAAGGACGTCACGGAGATCCGGGCGCTGGATGTCAGCGTCCCCGACCGCATGGTGGGCCGCGTCTGTCGGGTGTGGACGACCATCGCGGGGGCTACGGGCGTGGCGACGAGCGCGACAGGTCCCATCGGCTTTGCCGCCGACATCCCCGTGCTTCTCGCGAACAATCTGATGGCCGTGGGCGAGATCGCGAGTGTCTACGGCTTCGATGTTGCTGAGGAGGATGAGAGCGCCTACGCGATGGCGCTGCTCTTCGCGCGGCACGGTGAGGGGCGCGGGAGGCGCGGGCCGACGACACACCTGAGGACGATCGCGCGCGAGTTGCAGGAGGGCGCGTCATGGCCGGATATCCGCGATGAGAAGGCTGGCCGCTGGCTCCGTGACGCGGTGCGCGACCTTGTCTGGTATCTCGTGAAACGTAAGGTCGCGGGCGTCATCCCGGGCGTGGGCTCGCTGGTGGCGGGCGGCGTCAACGCGCAATTCACCGCGCGCACCTGCCGGGAGGCGCGGGAGGCCTATCACGACCGGTTCATCTCCGAAGCGCGGGAGTGAGCAGCGCCCACCGGCGCCAGCGCGAAGAGCAGGCAGGCCGCGTAGTAGAGCGGGTAGCACAGCCACGCGTTCTCAGGGCCGGGCGAGACAAAGCGCCAGCGCGCCACGAAGATGTCCGAGAGGTAGAAGATCATTGCCGCGACGATCAGGATCGTCCGCGCCGGGTGGTCGCGCATCCCCCATGCCGCCACCACCATCGCGCTGATGACCAGCATATACCCGACGATCATCGGGCGCTGGTCGGCCGGAACCTGCGGCAGCAGCCACCACCCGATCGCCACGCCCACCACGAGCATCACCGCCGCAGGCGCGGGGATGCGCGCGCGGTCTATGCCGATGGCGACGAATGCGCCCACGAAGAGCAGATGCGCGAGGCCGAAGGCGGCCACCGATCCGATGAAGTTGACCGGGCCGAGGTAGTCACCGAACCAGCACGCGATCAGCCCCGCCAGCAGCAGTCGCCCCGGCGTGCCATCGAGTCCTCCGCGCACGACGCGCACGAGCACAAAGCCCGTCGAAGCCGCGATCAGCCACGCGCGCGCCGGGCCGCCGATGCCCAGCCACTCGCGCGAGAGCATCGCCAGTACGCTCAGCCACGTGAGTGCCGCGAGACCGCCCGCGAGGCGCGATCTCACTCCACCGTTCAGTGACGCGGCGCCCCCGCCGCGATTCACAGCGCCTCGAAGCGCGGCCCCACCGGGTCGATCAACTCGAGTTCCTTCGCGGACTCAAGTTCGCGGTAGACATCCGGCAGGTCGAACTGCTCGAGCGCGCCCGGAACGATCACCGAAAGCGGCCAGTCGTAAAGCTCCGCCTCCGCGATCTCGGCGTATGACCGCAGCGGATGGATGAGCGTCACCTTCGTGACGCTGCCGTGGAGCAGCGCCGCCAGCGCCCCCGGGATCGCGCCGTAGCCGCGGGCGACCAGGTGCACGTCGTCGTAGCCGAAGCTCGCCATCCAGTCCAGCGTGCTCAGGATGTCGTGCACCCGCCAGCCCACGTAGCTCTCGCCGAACATCGTCGCGTGGGCCGCGTAGAAGTAGTCGCTGCCGTAGTACGCGTGGAAGCTGTCGGGCTTGACCGCGTCGGGCATGCTCTCGCCGATTCCGCGGTAGTCGCAGGCGAAGAACGCGGGCGTGCTCTGAAGCTCGCGAACGAACTCATCCTCGCGCATCTCCGCGTCTGATGACAGGTGCGGGAGATAGAGCACCGCGCTGCCATCGAGGCCCGCCGTCTCCGCGCTCAGAGGCTGGGCGCGACGCGGCTGGTCCTCGAGCTTGCTCACGATCGCCTGCGCGCCGAACGCGGGGTCGGTCTCCAGCACGAACTGTGAGGCGTGCGGCCGCGCGTAGTCGCGCTGCGTCCACGGGCGCAGCACGCGGAAGTCCGGCGGCCCCTCGCGCTCGGGGAGGTCGAGCACCTGCTCCACGCGCTGGATCAGTTCCTCGCCGGTGGGCTCTCCGCGCTCCTGCGCAAGCTCGCGGCTGCGCTCGGCGGTCATCTCCCAGACCCAACGCGAATCAAGCTCGCCCACCTGCCCCGAAGCGGTACACCACAGGTCCTCTTCGGTCAGTTCCTCGAACTGCGCATCGGTCGCGCGGACCTGAAGCCCGGCCACCTTACAGAAATGCTCGGCCATGGCATCGCGCATCGCGGGCGGGAAGCCGTGGCCTCCGGGGCCGGAGTAAAACGCGAGCGCGTCAGTGGCGTCGAGCAGCTCGTAAACGTGTTCTATGCGATCGAACGCTTCCTTGCCGCCGCGCTGGTCGAAGAAGTCCTCCTCGGCGGTGAGCAGAATAAGTGCACCGGGCGCGTTGCACAGAAGCAGATCGTGCTGCGCGACGCCCAGCGCGTGGGCATTGGGGACCATCTGCTCTGAGTCGGCGGCCTCCTCGTTCTCAACGTCGCGTCGCCAGGTGGTGATGTAACATGAGGGAGCGGACATCGTGATCCGCCGATCCAGCGCGGTAATGAGCATGCTCAGCGTACCGCCGCCTGAGCAGCCGGTGACCCCGAGGCGCGAGGGATCGACATCATCGCGTGTGAGGAGGTAGTCGATGGACCGAATGCCGTCCCAGGCGCGCCATGTGCCGAAGAACTCACCCACGAGAAGCTGCTGGTTGCCCATGTAATTGTGCTGCAGCGTGCCGGCGCGCATCTTCTGCCCGAAATCGTCATCGCCACCGGGATACTGCAGGCGCTCGCCCTGGCCGATGGGGTCGTATGCGAGTGCGATGAAGCCGTTGCGGGCGAGAACCTGCGCCGCCGCCTGGTTGTACCCGACCCCCTTGGCTTCGCGCGAGTGGCCGGAGGGGATGATGACCGCGGGCGCGGGGAACTCCGCGTCTCGCGGCACGTACACGTTTGCGGTCACCGGGAAGTCGGGACGGCTGTCGAAGATGATTCTTTCGATGGTGAAGTCGCCGAGTTCGATGCTCCCTGCGTCGCGTATGTTAAGATCACATCGCTCGGGCATCTCGCCGAACATCAGCGGGAGCTTCTCGCGAATCTCGGCGACGTATGACTGCGCGCCGCCTGGCGTATCAAGCTCCTCGATGCGCGCCCTGTTGGCCGCATCGACGGCTCGAACACGCGCGACAAGGTATTCCTGCATCATGCGGGGGAAGCGAGTGAGTGATTCCATGGTGAGATTGCCCTCCTGAGCCTGACCCGCCGACGCGAACATCAGAAGCGCCAGCAGTGCGATTGTGCGTGTGAGCCATGGCATTTTCTGCGTCTCCCCCGTCATTTGTCCGGATGTCCGGCCTGCTCGATGCAGGTCTTCACATTCTGACTCTGCGAAGGCCGTCAGTACGTCAGCGTCACCTTCCGCAGGCCGCCCGCCTCATCCGGGTTCAGGCCCTTGCTGACCGCCACATGGTAGGCGAAGAGTTGGCCCGCGACCGCCATCACAATCGGTGACCAGCACGAATCCTGCATGTCGGGGAGTTTGATCGGCACAGTGGCCAGTTCGAGCGCCTCATCATCGTCGGAGAAGACGATCACCTCTGCCTGCCGCTGCTTGACCTCCCGCCCCGCCTCCAGCACTGATGCGAGGGATGCGTCCTGCGGCGCGAGCAGGATCACCGGATCGCCCGGCTGCAGGGCGGCGATCGGTCCGTGCATGTAGTCGGCCGCGCTCCACGGTTCGGGGTTGATCAGGCAGCACTCCTGGAGCTTGAGCCCGACCTCTTTCGCGGTGGCGTAGTTGAGGCCGCGCCCGAGTACGGTGCAGGTATCCATGAAGGTGTAGCGTTCGGCCCGCGACGCGATCACAGGCTCAACCTCGGCCAGGACCTGGTCGATGACGTCCGGCACCTGCAGCAGCGAATCTCGCAGATCGTCTCGCTCGGCCCAGCAGGCCGACAGCTGGTAGAGCACCGCGAGCGCCGTGGTGTAGGTCTTCGTGGCGGCAACGGCGTTCTCCCTTTGGGCATGGGTGAGCAGCGGGAACTCGACCGCCTCGACTATCGGCGAATCAGCGGTGTTGGTCAGGGCCATCGTGGTGGCCCCTATCTTCCGCGAGGTCTCCAGCACCTCGATGACATCGGTTGCCTCGCCCGACTGGGAGATGCCGATCACGACTGTATCCTCGATCTTCAGCTTACTGCGGTACGCTGTCAGCAGTGAGGGCGCGGCCGGAGCCACGACCATCCCGTTGACCACGCCCACGATGTAGCGCAGGTATGTTCCGGCATTGTCGGAGGTGCCGCGCGCCGCAAGAATGACGAAACGCGGCCGTCGCTCGCGAAGCACCCTGGCGACCTCCACAATCCGCCCGCCCTCCATCTGGAGTGTCTGGCGGATTGCCTCCGGCTGTTCATGGATCTCGCGCAGCATGTCATGCGGGTACGATGCCTGCTTCATTGTTCGCCCTTTGCTCACGTCATAGTGGCCGTTTGCCGTCTGCCTTCTGCCGTTGCGCTGCTGCCGTTGCTGCCGTCGCTTTCGTTGCTGCCTTACCGCCATGGCCAGTCGAAGCCGTAGCCGAATGACAGGTCGGCCTGCCCGTCCCAGTCGCTGGTTGCGCGGTAGCTTGCCTCGATGATCACCCGTCGCGAGAGGCGCCTGCCGATGACGATGCCGCCGCCGATGTGGTCGTCGTACCAGAAGACGGTCGGTCCACCGTAGATCTGCGCGTTCAGGTCGGCTCGCCTGCCGAGGAACATGTAACGTACACCCAGCAGCAGCCTGTCGTCGTAAAGCCCCAGATCCGGTGCAAGCTCGCGTGTTCCCGACCCTGCGAAGCCGATTGTGAGATCGGTCTCCTCGTTCTCAAGGTCGAAGTTGACGCCGGGACCGACGTAGAAGTCGGGGGCTTTGTGGTCGCCCTCTGAGGCGGACGCGGCCGCGACACTCAGCACAATCATGCCCGTTGCAAGTGCAGCAATCCACCTCGTCATCGCTATCCTCCTGGATCCCTCGTATGACCTGTCCGTGGTGCGGACGCACCCGTCCGCACACAGCGCCCCCGTCGCTTCCATGTCCGTGGTGGGGAAGCCCCCCGGCTTATGCGCGCCTCAACCCAGCAGGCTCTCGTCAAGACCCGCCGCCTCCAGCTTCTTCGCGGCGGTCTTCTTCTGCATCGACTTAAACTCCGCGCTCATCGGCTGCGCGAGATGCAGATCCTTCGACATCAGCTCGCGATAGACATCGGGCAGATCGAACTTCTGCAGCGCCCCCGGCAGCATCGTTGACAGCGGCCACTGCTGCATCTCCGTCTCGGTCATCTCGCTCCATGAGATCGGCGCGTGCCGCAGCGTCACCTGCGTCACGCGGTCATCCACCACCGCCGCAAGCGCCGCCGGGATCGCGCCCCAGCCGCGGCCGACCAGGTGCACCTCGTCGTAGCCGTACTCGGCCATGAAGTCGAGCGTGCGGATGATGTCGCAAACCCGCCAGCCGGGATACGGCTCGTCGAGCATCTTGCCGTAGCTGGCGTACATGTAGTCGCTGCCGTAGATTCCCTCGAAGGAGCGATGCGTGCAGGTGTTGGGAATGCTCTCGCCTATCCCCCGGTAGTCGCAGGTGAAGAACGCGTCCTCGCTTTTGCCGAGTTTCTTGCACAGCGCGTCCTCGCGCAAGTCTTCATCCGAGGAGTGATGCGGAATCCACAACGTCGCCGGACCGTCGCCCGGCACCGGACGTGAGGCCCGTGCACCCTCCTCGAGCTTGTACACAACCGCCTGCGCCTCCCACCGGGGGTCGGTCTCCAGCACGTACACCGCCGCCGACTTCTCATTCGGATAGCCGCGTTCGCTCTGGGGGCGTATCACCCGGAAATGCGGCGGCTCATCCGGCAGCTTCGGCAGGCGAAGAAGCGTCGTAACCGCCTTCTTGAGTTCCTCGCCAGAGACGGCCCCGCGCTTCTCGGCAAGCTCCAGTGACTTCTCCCGCGTAAAGTCGAAGACCGTCGCCGGATTCAGCTCATCGACCTGGCCGGATTCGGTGCACCAGAGTGTCTCGTCCTCCTCGATCGTAAGCTCAGGCTCGCCGGAGGTGTCCATGCCGGTCTGCTCGCCGAAGAACGCGTACATTGCCTCGCGGTTCTCCTGGTGGTAGCCGTGCGGGCGCGGGCCGATGAAAAGCTGCAGGTCGTCCTCGGCGCCGAAGAGCCCCCAGTAGTGCTTGAGGCGATCGTAGGTGTCCTCGAGGCCGCGGGCGTCGAAGTAGTCGTGCTCCTGGCCGAGCAGGATCAGGGGCTTGGGCGCGTGCGGGATGAGCAGATCGCCCATCTCCATCCCGGCGGCGAGCGTGTACGGGGGCTGCTGCTCGGCATCGGCCGGGAGTTCGTTCTCGAGGTTGCAGCGCCACGTGGTGATGTAGCAGCTTGGCGCGGCCATCGAGAACGGCGTCTCGCCGAACCATGCGCCGGTGGCGGCCAGCAGCATCGTGGTCATCGTACCGCCGCCTGAGTTGCCGGTAAGGCCGATCTGCTCAACATCGACCTCCGGTCGGCTCTTCAGATACTCCAGCGCCTGCACGCCGTCCCACGAGCGCCATGCGCCGAAGAAGTCGCCGAAGAGTGTCTGCTGGCGGCCCATCCAGTTGTGCTCTGCGGTGCAACCACCGACACGCGACCCGCCCTCGCCGTCGTGGTACTGCAGCCGCTCGCCCTGACTGAACGGGTCGAAGATGAAGACCACGTAGCCCTTGCGCGCGAGACCCTGCGAGAATGACTGATAGGCCTCACAGGCCTTGCCGTTGGCGGAGTGCCCGCAGACGCCGAGGACGGCGGGTGCCGGGCCATCGAGATCGTGCGGGACATAGAGGTTGGCGGTCACGGGCAGATTCGGGCGGCTCTCGAAGATGACCTTCTCGATCGAGTAGGTGTCGCGCTCGACAACCCCGACCGTCTCGGCGTTGAGCGGAGTCTTTGCGGGCTTACGACCGAACGTCTTCCGCAGTGTCTTTCGGACGTGCTCCTGGTATTCGAGCGCGGCTTTCTTCGACTGCATCCCGAGGATGTTTGCGCGGTTTTCTTCGCTGATAGTGCGCACCCTGCGCACCATGAACTCCTGCATCATGCGACCGAACCGGTTAAGCCTCTCCACGACAAACGCCTCCCTGACGCCGAAAGTCGATATCGCGACAGGAGACGATTCGGCGTGAGGAGCACAAAGACCTTTCCAGACGATGGGATCGGCGACGTTTCTACCGTGCAGCGCCACCTGTGGCCGGATGCAGTCGCGCCCCCCTTCCCGCCGGGCGGGAAAAGGGGGCGCCGGTGCGCATCGCAGTGTTGCTCGAAGGTCCTTACTCGAGGTACATCTCGACCACCGGAATCTCCACCGGCGGCTTGACTATCGGCATCTGCAGGAGCACATCATCCGCCACTTCGTCAAAGCGGATCTCGGACGCGTCGTGCAGAAGCTGCGCGTATTCGATCTTCCCGGCCATCCCCGGCAGCCGCAGCGTCTTCATCGGCCAGTCGAACACATGGCAGTAGAGCCGCCCGGTATCGAAGTTCTGCGTGTAGCGGGTGTCCGTCGGAGCGTCGAAGTCCGCCATCGTGCAGCCGTATATCGAGCGGTCGTTGACCTTCATCCACTCCCCGATCCCGGCGAGGCGATCCTTCGCGCGGTAGTCGAAGGTGCCGCGCGCGGTCGGGCCGACGTTCAGGAGCAGATTCCCGCCCTTCGAGACCCCGTCGATGAGCATGCGCAGCAGCATCGGCACGGACTTCCACGTCTTCTCATCACGGTGATAGCCCCAAGAGCCGCTGAAGGTCTGACAGGCCTCCCACAGCACCGGCTTGCCGTCCACCTCGTACCAGCCCTCCGGCTGCACCTGCTCGGGCGTCCAGTAGTCCTGCGGGGTGTCGGTGCGATTGTTGATGAGGATGCCAGGCTGAAGCTCGCGAACCATCTGCACAAGCTCCTCGGACTGCCAGTCCTCGCGTCCCTTCCCGTCGGCCACCAGTCCCTCGCCCTCGCGCTGAGGGTAGCTGAAGTCGAAGAAGATCAGATCGATGTCGCCGTATCCGGTCAGAAGCTCGCGGACCTGTGCGTGGAGATACTCGGCGTACTTGCTGACATCGCGATGCTGCTCGGCCTCAAGAAAGTCGTGGTCCTGCGACTGAGGGTGCACCATGTCCACCGGGAACTCCGGGTGGTGCCAGTCGATCAGCGAGTGGTAGAAGCCCACGCGTATGCCTTCGGCGCGGAAGGCGTCCACCATCGGCTCGATGAGGTCCTCGCCCCACGGCGTGTTGGTGACCTTGTAATCCGTCTGCTCGGTGTCCCACAGGCAGAAGCCGTCGTGATGCTTGGTGGTAATGACGAAGTACTTCATGCCCGCGTCGGCGCACATCTTCGCCCACTCGGTCGGATCGTAAAGGTCCGGGTAGAAGTGGTCGAAGTACTTCTGATACTGCTCGTCGGTCATCTGCTCATACTTCTTCACCCACTCGTGGCGCGCGGCGAGCGCGTAGATGCCCCAGTGGATGAACATCCCGAAGCGATCGTGGACAAACCAGTCTCTGTCACCAGGCGTCGGCTCGATGTCAACAGGCGTCATTGCAGGCCCTCCCGTTGGTTTCGCAGGTCAAAGCACACAGGGGCTCGTTCGACGCGCGACCGGCCGGAACCTCCAGACACGTGCGAACGCGCCCGCCGCATGACATTCGGGAGCAACCACACTATCACGTCCCGGGGCGCCTCCCGGGCCTCCGTCTTACGCGATCTCCTCAAGCACCTCGGCGATCGTCTCGACCGCCTGCTCGCACTGGCTCTCACTGACCATCAGCGGTGGCGCAAGGCGCAGGATGTCGGTGCCGATCGCGTTGAGCACGAGCCCTCGCTCGAAGCACTCAGCGGCCAGTTCCCTCGCGACCGGCTTCGAAAGCTGCAGGCCCAGCAGCAGGCCCCTGCCCCGAATGTGGTCGATGGCGTCGCTCTCATTCGCGAGGATGCCGAAACGCTCGATCAGCAGCCCACCCATCTCCGCCGCATTCCTGACGAGGCCCTCATCTTCGATGATCGCCAGCGTTTCCAGCGCGGCGGTGCACGCAAGGTGGTTGCCGCCGAAAGTGGAGGCGTGATCGCCGGGCTCAAAGAGCGTAGCGACATCACCCTTCGCTACACATGCGCCGATGGGGAAGCCGCCGCCGAGTGATTTCGCGAGTGTCATGATATCCGGCTCAATGCCGAAGTGCTCGTAGGCGAACCACTCGCCGGTCCGGCCCACGCCCGTCTGCACCTCGTCGAGGATAAGCAGCAGGCCGCGCTCGTCGCAGAGGCGCCGGACGCCCGCGAGGTAGCGTTCATCAGGCACATTGATCCCGCCCTCACCCTGGATGGGCTCGAGCATGATCGCGCAAACCGTGTCATCCACCGCGCCCTCGATCGCCTCGATGTTTCCGAACTCCACGTAGCGGAATCCGGCCGGAAGCGGCAGGAATGATTTCTGATACTTCTCCTGCCCTGTCGCGGTGACCGTGGTCAGCGTCCGCCCGTGGAAGGACTTCTCGGCGGTGATGATCGTCCGCTGCTTCGGCGTAAGATTCTGCAGCGCCCACTTGCGAGCGAGTTTGATCGCGGCCTCGTTCGCCTCGGCGCCGGAGTTGCAGAAGAAGCTGCGTTCGGCGAAGGATATCTCCGCGAGTTTCTCCGCCAGCCGCGCCTGAGGCGCGATGAAGTAGAGGTTCGAGGTATGCATGATCTGCTGGGCCTGCTCGCAGATCGCCTTCGCGAGACGCGGATGGGAGTGGCCGACGCCGCAGACTGCGATGCCCGCCACGAAGTCCAGGTACTCATTCCCATCGGCATCGACGAGCGTCGCTCCCTCGCCGCGAACGAAGGCGACCTCCGGCGGGGCGTAGGTGGGCATCATGTATTTCCGTCCGAGTTCGGCAATCTCGTGATTGTTCATCGTAAATACCCCTTCAGAAGTGACATCCCCGGCGAGGGCGCCGGGGCCACAACAACAAAGACTGTCGTCAGTCGGGCAGAATCATCGTGCCGATGCCCTGCTCGGAGAACAGTTCGATCAGCAGCGAGTGCGGGCGCGACCCGTCGATCATGTGCGCGCGATCGACACCGCCCTCGATCGCCTCGATGCATGATTGCAGCTTCGGGATCATCCCGGATCCGACGGCCTCTGAGTCGAGCATCTCGCGCGCCTCTGCGACGGTCAGTTCGCTGATGAGTGTGGACGGGTCCTCCCTGTCGCGCAGCAGGCCGGGAACGTCGCTGAGTGTCACGAGCTTCTGAGCGTTGAGCCTCGCGGCCAGCGCGCCGGCAACGTGATCGGCGTTGATGTTCAGCGGCGCCCCGGAGGTGTCCGCGCCGATCGGCGAAAGCACCACGATGTGCCCGGCGTCGCTGAGATCGCTGATAAGCTGCGTACGTATATCCGTGATCTCGCCGACGTGGCCGAGATCCGCCCCGCCCGGGCCGGCCATGCGGCAGGCTCCGAGCGTGCAGCCGTCGCGCCCGGAGATGGCGACGGCCGGGACGCCCGCGGCCTGGATGTGCGAGGCGAGGTCCTGCGCGACGGTGCCGACCAGCACCATCTCGGCGACCTCCATCGTCGCATCGTCGGTCACGCGAAGCCCCTCGATGAACTGCGGCTCAAGGCCGAGGCGGCTCATGACCTCGCTGATCTTCTTGCCGCCGCCATGCACCACCACCGGCCTCATGCCGACGTAATGCAGCAGCGCGACATCCTGGCAGACGCTGCGCTTGAGGTCTTCATCGACCATCGCCGCGCCACCGTATTTCACCACGATCCGCGCGCCGCGGAACTTCTGAATGTACGGCAGGGCCTCGATGAGCACCTCGGCCCGCATTTCGATGTTGTTCATTTCGCTCATGATTGATGTTCCTCTTCGTTCGCTCGGATGATGTCGTCTCATCGACAACGACTGCCGCATGATCGCTCTTTGGTCACCACAGATGGTCTCAATACGTCAGAAGCGAGCCTCGGACACCATGCCGTCCGGAGGGGCCGCTTCTCGCGCCGCCCCCGCGGCGCGAGAAGTGACGACTGCAGGCCGTTTTTGCAGGCGTCAGGTTCCACCCCGGCCCGCCGTCGGCCTGTGATCAATTTCGTGGCAAAACCTCGAATATGGCCAGTCGTCCCATCTCTCACAGAACTCCGCGCGCACCGGATTGTGGAGAACGTACGAGATGAGCGCCGCGATGTCATCCCGCCCGCGCGCATGACGGTCCCAGAAGCTGCGCTCCCAACCGCTTCCGATGTTGCGCTTAAGGATGCGCCCGGTCCACGACTTATAGCTATGCAGGAACCGCAGGATGTCGCCGCCCGCCAGTCCAACCTGGAGCAATGTGTGGATATGGTCCGGCATCAGGCACCACGCAATCAACTCACAGTGGGCTATCTTCCCCGCAACGGGTAATGCAGAAATCAACTCTTCCCGAATGGTGTCGGAAGTCAGCACCGAACGCTTGTCTTTTGAGCAGATCGTCACCAGGACTGGCTGACCGGGCAGGCGGTACTTCTCAGGATCCAGCCTGTTCGGATGTCGCCTGCAAAGGAAGCCTTCCCACTCATAGTGAGGCCCCGTCCCGTCTGGCATGATCTGTTTCCCCCTGTCCTCTGGCCCGAACGGCGGGCCGGCGTGGAAGCTGATCCCGCGCGGGGGCGGGATCACTTTCTGCGCCGTTGGGACGGCGCAGAAAGCGGCCCCTCCGTACGACCACACTGCTTCTCAGGCATTCAGCTCCACGAACTCCGGCGTCATGTCGCAGGTCCAGCAGGTCGCGCTCTCGCTGCCCATCCCGAGGGCGATGTCGATCGTGATCTCGTCCGCCCTCATGATCGCGGCCGCCTCATCGGCGTCGTAGTCCGCAGGCTCGCCGCCGGCGAAGGCCGTCAGGCCGCCGATGGCGATCTGCACTGTGGCTGGATCGAGGTTGATTCCTGAGGCGCCGATCGCGCCGGCGATCCGGCCCCAGTTGAAGTCCTCGCCCCAGATGCAGGTCTTCACGAGATTGTACTTTGTGACCGCTCGCGCGACGGTATGCGCCTGCTCGTACGAGGAGGCCCCGTCCACGTTGACGGTCACGAACTTCGTCGAGCCCTCGCCATCCCGCGCGATCTTCTTCGCGAGATCACGCGTCACGAGGTTCAACGCCTCGCTGAACGCCTCATATCCCGCGGCGTCGTCGATTTCGAGCACATCATTGCCCGCTGCGCCGTTGGCCAGCACGATCACCGTGTCATTCGTGCTCATGTCGCCGTCCACTGAAATGCAGTTGAATGACCGCGACACGGCGTGTCGCAACGCGGCGCTCAGAAGCGGTGGCGCGATGGCGAGATCGGTCGCGACAAAGCACAGCATGGTCGCCATGTTCGGGCAGATCATCCCCGCGCCCTTGCAGATTGCGCCGAGACCCACGCGCCGGCCGCCGACCTCGAACTCAACCGAGCACTCCTTCGGGAAGGTGTCGGTGGTCATGATCGCGCGGGCCGCCTCATGTGCGGTGTCGCGGCTGAGCGCGCCGCAACACGCCTCGATCCCCGGTTCGACACGGTCCATCGGAAGCTGCACGCCGATCCGGCCTGTCGAGCATACGAGCGCATCCTCTACCGGCACGCCCGTGCCCTCGGCGGCCAACTCCGCCATCCGCTCGGCGGCGCGCATCCCCCGGGTGCCGGTCGCAGCGTTCGCGTTGCCCGAATTCGCGATCACCGTGCGCGCAGAGCCGTTCGCGACATGACGCTCGGTCACGTACGTCGGCGCCGCGCGGAAGCGGTTGCTCGTGATGGTCGCGGCGGCCGACGCGGGCTGCCGCGAGTGCAGCACCATCGTATCCAGCCCTTCCGGCTTGATGCCGCTGGCGTTCACCGCGGCGACGAAATCCTCGGCTACGAGCACTCCGCCTTCGGTCTCTGTGAAGCTCTGCATAGTCATCCCTCGCTCAACATCGTACCGTTTTGCCGTGGTGCGGACGCCCTCGTCCGCACATCCCCGCCGCGCGGTGCGAAAAGACGTGTGCGCGGGGGCGTCCGCACCGCTGAACGGCAGGCCTGTCGTTCGCGGTCGTTACTTTTGCTGCTGTCGTTGCTTTCGTCGCTGGCTTAAGGCCAGTAAGGATAGCGTCCAAGCGCCGTCGTCTCGTCGCAGTCGATCATCAGGTTCATGCACTGCACCGCCGCGCCGGCGAGGCCCTTGATCAGATTGTCGATCGCCGCGACGGCGACCAGCCGCCCGGCGTTTTCATCGACCGCGAGGCCGATGTCGCAGAAGTTCGATCCGCTGACGTGCTTGGTGGCGGGCACGAGGCCCTCGTCGAGCACGCGGATGAAAGGCTCGTCCGCGTAGAAATCGTGGTATAACTCCAGCGCCTCGGCAACCGACGCTTCGCGGGTAAGCTGCGCGTAGCAGGTGCTGAGTATCCCGCGATTCATCGGGATCAGGTGCGGTGTGAAGGTCACCGTCATCTCCGGGCCGAGCGCAGAAAGCTCCTGGACCATCTCCGGTGTGTGCCGATGCTTCGCGATGTTGTACGCGGCCACCGACTCGTTGCACTCGGTGTAATGTGTGGTGAGCGAGAGCTTCCGCCCCGCGCCGGAGACGCCCGACTTGCTGTCCACGATCACATCAGGCTCGACCAGCCCCGCCTCGACTGCCGGCGCCAGCGCGAGGATCGCGCTGGTCGGGTAGCAGCCCGGGACGGCCGTGAGTTGCGTGGTTGGGATCTCCTCGCGATGAAGCTCGGGCAACCCGTAGACCGCCTGCTCCAGCAGGTCGGGCCGCGGGTGCTCCTCGTAGTACTGCGCATAGACCGACGCGGATTTGAGCCGGCAGTCGGCCGAGAAGTCGATGACCTTATTGCCGCGCTCGAGCGCCTCCGCGACGTACTCCGCGCCGACAGCGTGCGGGAGGCAGAAGAACATCAGGTCCGCCACCTCAGAGGCCGCCGGCACGTCGATCTCCTGGATCTGCATGTCGATGGCGCCGCCGAGGTGCTGGTAGAACTCGGCGAGATTCTCCCCCACCGTGCTGTGTCCGGCGAGATAGGTCAGTTCAACATCCGGGTGGTCGAGGAGGATACGCACAAGCTCGACCCCGCCGTATCCCGTCGCTCCGAAGACCGCTACGCGTGTCATGGTCATACACCTCTTTGCACTGCGGGTCGCCGGTGATCAGTCGCCGGTCGTCGTCGAAGACAGCGGCGGTCGTTCCCGGCCGTTAATACGAAAAGAGCCGCCCCATGTGTCGGGCGGCATGCATGCATGATGCCTTGAGGGTGGTACGCGACCTTATGTGGCCTGGCGCCTGGCGCGCCGGCTTCCGATCTGCGGCCACATGCAGGCGGATACACAAGGCATCGGTGTCGCTCCGGATGAACCCCTCGGCTGCTGAAATCGTCAGCAGTATATCATCTCACTCCGCGCGAGGTCAAGCAGGGCGTGCGGAGTGTGTTTACGTGTTTGACCTGCGATTCTCGCACCGGTATAATTCCCGGGTGTGGATAGACGTCAAAATCCCCACCGGACAGGGTGAGCTGAGAGAGAGCATGATGAAGGCATCGCGGTTAACGGCTGTCATGGCCGGAATCACAGCACTTGTCGCTATCGCAGCAGGGGCTCCCCACGTACACGCAGGGAAGGTATACCCGGCCTGGGTTATCCCCGACACACTGAACGTTCGCTCCGGTCCGGGGACCGACCGTGACGTCATCGGTTCGCTTTCGAAGGGCACCAAGGTCCACGTTACTGCATTCGCCAACAACTGGTGCTGGGCGAAGCTCCCCGACGGCCGCTGGGGCTGGATAGCCGAGTGGCTGCTGCAGTTTTCGCAGGACAAGGGCCGCGCGCTCGCACAGCAGGCTGGCGCGTCCAGCACGAGCTCATCGTCAACCTCATCCTCCAGCCATCCCCCCGCATGGATCGTCCCTGAGACGACGAATGTCCGCTCGGGGCCGGGCACGCATTACGACAGGCGCGGACAACTCTCCCGCGGCACGAAAGTGTACATCGTCAAGCAGGAGCGGGGCTGGAGCAAGTGCCGAACGCCCGGTGGCTACGGCTACGTCCGGGACGACCTGCTCGAACGCAACGTCGACGCCGGCCGCAAGCTCGCCGCCAGTCGGACAAGCCCGCATGTGCAGAGTTCGACGGCTGTTGCTCAACGAAAGGCATTCATCAACGGCGACGGCGTCCGCCTGCGCTCCGGCCCCGGAACCAACTACTCGATCAAGTCGAAGCTCACCAGGGGGCAGACGGTCTTCGTTAATGAGAAGCGGGGCGAGTGGCTCTCCCTGCAGGTTCACGGCGGCAACTCCGGCTGGGTCCACGCCGATCTCATCAAGTACGACGGCGCAACGGCCGCAACCTCAGGTTCGGGTTCGGCCACAGACGTGCGGATGAAAGGCTTCGTCAACGGCAGCCGCGTGCACCTGCGTAGCGGGCCGAGCCTCAACGACCACATCCGCGCGAAGGTCGTCAAGGGGCAGACGCTTTACATTACAAAGAAGCAGGGCGACTGGTATCAAGCCAATGTACACGGCGGCGAGAGCGGCTGGATCCACGCCGGACTGGTGAAGGTCTCCGGCTCCGACGACAGCGGCGGCGAGACCGAGGAGACGCCCGCCACGCCCGCGGCCTCAAGCAGCGGCACGTCATCCACGCCCGCACTCACGACAAGTCGCACGGTCGATGACCTCCAGGCGTGGATCGGTGAGGACCGCGTCAACGTGCGCTACGGCCCCGGCACCGACCACGGGGTGAAGATGAAGCTCGGCCAGGGCGAAAAGGTCGAGGTGCTTGAACTCAACGGGCACTGGTGCAAGATCAAGGACTCCGACGGCAACACCGGATGGGTCGCAGGCTGGGTGATGAACTTCAAGGGGCCCGGCGAGGACCCGACGACGACAGAGGGCGACGAGGAAGTGAAGGTGCGCACCGCCTGGGTAGCGCGACCGGAGGTCAACCTGCGGGCCGGGCCCGGCACCAGTCACGAGCAGATCGCCGAAGCAGTGCTCGGCACCGAAGTCATCATCCTCGACCGCGAGGGCGACTGGTACAGGGTCGTGCTCGACAACGGCAAGACCGGGTACATGGCAAGCTGGCTGCTCGACACCCGGGCCCAGCGCCGCGTGCGCCAGGGCGAGGAGCAGAGTGCGCCGCCCGCCCCGACCGGCTTCGGACAGAGCGTCATCGCGACCGCGAAGAAGTACCTCGGCAGTCGCTACGTCCGTGGCGGAGCCAGTCCTTCGGGCTTCGACTGCTCGGGCTTTGTTCACTACGTGATGGGCCAGCACGGCGTGAAGCTCTCGCGTTCAAGCCGAACGCAGTTCAACCAGGGCACACCGATCTCACGCAACAACCTGCAGATCGGTGACGTGGTCTTCTTCAGGAACACCTACCGCTCGGGCATCTCCCACGTGGGAATCTACATGGGCGGCAATCAGTTCATTCACGCCGCCAACAGCCGCAGCAACGTGAAGATCGACTCACTCAACTCGAGTTACTACGCCCCGCGCTACGCCGGCGCCCGCCGAATGCGTTAGCACTCGGACGCATGCGATGACGCGCACCGGCAGCCGGCACTCCCGGAGGCTCCTCACTATGCTCGCACGGATCAGAGGCGCGCATCCCGCTCTGCTCGCGACTGCCATCGTCGCCGCCGCGGTCATGGGCGGCATTATGCTCGCGGGCTGCGGCTCCGAGGAGGCGGAGGAGCCGCCAGTCGAGATCACCGCCGATGAAGTGCCGATCGTCCGCGAGGGCGAGGAGGAGCCGGAGGACCCCACCGCCGACGAGCAGGCCGATGACGCGGGAGACCAGCCGGCAGATGAGGCTCCGGAGCCGATCGAGGAGCCCGAGCCTGAGCCCGAGCCACCGACGGCCACGGAGCCGCTGGCGGAGGACGTCCTGGAGGACGAGGAACCGGGGCTGCTGGGCCGTCTCGGCGGCGTGCTCAAGGTCATCGCCGCATTCATCGGCAAGCTGATCTTCGTGCTGATCCTTCCGGCCGCCATCGCCGGCACGCTGCTTGGGATGCCCGGCGGAGTGCTGGTCTTTGCCGACGCCGTCATCTTCTCGGCATTCCACGGATGGGCGACGCCGCCATGGTGGGTGCTGCTGATTCTGCTTGTGATCGCTGGCATCGCTGAGGCCGCGGAGAATCTGCTCTCATTCGCAGGTGTAAAGCGCGGTGGCGCATCCAACACCACCGGCGTCTGGGTGATGGTGGGAGGCTTCTCCGGAGCGATCGTCGGAGGCATACTCGCGCCACTTCTCGCGAGCATCGGCGCGCTCGCCGGACCCGTGGGCTGGGTCATCCTCTCGATCATCCCCCCGATCGGACTGGGCATGCTCGGGGGCTTCCTTGGCGGATACTGGTATGAACTGAAGCGCGGCCGCGAACCGGAGGAAGCGAAGAGGGCCGGGTGGGCCGCACTCATGGGCCGCCTCGCCGGCTCCTTCACGAAGGCGATGCTCGTCGCCGTCATGGCCGCGATCGTACTCATCAGCACATGGGGTGCGCTGCTCTGAGACCGGACCGCCGTGGCTGTCACGAAGGTATCCAGCCCGTCTTTCGCGAACCGTCACGCCATGGACCTCACTGAGATCGCATTTCAGAATGCCGCAACCCGCTCATACCTCGGCAGCCCCAGCATTGTGCGCCTGCCCGACGACCTTCCGCATGGTGGTGAACTTGTCGCCACTCACGACTACTTCGGCCCCGGATGCCCGCGCAATCACGAGGACGAAGAGCACCTCTCCGCCGTCTACCGCTCGACGGACGACGGCCGCACCTGGAGCCGCGTCACGCTCATCGCCGGCGCATTCTGGAGCAACCTCTTCGTCCACCGCGGCGCGCTCTACCTGCTCGGCTGCTCGCAGCAATACGGGTCGATCGTCATCCGTCGCTCCGATGACGGTGGAGATACGTGGTCGCATCCCGCGGACGACTCGCGAGGCCTGCTCTTCGAGGGAGGGCCCCATCGCGAGCCGCCGAACTACCACTGCGCGCCGATGCCGGTGCTGGAAGTCGGCGGGCGCCTCTTCCGCGCCTTCGAGGACTGTGATCCGTGCGTCTGGGGCAGCGGCTTCCGATCGGCGGTCATCTCCGCCGACGCCGATGCCGACCTTCTCAACGCCGCTTCGTGGAGGATGAGCAACAAGTTGCCCTTCGACCCTCAGTGGGCCCCCGCGGAGTGGAACGCTGAGCGCCCCGGCTGGCTGGAGGGCAACGTCGTGCAGACGCCGCAGGGCGGGCTGGTGAACATCCTTCGCGTCAACTCCACGCCGGCGTTCGACATCGCCGCCGTCGTTAGCATACACGACGATGGCCGGCGGGTGTCCTTCGATCCCGACGACGGATTCATCGACTTTCCGGGCGGGATGACGAAGTTCACCATCCGCCGCGACCCGCGCACGGGCGTGTACGTCACCCTCAGCAATAACAACACCGATCCAACACGCGCCGGCCAGCGGAACGTGCTGTCGCTTCACGCCTCCGAGGATCTGCGCCACTGGCGCCATCTCCGCACGATCCTCCAGGATGATCTTCCCCACTCGTGGGACGAGTCGCTGCGTCTGACGGGCTTTCAGTACCCCGACTGGCAGTTCGACGGCGGACACATCATCGCCGCCGTGCGCACCGCCTACCGCGGCGCGCACAACTACCATGACGCCAACCGCATCACATTCCATCGAATCAGAGAATGGCGTGAACTGCTCTCATAGCCCGTCCACGCCCTCGCCCCGGCGCGATGCTCCACTCACCGGCGGCAGGTGAATGAGCCCGGTGCCCCTCAAACGAGAATGCTTCGGGCATTAAGAACTCAAGAAAGCCTCGGTTTTCCCTCAAGATTTTCCGGGGATACTTCGCGTGTACCGGGGTCCTCGTGTATACTGCAGGCTGCTGTGCCCCCGACATGGTCGATGGCGGGACGGATATCCTCGAAGAAAAGGGCGGCGTGAAGTTGATCCTGCGTGCGGACGGGACAAACCGGTTCGGGACAGCCAGATCGCGGTCAACCGGGACTGTGACGGTGGAACTCGCGCTGGTTCTGCCTCTTATCCTCCTGCTGCTGTTCTCCATCCTGGAGATGGGCTTTATGCTCAAGCACCGCGCGGAGCTTGGACAGGCCGCGCGCGAGTCCGCGCGTCTCGGCGCCGTAGCCGCCACGCCAGCCCGGATGACAGAGGGCGTGAACTCCTCACTCACCACCATCCCCACCGATGGCGTCACCATCGACTATCAGTACCGCGCGTGGGATGAAGATGCCGGCGCGTGGGGCGCGTGGACCGCTCTGAGCACCATCGACGGACGCAACAGCGCCTCAACCGGCGATCAAATCCGCGTCCGACTCAGCTACGACCATCATCTTCTTGTGCCGGGGCTCATGGCGCCGGTCCTTAACGCGGGCGAGGACGGCGCTCTGGAACTATCCGCCTCATCGGTCATGATGCGCGAATGAGCGGCCTGCCCGGGTGAAGGCCGCCTGCAGGCCCGTCACGAAGCGTCCCGGCGCAGTCGGGGCGCTTTCCATGTACGGCGGTGCGAGGATATTGCGGCCTGCCCGGCGAAACGTGCCTCCGGGTGCGCAGTCACAGTCGATCACACCGAAGGAGCAGTGCCATGAATCAGGAGATCAGATTCTCTGTGTTCAGCAAGCCGTGGAAGACCATCCCCACCACGGACCTGGCCCGACACCTCAGCGAACTGGGCTTCACCGGCGTGGAATTCCCCATCCGGCCGGAGTTTCAGGTCGAGCCTGATGATGTCACCGAGGGCCTGCCGGAAGCCGCGCGCATTTTTGAGGACCACGGGGTGACCATCGAGAGTATCGCCGGCCCCACCGACGAGAAGTCGATCGCCGCCTGCGCCGAGGCCGGTGTGCCGATCATCCGCATCTGCCTCCCCATCGGCGAGGACGGCTACCTTGCCAGCGAGGCGCGTTACAAGAAGGAATTCGAAAAGCTTGCGCCAACGCTTGCGGAGTACGGCGTGGCCGTCGGCGTTCAGAACCACTGTCACAACCAGGTCGGAAGCTGCCTCGGCGTGATGAAGCTGATCGGAGACTTCCCGCCCGAGCAATTCTGCATGGTCTGGGACCCGGCGCACAACGTCCTCGCCGGCGAGATCCCCGAGCAGGCTATCGACATCTGCTGGTCACACCTGCGTATGCTGAATCTCAAGAACCCCTACTGGCACCGCACCAACGGCCCGGAGGCGTACGAAGCCGAGTGGGTGAAGAAGTGGACCACCGGCCGCCAGGGCATCGCCGACTGGCCGAAGGTCGTGAGCCTCATCAAGGAGCGGCAGTGGTCCGGCCCGGTCTGCATCACCGCCGAATATTCCGCCGATGACAAGGACCGCCTCGTGGCCGATGACCTCGCGTACGCGAAGATGCTCTTCGGAGGCTGAAGCAGGTGCAGAGAACCGAGGGGACCTACCTGGTCAACCACGCCGAGCGGCCGCTGCGCTTCGGTGAGGTGAACCTCATCAACCCGCCGCGCCGCGAGCGCAGGGGCCTTCCCCTCAAGGAGGGCATCCTCTGCGAGACCGTCTGCACGGGCTTCTGCGGGACCGACTGGGAGCTTATGCAGATGGGGTCGCGGGGGCACCTGGGCCCGAAGTTCCCCGAGGGCCAGCAGCGGCTGATCAACGGCCACGAGGGCGTGGTCTGGGTCCCCGATGAGCAGCGCTACGCGATCGTGCTCATCCGCGGCGGCGACTCATGGGACCCGAGCCGCTACGAGACCGACGAGACGTACTTCGAGTACGGCTGCGACGGCGCGGACGGGCTGATGAGCCACCACGGCTTCTACCACCCGGATATGCTGCTGGAGATTCCGGAGGAGCATCTCCCGCAAGGCGAACTCCTGAGCCGAAAGCTCGGCGCCCGCCTGATCTTCAGCGACCCCATGGCCTGCATGCTCTTCCAGCGCGAGCGCATCGAGGACCTGCTGATGGGGCATAACTGGCGAGTGTACGCCGCGCGCGGGATGAACCGCGAGGCCGCGATGGACTCCGCCGTCACGGACGGCTTCGCGCGCGTGGTCATCTACGGCCTCGGCGGCACCGGCATCCTCGGCGCGATCGCCATCCGCGAGAAGCACCCCAACGCGCGCATCGTCACCGTCGGCCGCTCGGAGCCGGATAATTCGAAGGCCGAGTTCCTGCGCCGGCACTGGGAGGGGATCGAGTACGTGCAGACGCGGATGTCCTCCGAGCAGACCGCGGGGGCGATCGAGGAGGCGCTCGGCGGCAGGCCGCGCGTGTTCATCGGCGCCTCAGGCAACCCGGTGGAGGCTGAGATCGCTTTCGACTGCGGGCTGCTCGACAACAACGGCATCTACGCAAGCTTCAGCCTCGGGCCGCAGATATGCTACGACTCAATGCCCTTCGGCTTCAAGAACCAGCTCATCTTCGGGGCGATTAACTTTCGCCGCGACCACATGGAGGCTGCAATCGAGCTTCTCTGCCGTCTGCCGGTGGACGAACTTGTCGGCGAGCGCCTGCTGGAGGACCTCCTGCAGGACCCGGCGGGCTTCTACCGCGAGATCTACCGCTCCCCCGACCGCCCGCTGAAGACGATGGTGGCGTGGGAGCAGACACTGATCAACGGTAGCTAACGACGGCCAGAGGCGGCTAGCGACTGCAAACGACAGCCCGCCACCGTTGGCCGTTACGTGCCACGGGCGTCTGACCCGTGGGCCGTTCGACCCGCCACTGACTGGCGGATCTGCACGGGAGGGTAACCACCATGCGTCTCGACGCGCATGTGCATCTGTGGCGCTACAACGAGAGGGAGTACGCGTGGATCACCGACGAGATGTCGGCGATCAAGCGCGACTTCATGCCGGAGGGCTGGCGCGAGGTCGCCCAGCCGCTGGGCTTCGAGGGCTTCATCGCGGTGCAGGCCCGCCAGACACTCGAGGAGACACAGTGGCTGCTGGAGCTTTCCGAAGAGCATGACGTGATCCGTGGCGTGGTCGGCTGGGTGGACCTGCGCAACCCGGCGGTGGACGAGTACCTCGAGATCCTCTGCGACCACACGAAGCTCGTGGGCGTCCGCCACGTTGTGCAGGATGAGCCGGACGATCGGTTCATGCTCCAGGACGACTTCCTGCGGGGGATCAGCAAACTCGGCAAGTGCGATCTCGTCTACGAGATCCTGATCTACGCGCGACAGCTACCGGCGTCGATCGAGATGGTCTCGCATTTCCCCCGCCAGCGTTTCGTGCTCGACCACATCGGCAAGCCGGACATCCGCGCGGGTGAGACGGAGCCGTGGGCAACACAAATCCACGAGCTTGCGGACCACGAGAACGTGTCCTGCAAGGTCTCGGGTATGGTCACCGAGGCGGACTGGGACACGTGGACTCCGGAGACGCTGCGTCCGTACCTGGACGTGGTCTTCGACGCATTCGGCCCTGAGCGCCTGATGATCGGCTCGGACTGGCCGGCCTGCCTCGTCGCGGGAACCTACCAGGAGGCGGTGAGCGTGGTCATGGACTACGCGGGGGACGACGCGGGCGTGCTGGGCGAGAATTGCGTGCGGGTGTACGGAGTGAAGACGGAGGAGTGAGGAGGCAAAAGGGGAAGGCAGACCGCCTGCCGCCGGGCAACGACAACGACGGAAATGGCCGGGTCGGCATCGTCCTCGCAAACGAAGCTCCGGCTCTCCGGCCGCTCCACAATGGCAGATGAAACGACCGGCCGCTCTGCCGCCCGCTCAAAGCTCCATGAAGTACTCCACGTAGGGGAGCGAGCGCGCGAAGCCCGCCTTGTGGTACATCGCTCGCGCCGGGGCGTGGCCGGGGTCGCCGCCAGTCATGACGCGCGCTCCCTCCATGCCCTCCTCGCGGAAGCGACGCAGCACCCACTCCACCTGTGAGGTGCCGATCCCCGCGCCCTGGTGACCGGGGTCGACCGCGTTGTTGGAGATCTCCCCCACCG
>JBNJEK010000030.1:0-24166 GCA_051745855.1 Armatimonadota bacterium
TCCGACGGTCTCGCGTTCGAGCACATGGTCGACCTTGACACGCGGCCGGTCGCGCCCGGAGCATTCCGTCCTGATGCGTTCGAGGATCCCGACGAGGGCACGGGCTTCTCGTGGGGCATCTCGCAGGACAGCGGGCCTGACGAGTGGCCCTTCCTCGTGAGGTTCGACGTCAGGTGGCCGCAGAGGGAGGATGGTGCGCGGTGAGTTGGGTAGGTTACGCGGTGACTGGCCTGGTCGCGCTCGTGCTGGCGGTGATCGCATTACGCGTGTGGCTGAACCGCCTGCGGCAATCGGCGCTCGATGACTCCGACCGCACACTCGCCGGAAAACACATCGTGACGCGCGACCCGTCGGCGAATCTGATCGGCGTCCGCTCAAGGGGCGTCGGCGCGGTGCGCGGCAACGGCGTGCTTTCGCTCACCGAGCGAAGTCTTCAGTTCGTCATGTGGCTGCCTCGCCGAAGCTTCTCCATCGCCCTTGACGACGTCACTTCCGTCGAGACGCCGAAGTCATTCATGGGGCGCAGCAAGCTGCGGGAACTGCTGCAGGTGAACTTCACCGATGAGCGCGGGGAAGAGGACGCCGCGGCGTGGGTGGTCGCCGATCTCCCGGCGTGGAAGAGGGCGCTGAGCGAGCGGATCGACCGGCAGGATTAAGCGGTCTTCCGGGGTATGACCATCGTCACGCGCGTGCCCTCGCCCGGAGCGCTGTCGATGGCACAGCTTCCCCCGAGCGTCTCAATGCGGTTGCGCACGCTCTGCAGTCCGAACCCGCCTCCGGCCTCATTGAGCAGATCCTCCGGGTCGAAGCCGTGGCCGTCGTCGATCACGTGGATGCGCAACTGAGAGTCCTCATTCATCTCGGCATGGAGCGTTGCATGATCGACACCCGCGTGCTTCACCACGTTGAAGAGCAACTCGCGTGTGACTCTGAGAGTCATCGCCTCAACGTCGGCATTGCCGAGGCTGATCTCACCGTCGGTTGTGACATCAACGGTGAGGCCGTGCCGCTCGCGCATATGCTCGGCCAGCCAGTGCAGCGCCGGCCCCAGTCCCTGCTCCCGGACGATCGCCGGACTGACCTCCACCGCAAGCCGGCGACTCATCTCGATGGCCTCGCTCAAATGCTCATCGGCCGCACCGAGAAGCTCCACCTGCGTGTCCGGTGACCCGGACGCCATCTTCACGCGCATCCTCGCGGCCGCAAGAAGCTGCTGGAGGTCATCGTGCAGTATGCTCGCCAGTCGCTCGCGTTCGCGCGTCTCCGCGCGGGCAAGCTCGCCGGCGAGGGCCCGCGCCTGCTCGGTACGCTGTGCAACGCGCTGCTCCAGCGTTTCGTTGAGGGCCTCAAGCTGAGCCTGCGACCGCTCAAGCTCCTCCTCCCGCTGCTTGAGATCGCGAAAGAGCACGTCGTAGGGGCACCGCAGCCCGACCTCCACGACCGCCTTGTAGATCAGATAGAAGGCCACCAGCTTGAGGAAATGACCGACAAGATTCGGGAAACCGTAGGGATCCGCGTAGAGAGTGAAGGCGAGTTCGCCTGCGAATGTCGCCGCGATTGAGCCGACCAGCAGGCCGAGGACCGTCCTGTCGAGCCGGTCGCGCCAGGCGAGCATCCATCCGGCCGCGAGGAGAAGCAGGCCGCAGATCACGTACTCCGCGATGATCTTGAACGAGGTCAGCCCACCGGCGGCCTCATCCCACGCCGTCGGGAAGATGTCCCAGGCGAAGATCGACAGCAGCACGAGGGTGGTTGCCGCCGCGAAACCCGCCAGGGTCGTGCGCGCCGGCAGTCTGCGCGTGAAAAACAGCGGGGCGGTCAGCAGCACGAGAGCCTGCATAAAGCGCGCGGCCACCCACAGTTGCGTGGGCTCGTCAACGCCTGCTTCGGGGAATACGCCCATGCCCGTGTAGGTGAGCGTATGCACAAGGTCAAGCATCCCGACGAAGAGATAGCCGATGCCGATCCACAGCAGGAAGTGACCGTCGGAGAACTGCCGGGAGTTCCACGCGAGCATGAACAGCGCCATCGCCACGGCGACGGCGAAGATCTCCACGATGCTGTGGAAGAGCAGGTAGCTATGGCTCTGAGCGAGATACAGACCCGCGAACAGCATCAGCGCCGCGAGGGCCCCGGCTACCATCCCGGCTCGGTTATTCAGATGATCTGTCATGAAGCTCTGACCGGCCCGACTTACCCTGCCTCCACCGCGCCAACCAGCCTCGAAAGATAGTCGTAGGCTTCGACCAGTTTCTCCTCCGTCGTTATACCCTCAGGTGCGGTGCAGTAGCCGCCGCGGAAGTCCTCGAGACAGATATACCCATCGTACTCGTATTCATGCAACGATGCGATGATCTCCTCGAAATCCGCAAGGCCGCCCTCGAGCGAGGCGTTGTCCCACTTCCACGACCCATCCTCATCCTGCAGCCACTGCATATTCTTGGCATGGACGTGCGCAAGGTAGGGGCCCATCATCTCGATGCCCATGCGCCAGCGCTCCATGCCTTCGATGACCATATTGCCCGGGTCCAGTATCAGTCCGACGTGCTCAGGATCGAAATGTTCGACGATCCGCATCCCCGCCGAAGCCGACGGACAGATGGTGTTGGCATGCAACTCTATCAGGGCCTTCACACCATGCTCGGCGGCCATCGACTCGATGGTCCGGTAGTTCTCGATGACCATCTCGCGCAACTCGTCGTAGTGCGTGGAGCCGTCGTAACGGGCCGAGCCGATTCGCAGCATCGGCGCGCCCATCACGGCCGCCGCCTCCATCAGGCGCGCGATCTTCCCGAAATCGCCGGTGTCCGAACTGGTCCCCAGCGAGGGGATGTCGAGGCCGTGGCGCTCGGCGACCTCCCTCGCGCGCGGCGCGTCCTCCTCGATGTTCTCGAGGCTCACATGCCACTGCTCGCCTGAGTCGAACACGCGGTCCTCGTAGCCGACGGTCCACTCCACGCCGGTGTAGCCGACTTCGGCGATCTTCGCGGCGGCGTCATCGCGGCGGTAGTCGGGCAATACGATGGAATACACGCCAAGCTTCATGGTTGCGGTCCTCTCCGATTGCGGATGCGCCTCATCTGCGCGCAGGCCCGCAGACAGTATACAGCGTGTCTACGTTCGCCGGCGACGCACGAAACCCTTCTGCTGCACCAGGCGCGGCCTCGAATCGCGAGGAAGACAGTTTAACCGCGTCTTAACCGGCACATAATGTTCGGTTAACCGGCAGTTGTTACCATCCATCACGACACGCGAGCCACCATCTCACTCACCTGCCACGGCTCTCAAGGAGGAGTCCACCGCTCATGAACCGCAACGGCTTCACGCTCATCGAACTGCTGGTCGTCATCGCGATCATCGCGATCCTGGCGGCCATCCTGTTCCCCGTCTTCGCGCAGGCCCGGGAGAAAGCGGAGCAGACATCCTGTCTCTCGAACATGAAGCAGATCGGCCTGGGGATCATGATGTATGCTGAAGATTACGGCCAGACGCTGCCCAGCTCCTACTACTACCTCAACGGCGCAACCAGCGACGGTGGGTACATGCACTGGAGCGGGATGATCTACCCCTACGTCAAGAACGAGAAGCTCTTCAGTTGCCCCTCGAACCCGTTCGGTGGCTACGCGCCGACCTGCTACGGCCCGGCGGGCACGAACACCGGGTGTGACGCGGGATACAACGGCGTCGACTGGGCCCACGGGCCCGGACCGGCGTTCCAGGCATCGTACAAGGACGCCAACGACATGCAGGCCGACCGCATGGCGTACACCCCGAACGAACTGCTGATGCCCCGCAAGAAGTACGCGTCGATCAATCAGCAGGTCGTCCCGATGGGAGCGCTCGAAGCTCCCGCCGAGGAGATCCTCGTGGGCGAGTACACCTTCTCCGTCAACCGCCTGATCGACACCTCGCCCACCGGTGGCGCCGGCGCGGTCAAGTCGCACCGCCCGTTCAGCGCCGTGAGCACCGCGCCCGGCGGTGGGCCCGGAGCGGTGTTTGACGGCGAGGCCTACGCCGGAGGCGGTGCCATCTACGCCGTCTCGGTTGCCTCCGCCCAGGCTCAGTTTGAGGCGCTCGAGGACGTCAGCGTGACCGCTCAGGACATCGCGGCCGATCACATCGTATACCTCGAGCCGGAGGCGCACAGCGGAGGCGCGAACTACATCTTCGCCGACGGACATGCCAAGTGGCTGCAACTGAGCAGCGCGCTTGATCCGGACAACTTCCTGTTCGGCAAGCGAGCATACTCGTGCCAGGCCGGCATGATGCCTCCGGTCCTCAAGCCGGACGGCTCTCCCGTTGGCTAACGTAATCACTCACCGTCCACGCACCAATCCCCCCCAACACACTTCCCCGACACCTCCCGAACAGCCGGGGCGGTCTCCCCAACCGCCCCGGCTGCCCCTTTTCGTCTGCGACCCCGTGCGCGAAGAAGAGGTGGATTGCGGGTTTAATGCACGCTTAACGCCCGCTTAATCTGTCGTTAATACGTCCGCGCTATGATACGGATGACGCAAGTACACCTCCCCCTACAGCCTCCTGAAACATCCGGGGCGGTCCCCCAGCCGCCCCGGTCCTCTTTGTACGAACTGCTGAAACACTTCGCCGGTCCACGATCAATGCAGGTATCACACCGTTCCACTGCGAAACACCCAGAGCAATGGGATTTAGCGACATTTACGGACATCAACAGCAGATCGAGGTTCTCCGCCAGGCCATCGCCTCGGGCAGGATACCCAACGCGTATCTGTTCGTCGGGGCCCCGAACGTCGGTAAGACGCTGGTCGCGCAGGAGTTCGCGAGGGCGATCAACTGCGAGGACCTGCCCGACGAGCCGGAAGCGAGCCAGGTCGATGCCTGCGGAGGGTGCCACAACTGCGTGCGCATCGCACAGGAGAATCACCCCGACCTGCAGATATTGCGGCCGGCGGTGCGGGTGGAGGTCAAGCCGCCGACTGAGGACGCCGCGGACCGCGGCAGCGATGAGCCGCGCGCGCGAACTGTGTCGCGCGACGTGTACATCGAACTGCCGGACGCGCTCATATACACCGAGCAGGTCGAAAGACTCATCCAGCAGCTTTCGGCCAAGCCCGCGCTGGCCCGCAGGAAGATCGCCATCATCTGCTCGGCCGAGCGGATGCATACCGATGGCGCGAACAAGCTGCTCAAGACCCTCGAGGAGCCGCCGCCGAACACCACCTTTATCCTCACCAGCGCCAATCCGTCGCGGCTGCTGGATACGATCATCTCGCGCTGCCAGATGCTCAAGTTCCATCCGCTCTCCAACGCCGAGTTGCTGGAGACGCTCAGCGAGCGCTTCCCCGACTCCGACGGCGCGCTGCGCGAGGGTGCGGTGGCGATGGCGGGCGGGCGCTACGGCCGGGCCGAGTGGCTGATGGAGGCGCCGGACGTGCTGGCGCTGCGCGACGAGCTTCTCGACCTCGTCGCCGCGACGCCGCAGGCGCCGCTGGTGGAGTCCCTTCGGTTGGGAGAGCGGCTCGCGGCGATGCCCGAGCGCTGGTGGGATGCCGCGGAGACGGTCGAAGCCGAGACGGGCGAGGGCTCGGAAGATGAACGAGCAATGCGGGCCGAGGCGCTGGAGGAACTCGGAAAGAAGAGCCCTGATCGCATCAACCGCATCCAGATGAACGAGCTGCTTGACATCCTGCAGACGTGGTTCCGCGATCTGACGCTGCTTCGGGCCGATCCGAGCTCGAAGCTGGTGCTCAACGCCGACCGCGCGGAGCAGCTTCGAGCGCTGGCTGAGGGATACACGCCGTCAGGCCTCGTCTGGGCGTCGGAGGTCATCGAGGACGTCCGCGCCGATCTGCTGGCACATAATGCCAACTTCTCACTCGCATGCCAGGTGCTGATGGTGAAACTGGTCGCGGCCGCGCGCCGGCAGTAGGGCAGGTTCGAACCGACCCACGACGCAGGCAGGTGAACGCCCGATGCTCACGTCGAGCACAAAGTCGCTGATCCGGGGGATGCTGCAGACCACCCTTGCACTGCTCGCCGCCGCGAGCTGTGGTGGATGGGTCGTGCTGCTTGGCATGTTTGTCGGCGTCAACGTGGACATGACGGTCATCACCGCCGCGTTCTGGGCGCTCACCGTGCTCTACGGCCTGCTGGCCGTCGCCATCGGCAACGCCCTCGGCCGGCGCCAGGGAAAGCGCGGGATCGCGGCCGCCGTCCTCGGCGCTCTTTTGACATGGGGCATGCTTGAGTTCTTCTTCCATCTCTGGGACATCGCGTCACCGCAGATGCGGGTGCCGATGATCGTCGGCGTGGCCTTCACGGCTGTCGGAGCGGCCATCGGCACGGTCCGAAAGGCCGACCGCGAGGCCGTGCGCGTGGAGCTTCGTGAGGAGCTGGATGAGTTGCAGCGCGATGAGGATGAAGTGTAAACCGCTCGGGAGGCCGCCACTGGAATGACCGGAGACCACTGCGAGAAGGGCGCCGAGCAGTTTCGCGAGTTCGAGGTCGATGGCCAGCGTATCGCCGCCGGCATTCATATCCCGGCGCGCGCGCCTGGCCCGGGCGTCCTGATGTGCCACGGCTTGACCGGCCAGCGGATGGAGGCCCATTTCCTCTTTGTCACGGCCGCGCGAGCATTGTGCGCGAAGGGCTTCAACGTCCTGCGCTTCGACTTCCGCGGCTCCGGTGAGAGCGCCGGGCGCTTCCGTGACATGACGATCAGCGGGGAGATCGACGACACGCTCGCGGCCCTGCAGGTTTTGCGGGCCGAGCGCACCGTTGACAGGCAGCGGGTGGCGCTGATCGGCCTGAGCATGGGCGGGCTGGTCGCCGCATGCGCCGCCGCCCGAGACGGCGACGTCGCTGCGCTCGTCCTCTGGTCGGCGGCGGCGGACATGGGAGAGTTGATCCGCGACCGCTGGCAGATGCCGACCGAACCGGGCGCGGGCGCGCGCGAGTACTACGAGCACGGCGCCTTCGAGATAGGCGCGGAGTTTTTGCAGGACGCGATGCACGTGAATCCGCTGGAGGAGATCGCTCAGTTCGACGGGCCGACGCTCGTCGTCCACGGCGATGAGGATCAGACCGTGCCGCTGGATCACGCGCGTCGTTACATGGACGCCATCCCCGCCGACGACGCCCGGATTCATGTCATCGCCGGCGCCGACCACACATTCGCCACGGTCGCGCATGAGCGCGAAGTCATCGCGGAGACGGTCAGGTTTCTGCGCGACCGCGTCTGAGCCGGGAAGGACAATCAGCCATGTCAGAGCGCACCGCCGATGATCTGATCGCCGGTGTCGGATTCAACACCGCCTCGCTGCCTGATCGATCGCTCGAGGAGGCATTGAGAGTCGGCGCGAAGCTCGGCCTGCACTGCGTGGAACTGCTCGCCTTCGCGGGCTACCGGCACACCGCCGGTGAGCTTGCAGGACGCTTCTTCGACGAGCTGAACGCGCCCGCGCGCGAGAGGCTTGCCGGGCGGGTGGCAGGCTTCGATCGTGTGGCCGTGCACGCGCCGTTCTGGGACGTGGTTCCCTTCGCGCCCAACCCCGCCACCAGCGCCGCCTCGCGTGATCAGCTTCTGCGCACCCTCGAGGTTGCCGGCGAGATCGGTGCCGAGACGGTGACCACGCATGTGATTCCGCGCGCGGGGCGCGAGTTGCGCGACTTCCGCGGCGAGGTCGTCAGCTTCTACCGCGAGGCGGGCCAGGTCGCGGAGGCCGCCGGTGTGACCGTCACCATCGAGACCGGCTATCCGCCCGGCATCGACGAGTTCGCGTCACTGATCCACGAGATCGATCATCCGGCGGTGGGCGCGAACGTGGACGTGGGCCATCTGCGCAGGCTGCTGAGCGAGGAGGATCGGGCGCCGGAGGCCATCGCCGCGGCGTACAACGCGCTGCTGGCGCGACACCTCAGGTCGCTGGGCGATCGGATCTACCACATGCACCTGCACGATGTGCAGGCTGAGGGCGTCCGCGATCACCGCGAGTGCGGGACGGGCGTCATCGACTACGAGGCGATCTTCGCGTATCTGCTCGAGCGCGACTACGCGGGCATGATGACTTTCGAACTGGAGGAGGCGGACGACGAGGCGGCGCTGGGCAGAAGTCGCGACGTGGTGCGGGCGGCGATCCGTGCCGCGGGCGCGTCGTGTAGCGCCGGGGGTGGCGCGTAACTCAGGTCCTGTGCAACTGGTGCAGGCCCAGCTTCTCGCGCCACGGCTGATCCTCGTTGATGAAGTACCTCTGCCGGACGAGGTTCGCGGCGAGCGCGTAGCATTCGCCGTAGTCCGAGACGTTCCGCACTTTCAGCATCTTGTGATGGTGGTAGACGAATCCCAGGGGGCCTGACATCGGCGTCTCACCGAACTCCGACTCGGCCGAGGACAGGATCATATCCCGCGAGCGAGCGATCGCGAAGCGTGTCACGTCAGACTGGATCCACTCGAAGGGGTAGTTGTTCGAGAGGTAGTTCGCCACCTCGTACGCCTTCGCCTGCAGCGCCGGACGCAGGCCGATGATGTAAAGCAGCATCTGCCGAAGGAAGAACCTCTCCTCCTCGCTGTGTTTCGGCAACACCAGCCACTTGCGACCGCAGATGACCCTTTTGTACGCGGCCTCGGCGGCGGAGCGTGAGCGGTGGGTGGCTTTCATCTCGACAAGCTGCTCCTTGACCCACCGCTCGGTCTCCTTGTTGACTCTCTCGATCACGTTGCGCGTGCGTTCATTGCGAATCTCAAGTCTCGTGGTTCGAGCCATGACACAGATCCCTATGATGTGGCGATGATCGAAGCGGCGGACGACGCGTCTCTCCGCCGGATGTCCCTGTCGAGGATTTCGGCGCGCAGCCCCTTACGACCTGCCGAGCCAGTCCGGCCGCGCATGAGCGGCCATCGAGAGCGCAAAGACGATCGCGTAAACGGCCGCCCCGCCCAGCAGGACCGTCTGAAAGCCCCAGAGCTTCCCGCCAAGCATCGCGGCGACCGAGCCGAGGACTGAAACGACGCCGTTGACTCCCCACGCCCATGGCACGATGTCGCCGGTCCAGCGCCCGACCTCCCGCAGGCCCGTCGGGAACGGAATGCCCATCCCGAAGCCCAGCGGGAAGAGCAGCGCCATCGTGATCGCCGCCCGCAGACCGATCGACCAGCCAAGCGTCGCGCTCAGAAGCCACGGCAGCACCAGCACCAGCGCGATCACCGCGCCGCAGACCGACAGCGCCGCGAACCCCGAACGCCGCAGCATCGCGCTCTCTGGCCACGACTGGCTGAAAAGACTCCCCGCTCCGCTTCCGAGCAGCACTGAGAAGAGGATCACCGACAGCGTCAGCGCAGGGTAGCCGAGGTAGAGAATAAGCTTCTGCGCAAGGCAGACCTCGACGAGCATAAATCCCGCCCCGAGCAGCGCAAAGTACACCACCGCGGCCGTCAGCGGCCCTGCCCTCCCGGCCCCCGATCGTGCCAGGCCGATGATCGCACCGGCTGAGAAAAGGACCACCACGAGAGCGACCGCCCAGACGAAGTTCGACATCTGCGACGGGATACCGGGGTGAAAGTCGATGACGAAGGGGCGGTCGTCGGTGACCGGCGAGACGTCCACCTCGCCCGGCCCCCACCACCGGTTGAAGCTCTCCACGAACTCGCCTGTACTCGCCGTCCGGCCGAGCCATCCGTAGGGCGGCACTTCGTACGCGCCGGGCATGTACGCGGGTTCCATCCCCAGCGCGATTGCCCGACGAGTGAGGTCCGCCGAACGCTCGGGCGACAGCGGTGAGCGCGAGATCATGACCAGATGGCGGTAGGGCCCCAGTGCGTACATCCGGCGCGGAACGCTGACCATCGCGACATGCTGCAGCGCCTCCTCCCGCGAGAGTCCCTCGCGCTGAAGCGCCGCGAGTCCGGTCAGCACAAGGCGGGCCTGCACCAGCGGATGCTGGCAGACGATCGCGACCTGGCCGTCATCGGTGAGGTGCGAGAGGTAGTCCTCGAAGCCCTCGATCGTGTGCACGTAGCTTTCCACCAGCGCGAGGCTGCTCGACGCGGTGGTCGCGGACTTCGTGAGCGCCATGTAAATCAGATCGTACTTCTTCTGTGTCCGGCGGACGTAACTGCGCCCCTCCGCGACCGCCACGTTCACGTTCTCATAGTCGTAGACGGGGCCGGAAAAGTCCCGGTAGCGACGCACGATCGGGAGCATCGACGGGTTGAGTTCGGCGCCCTCAATATCCTCCGCGCCCACGGCCAGGGCCAGCAGTACGTCGAGCCCCGCCCCCGGGCCGATGAGCAACACGCTGTCGGGGCGCCCCGCCAGGAAGGGAAAGAAGCCGATGAACCGGCGGTAGTCGCTGACAACCTCGTCGAGATCGCCCTCGAAGTGAATGAGGTTCGTCGGCACCTCGCCGTCGGTGTACACAAAAAGATCGTCCGTCTCGACGTACTCACCGTCGGGCCGCGCGTAAGCCACCACGTCCGTCCTCGCGAACGCATTCCAGTCGGTGTAAACGATCTTCGCCTCGATCTCGGGGTCGCCGAGTTCCTTGAAGAGCGGCTTTGCCGCATCGCCGGCTTCCGGCGGAACGCGGGGCAGTTCGATCAGTGGCCTCGTGAAGCTCAGCCCGACCGCCACCAGCGAGCCGACCGTCAGCGCGCCGCCGAGCACCCGCAAACCCGCGCGCCCGGTCACCGCGACCGCGGCGAGCGCCGCGAGCGCCGCGCACAGGAAGGGAACGCCCGTCGCGCCGAGTAGTTGCAGCGCGATGATCACCGCGCAGCTTCCCAGCGCCGCCCCGGTGAGATCGTAAAAGTACATGCGCCCGCCCTGGTGTGACCAGCAGGCGAAGGCGTGGCTGAGGAATGCCCCCACGCAGATGAACGGCACGATGCAGATCCCGCCGACCAGCACAAGTGACGTAAGGTGCGGGGCCATCACACCGGAGAAAAGCAGCGCGACCGCGCCGACGAAGCTCACCGACGAGGCCGCCGCAAGGAGGCTCAGGATCACCGAATCGTCCGTCTTGCGTCGGCGAAGCCACAGGAAATCCACCAGGCCGCCAACGCCCAGGCCACAGACGGCCAGGGAGATCGCAAGGAAGACGAAGTGATAGCGCAGCAACACGCTGAAAGCGCGTGTCAGCGCAACCTCGAACACCAGCCCCGCGAGGGACATGAGGAAGACCCCTGCCAGGATGCTGGCAGGGACGCGCAACTCCCGGTCGGCGGCGGCGTCACTCAGCCTCAGAGCCCTCCCCGTCTTCCTCGTAGTCGCGTGTGTAGCGGCACTTCGGATAGGCGCTGCAGCCGACGAACTTGCCACGGCGACCCTCGCGGATCACCAGGTCCTTGCCGCACTCGGGGCACTCCTCGCCGAGCTTCTCCGGCGCGGGCGGCTCCCAGCCGGCCGCGATCGCATCGCTGATCGGCCGCGTGCCCTTGCACTCCGGGTAGTTGTTGCAGCCGAGGAACTTGCCGCGCCGTCCGCTGCGCACCGACATCGGCCCGCCGCACTTCGAGCAACTCACCGGCACCGCGTTGCTGTCGGTCGCATCGCCGTTGGGGCTCGCAAGCTCCTCCGACGCCTCACCGACCACCGCCTCGTCCTCGTAGTCGCGAGTATACCTGCACGCCGGATAGTTCGAGCAGCCGAGGAACTTGCCCCGCCGCCCCTCGCGCACCAGCAGCACGCCGTCGCCGCACTCCGGGCACGTCTCCTCCGTCTCCATCGGCTTCGCGCGTTCCTTCGGCTCACCCTCAGGTCCGACCTCCGCGGTGTACGTGCACTCCGGGTAGCCGCTGCAGCCGAAGAAACGTCCGCGACGGCCGGTGCGCAAGAGCAGATTCTTGCCACACTCGGGGCACTCGAACTCCGTCTCCTCAACCGGCGGCCTCTCCAGCACATCGCCTGACAGGTCGATGGTGAAGTTGCAGTCCGGGTAATTCTCGCAGCCGGCGAACTTGCCGCGTTTTGAGTACTTGATCAGCATCCGGCCCCCGCACTCCTCGCAGACCTGATCCTCCAGCACCTTCGGTTCCGCGCTCTCCGCCGCCGCGACCTCGCCCTCGAAGGGCTCGTAGAACTCCTTGAGCACCTCGCGCCAGTCGCGCTCACCGCGCTCGACGGTGTCGAGATCCTCCTCGATGTGCGCGGTGAACTCGATGTCCATGATCTCCGGGAAGTTCTCCACCAGGTAGTCCGACACCGACAGCCCAAGGGGCGTCGGCACGAACTGCCGCTTCTCAGTCGCAACGTAACGCCGTCGCGTCAGCGTATCAATAATGTCCGCATACGTGCTCGGCCGGCCAACACCGTTCGCCTCAAGCTCGCGCACCAGCGACGCCTCGGTGTAACGCGGGGGCGGCTGCGTGAAATGCTGCTCGGGCGTGACCTCGAGCAGCTCAAGCTCCTCGCCCTCCGTCAGCTCCGGCAGCGACTTGTCCTCGTCATCGCGAGGCATCACCGCATACCAACCCGGGAAGACGACCACCTGACCGGTGGCCCGCAGACCCATCCGGCCAGCCTCCACGTTCACGCCGGTCTGATTGACGATCGCCGGCGCCATCTGTGACGCCAAAAAGCGCCGCCAGATCAGTTCGTAAAGCGCCATCTGATCCTTGCTGAGCACGCTCTTCAGACTCTCGGGCGTCCGCGTTACGGAGGTCGGGCGGATGGCCTCATGGGCCTCCTGCGCGCCCTTGACCTTCTTGCCCTTCGCGCCCGGGCCCACATACTTCTCTCCCCACTCCTGCTCGATGAACTCGCCGGCCTGCTTGCGGGCCGCGGCCGCCACGTTCGTCGAGTCGGTTCGCATGTACGTGATCAGACCGTGGGCGCCGTCCGCTGTCTCAACGCCCTCGTAAAGCTGCTGCGCGATGCGCATCGTCTTGCGCGCTGAGAATCGCAGCCGGTTGGACGCCGCGCGCTGCAGGGTGGAGGTGATGAAGGGCGGCTGTGGATTGCGCTTCTGCTCGGTCTCCTCGATCTCCGCCACCGTGTACGTGGCCTCGCGAAGCTCCTCAACCAGCGGCGTGACCTGCCCCTCGGATTCAAGGTCGCGACCGACATCTTCGCCGTCGATCGTCCTCAGGTCCGTCTCGATCTGCTGCCGACCCTCCGGCTGCAACAGCGCGGTGATCGACCACCACTCCTCGGGGTCGAACGCCGCGCGCTCGCGCTCACGATCGGTGATCAGCCTCAGCGCGACCGACTGCACCCGCCCGGCCGAGAGCCCCGAATCCGGCCGCCCTCCGCCGATCTTCTTCCAGAGCACCGGGCTGATCGAGTAGCCGACCAGCCGATCGAGTATCCTGCGGGCCTGCTGCGCGTCAACACGGTCCATGTTCAGCTCACCGGGATGCTGCAGAGCCTCCTCCACAGCCTCCCGCGTGATCTCGTTGAACTGAATCCGACGCGCCGAATCGAGCCCGAGTTCGTCGAGGATATGCCACGCGATCGCCTCTCCCTCGCGGTCAGGGTCCATCGCGAGGTAGATCTCCTCGACGCCCTTGAGTTCCTTTTTGAGCGTATTGATGGTCTTGTTCCCCGACACCACGTAGCTCGGCTCGAAGTCCCCCTCGAGGTCCACGCCCATCTCGTCGTCGGGCAGGTCGCGTACATGACCCATCGACGCGAGCAGCTTGTACTCGTCACCGAGGAACCCCGACAGCGTCCGGGTCTTGGTCGGTGACTCGACTATGATTGCTTTCTTAGGTGCCACGATATCATTCCTGCAATGCGGCTGCGTCGCCGCGTGATCTGTCACTGTTGCGCATCAAACATTTCGTGATCTACTCTTGTTCCCATCGGCGGCAACGGTCCGTCTACCCGGTCCGGACGAATTGATTCCCGGGGAAGCGTTTGACCAAACCCTTCACCTCGAGCAGCATCAGCGCCGACGACACCTGCGGGACCGCAAGCTCGCAATCACCGGCAACGTCATCGATGTTCCTCGGCTGATGGCTCAGCGCCGAGAGCACCTCACGCTGGTCGGCGGGAAGATCGTCAAGCTTGCGCTCGCGTTCAACCTCAGGCTCGCGCTCAGGGACCGCTTCGATCATGATGCCGAGGCCCTCGACGATGTCCTCTGCCGTCTCAACCAGCACCGCGCCATCGCGGAGAAGCTCATGGCACCCCCGGCTCACAGGGCTGGTGATGTTCCCGGGGACGGCGAAGACCCCCCGACCACTCTCACCGGCCAGCCTGGCCGTGATCAGCGCCCCGCTCTTGCCGGGCGCCTCGACCACCACGGTGCCCAGCGACAGCCCGCTGAGTATCCGATTCCTCTGCGGAAAACTGTGCCTCGCCGGCGGCGTGCCCAGCGCAAACTCGCTGATGACAGCCCCCGATTCGGCGATCCGCTGACGCAGACTGCTGTTGGCCTTGGGGTAGTCCACGTCGATGCCGCAGGCCGTCACCGCGATCGTCCGCCCGCCGGCCTCAACCGTCGCTTCATGCGCGTCCGCGTCGATCCCCATCGCAAGGCCGCTCACCACGGTGAAGCCGCGCCGCACAAGGTCCCGCGACAGTTGCCCGGCGACCATCTCTCCGTAGGGACTGCGCTTTCGCGTCCCGACCACCGCCACCGCAAGCTCGTCCCGGTCATCAAGCGCGCCGCGCACGAAAAGCAGCGGAGGCGGATCATCGATCTCCCGCAGCAGTGGCGGATAACGCTCATCCGCGATAGGCAGCAGATGAGCGTCGAGTTCGTCCAGTCGATCACGCATCGCCTCAACGTCCGCTTCGGCCTCGGCCGATCGCAGCTTCCCGAGGTGGGCTGAGGCGATGCCGTCCACCGCTCGAAGCTGCTCGTTGCTCGCGCCGAAAATCTCGTCCGGCGAACCGAACGCCTCGAGCAGCGCAAGTTGAAGCTTCGGGGACAGACCCGCCGCATTGAGACGGAGCCACGTCCCCGTTTGTGACGCGTCACATTCCCCCATGGTTCACTCCCGTGCTTCCATCCATCGACGAAAAAGCCGCCAGGAGGCTCATTGAGGGCCTCCTGGCCGCTGAACGATTGGATCTCAGGTTGATCTGCTACGCGCTCTCTCCCTCACCAGGGGGGGATAGAGGACGCTCTTCATCCGATGCCTGTGGCGCTGACTGCGTCTGCGCCTGCATCTTTTGCAGGCGGCTCTTGAGCGAGTCGAGTCTCCGTTCGCACTCCTCCGCGCGCTCGCGCGCCGCTCCAAGCTGATCCTCGGCGGCAGCAAGTTTGCTTTTGAGCGAGGACCACGGCGCGCTGATGGCGATGGCCATCACGATCGCGCCGACAACCACGCCCGCCAGCGGGACCACGAAGACAGGCAGCTCGGCCCCTATTGGTGTCCCACTGAGATCAACCAGGCTGGTGATCTCAATCGGGTCGGCATTCCACATCGAAAAGAACACGGCGTACGCCACGAATATCAGCAGTATCAACACTGTCACGATAGCCTGAGCCATTGCACGACCCCCTGGCAGTGGTTGGTGTTGTGAGTCGGCGCTTTACGGCATGAACTCGCCTGGGAATTCTTCTTCCGGTGGCATCTCCTCACCGGGGAAGCCCTCGAACTCAGGCCGCTCGGGCCGCGGCGGCGCGGGGGGCTTAAGCGTATTGTCCACCGTGAAAGCAACGACCTTCGACACGGTGTTGCCCCGCCAGTCGCTTGCCTCGAACATCACCTGCTTGACCCCGTTGGACAGGTTCGCGGCACTTCCGCGCGGGTCATAGATGTACCAGAGCAGTCCCTCGCGTGAATCGTAGGTGAAGTCCGCCTGTTCGCCATTCACCGTGACACTCACCGAGTCGGGATCCACGCCGGACCCCTCGTCTGTAAGCACAAGTGACAGGAAGATCGGCGGCGTCCCCGGAATCTCGATGTCCTCCGCGTAACGGTCCGGGAAAGCGTCCGGATCGGCCAGGTCAGGCGCGAACTGCACGCGTCGGCGCTTCGCTCCCGGCACCTCCAGCACAGGCTCGGCGATCGTCGGGGCGACATTGTCGGGCGTCATCGAGCCGAATCCGTAGACGACGCCGTCGTCGCCGAGCGTATACAACGCATTGTCAACGACGGACACCGAGGGGTCAATGATGTCCTCGAATTCCAGTTCCCGCTCGCGGGTGCGAGTGCCCTCGCCGTCCATATCCTCGGGCGTGCCCGGATCCATCATCATCTCTTCGGGCATCTCCCCCTCGGGGCCCATCCCCTCCTCAGGGAAGAACATGCCCTCACCGCCCGGAGCGGTCGTCGATGCGACCCGCTCCTCGACCTCAGGCAGCGTGTACTGCCAGAGCAGGTCGCGCCCGTCGAGGCTGATGGCGTAGATGTCGCGCTGCCCCGCGCGGAAGACGATCTTGTCATCGACGATCACCAGTGAGCTGGAGATGCCCTGCACCGACCCGTCACGGGGCCACTTCCAGATCGCCCGTCCGCGGTTGGCATCGATCGCGTAGACCGCTCCGCCGCGCGTGCCGACGTATATCTGCCGTCCAAGCACCGCCGGTGCGCCCACGATCAGCCCGCCGGCGCGGAACGGCCGCCCCCACACCAGCCGGCCGGTGTAAATGTCGCGCGCGATCAACTCCCTGCCGGAGGTGTAGACGACCTTCGTGCGCTCCCCGACCGGAGAAGCGAAGAAAGTCTGCGGCTCTATGCTGTTGGACCACAGTGGCTGGCCCTGACTGTTGAGCGAGTAGATGCGCCCACCCGTGGTGCCGACAATCACAACGTCGCGATAGACCAGCGGAGGCGCCTTGATGTCCCCGCGCGCCTCAAACTGCCAGAGGACATCGCGGGTCTCCAGTTCAAGGGCGGTGAGGCGATTCCCATCTGAGCCGAAGTAGATGACGCCGTACGCGACCACGGGAGGCGTGTCCACCGCTCCCTGTGTGCGGAAGCGCCACTCGGTGGAACCGTTCTCGGTGTTAATGGCCAAAAGGGCGTCGTCACGAGTGCCGCAGTAGAGCACTCCGTCGGCGATGGCCGGGCTTGAGAGAATGTCATCGCCCGCCGTCTGCTCCCAGATCAATTCGCCCGTCACGCGGTCGATGGCGTAGATGGTGTCGCCGACGGGCGCGTAGACCGCCCGCTCGTCAACCGCCGGTGTCGCGACCGCATCGAAATCCTCCGCCTCGGTGGCGTACTTCCACGCGAGGCTGGCCGGCAACTGCAACATGGCGTCCGAGACCCCGCTGCTCTGCTCATCAACCCGCATCATCCACGTGGCATCCTGGGCCGACGCGGCCGTGGCCAGAGCCGTGAGTATTGCGGCGACCACCAATACTCTACCTGATCGCATAGATGTACCTCCAGCTTCCACAGATCGGATCATTTAGCGCCGGTGTCAGAAACGCGCAGTCGCACCGTCCATGCCGGTCGAAAAAGTTCGCGCAGCGCTCTCATGACCGCATCGGCGTCAACCGAAGCGATCTCACCCGCAAGTTGTCCATCCCGCCTGTATCCCTGCGGCCCGCCGAGCAGTTCGAACATCGCCAGATAGTGCGCTATCTCCTGATTCCGCTGGCGGCGCAGGGCATGTTTGCCGATCAGATACCTCTTCGCCCGCTGCAACCCGGCCGCGCTCGCCGGCTCCGATGTCGCGCGGTCGATCTCATCCTCCACCACCCGCTGCACCTCATCGAGATCCTCAGGATCGCAGGTCACAAGTATCAGACCCGAGGGCGCGGTCGCCGACGGCGTCAGTTCCGCTGCGATTGTATACGCCAGCGCCCGCTCGACCCGCAGCGCAAGATACAATCGGCTGTCCATTCCAGAGCCCAGCAGCACCATGCCCGTGGCCATCGCCGGGTACATGGGCGAATCGAGCGCAACAGCCCGTCCTCCGACTGCGACTACGCCCGTCCGTCCGCCAATCTCAATCTCTTCGACCCCCGGCGGTCTGCCCTGAGCGGGCTCAGGGGCCGCGGTCGGCAGGGCGCCCGGGAGCAGCCCTCCCATCTGCTCGGCAACAAGCCGCATCGCCTCGCCGCCGTCCACCCCCCCGCTTATTGCCATCACCGTGGCGTTCGGCAGAAAGTGCTCGGCGTGAAAGCTGCGAATCTGCTCGAGTGTGATGCCCGCCACCTCGACCGGATCCCCCGCCGCGATATCCCCGGAGCGTATCCGAGGGTAGATCGCCTCATAGAGCCTGTCGATCGCCAGTGTCGCCGGCACTTCATCCCGCGCCGCGAGCCTGCGCACCAGTGGCGGGCGGTTCAACTCCAGCGCCTCTTCGGTCAACTCCGGCCGAAAGAGCATCCGGCGCATCAACCGTACCGCGTCCTCGAGCGACTCTGCCGGCGCAGCCAGCGACAGTTCGACGTAGTCGGGGGCCACCGAGCCCTCCGCGCGGACCGCGGCGCGGACCATCTCGTCGCGGCAGCCCTCTCCCGTCGCAAGCAGCGACTGCGTAAGCTGGCGGATACCCGTGGCGCCGCGTGGCTCATGCAGGGCCGTGACACGCACCATGGCCGAGATCACAACTGTCGCGGTATGATTGTTCTCCTGAACAATCACCCGCAGTCCGTTCGGCAGGCTCTGCTTAACCAGCCCGTCATCCTGCGCCCGGGCGGCGGGCGTCACAAACGCGCCGGCCACCAATAGCGCGGCGACGAGGCGCCACGGCCGTGCCTTTACGCGCATCTTCGGTCGCACACGCCCCGGGCATTGTTGCATCAGCTGGAGGTCAGTCGCCTCAGGGCCTCCCGGGCCTCCAGGTTGTCGCTCTGCGCCGCGAGAGCCGCACCGTACGCCGTGATGGCCTCGTAGGGCCGACCCTCTTCCTCATACAACTGCCCCATCTGAACATGGATCGCAGCGTCGTCTTCGACAGTCTCCGAGACCTGCAGCGCGGTCCGAAGCGCCTGCTCGGCCGCCTGGAACTGCCCCAGTTGCGTGTACGCCTCCGCAAGCTGCGCCAGCGCATCGAGATAGGCCCAGTCGAGACCGAGCGCCCGGTTCAGTTCCTGCACCTCGCGCTCGTACATCCCCGCGTTGTGATAGGTCATCGCGACGAGATAGTGCAGATAGCTGCGCTGGATCGCGGTGTTGGCGATCGCGGGCCTGGGGATGAGCTCCAGCGCCTGCTCGTAGTTCGCCCGCGCCCGGTGCCACGAGCGCATCTGGTAGAAGGTGTTGCCGAGATTCGTAAACGACTGGTGCAGCGTCGGATCGGCAGCGACCGCCTGGTTGAAGTGTTCGCTGGCCGCGCCGAGTTGGCCCGTGTAGTAGTAAGTCAGCCCGGCGGCATTATGCGCCTGGCTATTGTCAGGATCGAGATTCAGCGCCACCTGCGCGCTGGCAAGGGCTTCGTCGTAGTCCTCATTGTGCATCTGCGCCATCGCAAGTGCCGCGTGGAGTTCCGCTTCACGAGGGTCGATATCCAGCGCGACGTGCAGGTCCTCGATGGCCTCTTCAGGCTGGTCCATCTCTATGTACGCCTGCGCGCGACCTCGATACGCGTCCACGTATTCCGGATCTGCGTCGATAGCCGCATCATATCGCTCCACGGCGTCCTCGTAGCTGCTGGAGACAATGTCCCGCTCCGGGTCAGACACGTAGGTTTGTGCCTGGAAGAGGAATATGTCGCCGAGCGTCCTGTGGGCCTGCGGATCGCTGGAAGCGTCTTCGAGGGCTTCCTCAATGGCGTAGATGGCCGTGTCCACGGTGGCGATCGCGTTCCACAGCAGGCCGTCGTCGTAGAAGGCAGCCTGTGCCTGCTCGAAGTACGCGCGTCCTATCCTCACCTGTGGCAGCGGATCGGCGGGGTTGCCGCCACGATCGGCATCGAGGGCCTTGCGGTAGGAGTTCCGCGCGTCGCCGTATTTCCCCAGTTCGACAGCGGTGTCCCCCCGTGCGATGTAGAGCCCGGGGCGCATTGCCATCTCCTGGCCGAACTCGGCGGCCTTCGAGTAGTCCTGCGCCAGCTCTTCCTGGATGTTCTGCCTGGTCCGCTGGGCCTCCGGAGTGAGACCACCCTCACCCTCCCGCTGTGCCATCTGCTCAAGCTGGCGGACCTTGCGGTCCCATTCGTCAGTGATTCGGATGGCGTCATCGAAGTCCTTCAGGGCGGCCTCGTGCTCATCCTGCATGTTCTTTGCGAGGCCACGATAGAAGTAGGCTTCCACGTAGTTCTCGTTATGCTGGATGGCCGTGGAGAGCCGGTCGATGGCGTCCACGTACCGGCCTGAGAAGTAGTAGACCCGGCCGAGATCGGTGAAGACCTCGGCGAGATTCTTGAAGCGCCGGTTCCGCAATTCGGTCTGGTAGGCGCGGATGGCTTCATCGAGCGCGCCGAGTTCCTCGTAGATCCGACCGATGTAAAGCTGCGTTCCGGGGCGGCCGGGACGCAGGTCGTAGGCGCGCTGAAGCACCTCGAGGGCGTCCTCAAACTCGCCCTGCCGGTACCTCGCCACACCGAGGTAGTAGAGGGCGGCCTCGTTGTCGGGCTCCTCCTCCACCACCGCCTCGAGGCGCTGGATTGCGGGGGCGTACGATCGCTGCTCAAAGAGCTGCACGCCCTCCGTGAAGTCGCTGCTGATTTCCTGAGCTGACGCGATTCCGCACGCCAACAGGCCTGCGAGTACGCTGTACATGACGATAAATCCGCAGGCGCGGCTGGTTCTGGTCATCCGGATATGCTCCCTTCAGAGCCCACGGTTCCCCGTGCGTGCGGCATTATACGACACGCCTCACAGAGATGTCAACGAACGGCATTTCAGCGGTGTCACCGGTACTTCCTTCAACTGCCCCACTTCGCCTCCCCCACCGAAGTGTCCTTCTTCGGAATTAATTCGATCTCTCATGGTCCGCCGATTCACCATCGCCGGGTCCTCTGAGAGGCGATCCGCCATCGGCAAAGCGGGGCTGGCGGAGAGCGCTATGCGGCGGCTCCATGGCGCGCGCCCCCATGACGCACACCCAAAGCTATCTTTCCACGACCGCGCGTGTGCTACTCCTCATCCGGAAACTCCACCGTCACCGCGAGGTCATAGACCTGCAGCCCACGGGTACCGGGGCTTGTCAGGCTCACGCGGCGCCACAGCGCCTCGCCCAGCGACGGAGAGTTCGATGCGCCAAACGCCGCGTCGTTGCGGCCTTTCGCCTCACGGGTGTACTCGCCCTCGCCGTCGATCACCAGTTCGCCGTCCACGTAGATCCGGATATCCTCGCCCTGCACCTCCACGCGGTAGGTGTGGAAGTCGTCAGTGGTGTCCATGTCGTAGCGAAGGCCCGTGAAGTGTGTGCTGATGTGATCGGGGCGCAGCGCCAGCCGCTCGGTGGACGCGCCGTTGCTGATGGTGAAGTTGCTCCACCCGTCAACGACCTTCACTTCAGCCTCCGCGACCGCGAGACGATCAGCGTCGGCCTCCCACGGATACCTGAAGTAAATATAATCACCCTGCTGATCGCCGCGATCGGCGATCAGCAGGCCCTCGTCCTGAAGCTCGGCGAAAGCCGCGCCCTCGCGCATCCGCCCATGCTGCCACGGCGAGCGGGGCATGCCGTCCTCGACCGTCCACTCGATCGTTCCGCCCTCCTCATCGCCGGCGCGAGCGAGGGCGGTGAACTCGAAGATGTTCTCGCCCGCCCGCAGCAGCCCATCAGCCAGCGGGAAATGCAGCCATGGGGCGTCCTCGTCGGGATCGGAGAGCGTCTCGCCGTTAAGGCTGACGGTCAGGTCGGCGGCGCCCGCGTTCATCACATGGCAGGTCACCTCCGGCTCAAGCCCGCGCTCACGTGCGGCGGCGGGGTCGTCACCGATGTACACCGGGATCGAGGTGGACTCGCCGGCCTGCAGCGAAAGCGGATCGATCGGTGTGAGGATCGGGAGATTCCGCCACTGGCTCCCATCGGCCACCCAGTAGTCGGGGTTGCCGTAGCCGCCACTGCTCTGACCGCGGACGGTGGCGAAGTACGTCTTGTCGAGCCCCGCCAGCACCTCCGGATCGCCAATCTCGTGGAGGAACTGCTTGTTCGGGTTGAACATATTGAAGAGGTAGATCCCGTCCATGCCGGCCTGCCACGCCTCGGCGGCGCGAGCGCGGTAGGCCTCATCGCCGCGGCGGCTGACAACGGAGCCGTCCACTCTGACACGCGACTCGCTCAGCCCCGCGTATGTCAGCACGCCGTGGCGGTCGCCAAGTTCGGCGAGGTAGCTCCACGGATTCATGCGGAAGTAGCCGCTCCCGGTGACGATGTCCACGAGGCCCTCGGACATCCATGTCTCGAGGTCGATGCCCGCGGCCAGCGCGAGCGGCACCGAGTCGGTCACGCGCATCGCCACAAGGATCGGCTTGCCGCGTTCGCGGCCGACCTCCTCGGTCATCGCCCGGATGCGCCGGATGAAGTTCGTCATGATCTCGACTTCTTCGTCGGTCGCGTGCTCGCCCCAGGCGGTGGTGCGGAAGAGGCAGAGGTGTCGGAAGAAGTCCATCTCGATGCCATCGACATCGTAGTTGCGGCAGACTTCCTCGATGATCGCGAACATCTTGTCCCGGACGGCCTGCTCGGCGTAGTCAACCTGCGTCCATGCGCCGTGCGGCGGCCGCTCATCGGGGCTGCCAACGAGATATTCGGGGTGGTCGAGCTTCCACTGGGAGAGCATCCCGTTGCCGGCGTCATGCCGATCGTTCATGCGCTCCGACCAGAAGATCTCCATGTCATTCTCGCGGCACCAGTCCACCATCACCTGCAGCGGATCGGTCCCCATCTCGATGAGCGCCGGGGTGACATTAGGCGAGTAGCGGCCCTCGGTTGTCATGAATGTCTCAGAGACCTCTGTGTTGTGGCTGTGGCGCGCGAATGTGCCGCGATTGGTGCAGTAGAAGATCGTGTCAACGTGGGTGTCCTCGAGGCCGATCGTGCGGGGTTCGAGCATGCCCTGAGGGGTGGGCTCCTTCGCCACGACGACCGCGTCGCCGCCGTCGTTGTTGAGGATGACGCGGCGCTGTCGCTGCAGCATTTCAGTGCGCTGCTGCTCGAAAGCGTCATCCCCGGGGACCTGCGCGCTGGCCGGGATCATTGTGATCAACGCTCCCGCGAGACAGACTGAAAGAAAGAGAATGCCGAACCACGTCAGATGCTTCATGAAAACTCTCCCTTGCGCTCAAGTGGACTCGACGGTGCGTCCTGCCGACTGACGATCGGAACTGCTGCCGGGAGGGAAGCCCCCTCCCGGCGACGGAAGATCGCGCTCAGTTCACGAGGGGGGATACATCCTTCAACTGCGGGATGACCTTGACGTGCCCATCCCAGTACGACGCGTTCATCATCTCGTTGTGTCGGTACATCATGCCGCCCGAGGCACAGTCGAAGCCGCCGTCGTCTGCCATGTCCATGGGATTGCCGTCGGCATCGAAACCGAGGCCGCCGCTCGCACCCATGGGGGTAAACCGCGTTGATTCCACGAGGCAGATGGTCTCGGAGGGTGTATCCAACTGTGCGATCGAAATGCCCCGACTAATGCTCCACGTCAGGTTCGCACCCCAGGAGTCGGTGCTGCTGTGCCGGTAGGGTCCGCCGTAGCTTGTCGGAGCCCTTCGGCCGTAGTAGCCGGTTGCCTTCGCGTGCTGGCTGCGCCAGTAGGTCTCGGCGCCGGGACCGCTCGGGCAGATGTACACCTGTTCATTCTTCACGTAGGGCTCCATCAGGTCGTAGACGCCATGGACACGTTTGTAGCTGTTCCCGTCCATGTTGTAGACGGCGAGCGGCGCTCGCTCGTCATAGTCCTGAGCGTACATGATGATACCCAGACTGATCTGCTTGAGGTTACTTGTGCAGCTTGCCTGTCGCGCCTTGTCGCGCGCACGGGCGAACACCGGGAAGAGGATCGCCGCCAGGATGGCGATGATCGCGATTACGACGAGCAACTCGATGAGGGTGAAACCTTTGCTCCGCGCAAACATTGTGCGGCCTCCTGTGGTGATATATGAACTTACAGCCCACGCCCTGCCCATGATCGGGCGACGGGTACTGCTCAATACATATTCCGCGCAGATTGGTGACACATTTCGCCCCGAGCGCGCGGGGACCTCCGTCAGGTTCGTATCAACGGTTAAGGATTCGGAGACCGCGGCAACGACTCTCCAGGCGAGGGCGCCTGGAGTCCGGAATCGCAAGACCGACTCTCCAGGCGAGGGCGCCTGGAGTCCGGAAGCGCAAGACCGACTCTCCAGGCGAGGGCGCCTGGAGTCCGGAATCGCAAGACCGACT
>JBNJEK010000031.1:0-24000 GCA_051745855.1 Armatimonadota bacterium
TTACTGGTGGAGGCGTTACATTCGCTGCCTGAGGTGGCTCCCCCGGATGACCTCCGCGAGCGTCTTCGCGTCATCCCCGAACGTGCCACACCGACGAAGTACGTGTGGTGGCGGCGTTCGCGGAACGTTTTCGCGTCGGTTGCGGCCGCCGCCGCAGCCGCGCTGCTGATGTGGACCGGCGTGGTTCACTACCAGCAGGAGGCCGGACAGCCGACGGTGCCGATGGTGGCCGAGCGCACAGCGAGGCCCTCGGACGATGTGTCCGAAGAGCAGAGAGTCGATGCGGCCACGGATGATGAGGAGGCGGGTGACCCATCGGCAGAGACGGTTGGAGGCGACACTGTGGGCGCTGAGGCGGACGCCCCCGCTGCCGATCCCGTCGAGGCCGGACGCGCTGAGACAGCCGCGTCGCCCGGAGCAGAGTCGGATTCGCGTCGCGAGCGTCGGATCACGCGGGCGCCCGAGGCGGCTTCGTCGTCCACGCGCTCTCGTGAAGCGACGCCCCGGGGCGCAGAGCCGCGTGCGGAGCCGGCGCCACCTCCCGCGGCTGAGATTGCGCCAGTTGCGCCGCCGTCGGTGCGGTCGACGCCCCCGGCGCCTGATGACATGGGCGTTGAGACCTCGGACACGGCGTCAGCCGTCGGGCCGAGCATGTCGGCTTCCGACGCGGATGGAGCCGCGGGAGCCGGGCCTCAGGGGCCGGCAGGCCCGGCCGGCCCCGCAATGCGCTCGATGGCACGTGAAGCGCCCGAGCCTGCGTACTCGCGGGAGCCGCTGGCGGTGCCCGGGCCGATGTACCTTGACGCGGGCGAGGGCGCTGCGAGCGCGCGCGTCGGTGAGGGGACGCCCTTCACGGTTGGCGTGACGCCACCGCATGAGAGGGTGACGGGGACTGTCGTGCCGGCAACGATCCGGCTGGAGACAGAGGCGGACGTGGCGCGCGCGCGTGTGACGGTCGCCGGATCGGAGGACCTCGAACTCATCGGGTTGGGTGACGACGGGTTGGTTTTTGACGGGCCGCTGACGGCGGGCCAGCAGACGGTGTTGAGCGTGCGGATGTTCTCCCGCGAGGCCGGGACGCAGTCGATGACGTTGCGCCTTCGCAGCACCGATCCGATCGTGGACACCCAGCTTGACGTGAGGATGGGAGATTTCACTGAGCCGGTCGCGCCCGCCGAGCGGCCGGTGCAGTTTGACTTCGTGGGCGTGCCGATCCGTGAGGCAGTCTCCGAGGTCACGAGGCAGTCGGGGATGAGCGTGATCGTTGCCCCGGGTGTTGGCGACGCGACCGTCACCGCGCGCGCTGACGACCCGGTGCCCGCAGCGGCGGCGTTGCGGGCAATCGCTGAGGCTGCGGGCCTCACCGTCACTGAGAGGGACGGCAGATCCGTGGTTGAGATGGCCGGTGACCAGGATTGAGCGTATTGAGAAGCGGGTGCGATCTGAGGGTGCGTTACGCGCTGCTGACACTGGCGCTGCTTGCCGCGGCGGGAGCGGTGAGCGCGCAGGAGCGAACGCCGCCGCCAACTCCGCGCGCGGCGGTCTTTGCTTTCATGGAGCCGCAGGAGACGCCCGATCGGCTGATCGGCCGCCGGGCGAGCGACGCGGTCTGGACGGCGCTTGAGGCGCAGAGCCCGTGGGAACTGGTCGATCCCGGCTGGCTGCTGCGACTGTGTGAGTCGGAGGAGGCGCGGCCGCCGTTTGCGGTCGGCTACCTGCAGATGCTGGGGCATCGCGCGGATGCGCCGCTGGCGGTGACCGGGTCGGTGGAGAGTTTCACTGTGAACCGCGACCGCGGCGTCGCACAGGTGACCCTCAGCGTGGAGCTGGTGGAGACGCTCGGTGGCACTCGGATTGCGAGGTCGCGTGGTGTTGCGTCCGCGCGGCGGGAGAGTGGTGAAGTGCTGGGTCAGGCGGTGGATCGCGCATTGATGGAGGCAGGCGCCGACGCCGTCCGCGACCTTACATCATTCGACCCGCTCTCGGCGGTGGTGGTCGCGACGCTGCCGGACGGGCGCGTGATGATGGACGGCCCGCGTGAGGACCGCATCAGGCCCGGGTCGAAGCTGCTGATCTACCGGCGTACGAGGACAGGCGCAGAGGCGATCGGGACGGTTGATGTGAAGACATCGAGGTTGACGGCTCTGCACGCCGAGCCGATCGCCGGGGAGGACTTCCGTCAGGGCGATCGCGGGGTCGTTGTCGCACGCTGACCGAAGGTCGGAGAGGTTTTCGATGTGCGCGAGGCGAAATGTGCGATGGAGCCACCGGCTCCATCGGCTTTGCGTTCTACCGCTGCAGCAGGGAGGACCCAGCGACGGCTTTCCTCGGACTCGATGTCGGGAACACTCGCCTCAGTGCGGCGCTCGTGGCCCCGGAGGGCGACATTGTGTCGTTGCGCAGGTGTGACGCGCCGCCGTCCGCCGATGCGACCATCGACGTGCTGGTGGCCCTGGCGGGCGAGATGCAGGCGGATGCGGAGGGCACGCCACGCGCTGTCGGGATCGGCTTCGGTGGCCCGGTCGATACGCGCACCGGTGAGGTGCGTGCATCCTTTCTCAGCTCAGGCTGGGAGGGTTTGCCGCTGGGACGGCTGATGGCGGAACGCCTCGGGATCGTCACCTGGCTGGCGAATGACGCTGACGCGGCGGGGCTGGGGGAGGCGACGTTCGGGGCCGGGCGTGGTGCGAGCAGTCTGCTCTACGTTAACGTGGGCACGGGAGTAGGGGGAGCGGTAATCCTCGATGGCCGACTGCACCTCGGAGCGAACTCGAGCGCCGGGGAGATCGGGCATATGGTCGTATGCCCCGACGGTCCGCTGTGTGAGTGTGGCAGGCGAGGGTGTGTGCAGGCGCTCAGTTCAGGGACTGCCGTCGCCAGGCACGCGCGGGCATTGCTTGCGGTGGAGGGCGCGATGAGCGCTCTCGCGGAGCTTCCGCGCGAGGAGATCACCGGGGCGCGCGTCGGGGAGGCCGCGCGGGAAGGGGACGCGCTGGCCGAAGATGCTGTCGGTGAGGCCGCAATGTGGCTCGGGCTGGCGCTTGCCAACGCGGCAGACCTGCTCGATCCCGAGCGGATCGTGATCGGGGGCGGAGTGGTCGATCGTGGCGAGGTGTTTCTCGCGCAAACGCGGGCGTCATTCCGGTCGCATGCTTTCGGGCCGGCGGCAGCGACAGAGATCGTACAAGCGGAACTTGGATACGACGCGGGTGTGATCGGCGCCGCCACGGTTGCGATGAAGGGCGTCGGCGCCCGCTGTGAGCCTTGAGCAGAATGGATGAGGGGACGGCGTGTGATGATGGTTGACCTGAGCGATCTTGCAGGCTATCAGTTGAAGTTCGACACTGGGACGGTGGATCTGTCATTCGGGCCGCAGATGCGGATGCCGCAGTATAGTACGCGGGAGCTTGACGCGCTACGGCCTGTGCTGCTGGACCCGGATGCCGAGGGGCCGGACGTGATATACTGGATGTACCGTCACGCCGGGATGCCCGAGGATGCGGGGCTTTACGAGGCGCATCATTTGCGTTACGATCTGAGTGCATTTCGGTCGGTTACGCTCGGGCCGGAGTTCATGAAGACGTCCGGGCACTATCACCCGCAGATTCCCGGGACGCAGCTTGCGTTCCCGGAGGTGTATGAGGTTCTGCACGGCGAGGCGCTCTACGTCATGCAGATGGTTGACGACTACGCGGCCTCCCCTGAGGAGGTCAGTGTGCAGGATGTCATCATGTGCCGGGTGACGGCCGGGCAGAAGATCATTATGCCGCCCGGCTACGGGCATGTGACGGTGAACACCGGCGATGAGCCGCTGCTTATGAGCAACTGGGTGAGCAGCGCCTTCAGTTCGTTCTACGGGTCGGTCGAGGCCTCGCGGGGCTTCTCGTGGTACGTCGTCGATGACGAAGGCGAGCCCAGCTACCTTGAGAACAAGGCCTACGCGCAGGGCGTGTCGGCGGTACGCTGGGCGGAGGTGCAGGAGGTGCCTGAGTTGGGGCTGACGTGGGACAGGCCGATGTACAGGGCGTGTGCCTCGGAGCCGGAGCGTTTCGAGTTTCTCAACGCTCCGGGCCCCCACCAGGAGCTGATCTGGCGGAATCTGAGTCTTTCACAGCAGGTATGATCGCGTCCCCGAGGTATGCCATCAGGCAACATCCGTCCGCGGGACGTTGACAGGAATACACGGAGGTGACGAGATGGAGGGGCGGTTTGACAAGGAAGGTCTCTCCTTTGACGACGTATTGCTGATGCCCTCGAAGGCCGAGACGGACAAGTATGACGTCTCGGTTGAGACATTCATTACGCCGCGAATTCCGCTGAACATTCCGATTGCGAGCGCCGCGATGGATCGTGTGACCGAGTCGCGCCTCGCGATCGCGCTGGCGCGAGAGGGCGGCATAGGCATCATCCATCGGAACATGGAGCCTGAGAGTCAGGCCGTCGAGGTGGACCGGGTCAAGCGATCGGAGAGCGGGATGATCATCGACCCGATCACTCTCGGCCCGCACCAGACGGTGCGTGAGGCGCTGGAGATCATGGCTGAGTATCACATCTCCGGCCTTCCGATCACCACCACCGACAACAAACTGCTCGGGATCCTGACCAACCGCGACCTGCGCTTCGAGACAGAACTCGACAAGCGGGTCGAGGACGCGATGACGCGCGAGGGCCTCGTCACCACGAAGGAGGGGACTACGCTCGAGGAGGCCAAGTCGATCCTTCACGCTCACCGGATTGAGAAACTGCCGGTGGTCGATGACGAGGGATACCTCCGCGGGCTGATCACGATCAAGGATATTGAGAAGGTGGCGCAGTTCCCCGGCGCCTGCAAAGACGAGCATGGACGTCTTCGCGTGGGCGCGGCCGTCGGGGTCGGCGATGACGCCCGGGCGCGAGCGAGCCTGCTGGTGGACCGCGGCGTGGACGTGGTTGTGATCGACTCCGCGCACGGGCACTCCGCGATGGTCATCGAGACGGTCCGGTCTCTCAAGCAGCAGTTTCCCGACCTGGAGGTTGTCGCGGGGAACGTTGCGACGGCCGAGGGGACTGAAGCGCTTGTCGAGGCGGGAGCGGACGCTGTGAAGGTCGGGATTGGCCCGGGGTCGATCTGCACCACGCGCATCGTGGCGGGCGCCGGCGTTCCGCAGGTGACGGCGATCAATGACTGTGCGGAGGCCGCAAGGAAGCTCGGGATCTCGCTGATCGCCGACGGAGGCATCCGGTACTCCGGTGACATCACCAAGGCGATCGCGGCGGGCGCGGACTGCGTCATGATCGGCTCTTTGCTGGCAGGGACCGAGGAGAGCCCCGGCGAGACGGTGCTCTACCGCGGCAGGACGTACAAGGAATACCGCGGGATGGGATCGATCGCGGCGATGAAGGACCGCGCGAGCGTCCGCGACCGCTACGGTCAGATGCAGGTGGTCTCAGAGGAGGAACTCGTTCCTGAAGGCCTGGAGGGCCGTGTGCCTTACAAGGGCTCACTGTCCGCCGTCGTCCACCAGCTTGTCGGTGGACTGCAGTCGGGCATGGGCTACTGTGGCGTGCAGACCATCGAGGCGCTGAGGACCGAGGCGAAGTTCATCCGCGTGACCGCCGCGGGGATGCACGAGAGCCACCCGCACGACATCACGATCACCGAGGAAGCGCCCAACTACCAGATCTCGGACAACATGTGAGGGACGCGATGAGCGGGCATGCAATCGCGGTGATCGACGGCGACGGGATCGGCCCGGAGGTCGTGGACGAGGGCCTTCGCGTGATGGATGCGGTTGCCGGCGCGGCGGGCTTTGAGTACGAGATCGAGCGCTTTTCGTGGGGCTGCGACTTCTACCAGCACCACGGGCACATGATGCCGCCCGACGCGATCGAGCGGCTTTCGCGGTTTGACGCGATCTACCTCGGCGCGGTCGGCGACCCCTGCAGAGTGCCCGAGGAGGTTGCGGTTCGCGGCACGGTACTCGCGATTCGCTTCGGCTTCGATCTTTACGCCAACATTCGCCCCGTGCAGCCCCTCAAGGGCGCGCCATATCCGCTGGTGGCGCCGCCGGCCGATGAGGTGGACTTCGTGGTCGTCCGCGAGGCGACCGAGGGCATGTACGCGGGGCTCGGCGGGCGTTACGCCGTGGACGCGCCAGAGGTGGAGACGCTCGTCGCCTCCAGTGAGACGTGGCGGCGCTCGGAGGAGATCGCGCTGCAGACCGGCGTCTTCAGCGAGGCGGGATGCCGGCGGGTCATCGACCGTGCGTTCCGGCTGGCCGAGGAGCGCGATGGCACGCGGCGTGTCACCAGCACGACCAAGGCCAACGCGATGCCGCACGGGATGACGCTGTGGAACGATGTCTTCGACGAGGTCGCGGCGGGGTATCCCGGCGTGGAGGCTGAGTGGAATAACGTGGACGCGCTGGCGATGCGGATGGTCCGCAGCCCGCAGGATCTCGACATCGTGGTGGCGCCGAACCTGTTCGGCGACATCCTCACCGATCTGTCGGCCGCGCTGCTTGGTGGACTGGGCTTCGCGCCCTCCGCGAACCTTGGCGACGGCCACTGGCCCGCGATGTTCGAGCCGTGCCACGGCTCCGCGCCGGACATCGCCGGGAAGGGCATCGCCAATCCGACCGCCGCGATTCTGACACTGGCGATGATGCTTGACGACATCGGCGAACATGCCGCGGGCAGGGCGGTGGAGGCCGGCGTGCGCGATGTGTTGGCCGCGGGCGAGGTGCGGACGCCGGACATGGGCGGCAGCAATTCATGCGAGGAGATGGGGCGGGCGATCGCGGAGGCGGCGGTGAGGCTCGTGCTCACAGACTGATCCCCCGACGGCACCGGCGGCCCGAGCCTGAGATCGCGCGGATCGGATCATCCGTGGTGCGGAGGCCCTCCTCCGCACGCCGTGTTCGGTTCGCCGCCAGCCCGCTCGCGCACGATCATCTGAGGCTACGTGGTGAGGTGGAGATGATGAGGCAGGAGCTTCCGTCACGCGAAGAGATCGAGCAATTTCCCCCCGATGGCGGTGACGAGTTTAACCGTCTGATTTTCGAGAGCAGCCCCTACCTGCTGCAACACGCGCGGAACCCGGTGGACTGGTGGCCGTGGTCCGACGAGGCGTTCGCGCGCGCCGAGGAGCTTGATCGGCCCGTCTTCCTGTCGGTCGGGTACTCGACCTGCCACTGGTGCCACGTGATGGAGCGGGAGTCCTTCGAGGACACCGAGATCGCGGAGATACTCAACGAGCACTTCGTGCCGATCAAGGTGGATCGCGAAGAGCGGCCTGACATCGACGAGATTTACATGACCGCCACACAGCTTCTGACCGGCCGCGGCGGCTGGCCGAACTCCGTGTGGCTCACTCCCGACCGGCGTCCGTGGTATGCCGGGACGTACTTCCCGCCCGAGGGCCGGGGCGGGATGCCCGGGTTCGGAGAGTTGCTCACTCAACTGGCGGAGATCTGGCGGGAGAAGCGCGCGGACGTTGAGGCGCAGGCCAACCAGCTTCAGCAGAGCATCCGCAGTTCGGCGAGCCTCGGCGAGCACGCGCCTGTCCCGCTGGATGAGGCATTGCTGCGGGGCGCGGTGGAGGCGCTCTCCGATCGCTTCGACGAACGCTACGGCGGCTTCAGCGGCGCGCCGAAGTTCCCGCCACACACCTCTCTGCGCCTGCTGCTCGAAGAGCATGACCGCACCGGCAACGAGCGCGCCCTTTTGATGGCCACCGAGACGCTCGACGCCATGGCCCGCGGCGGCATCCACGATCAGGTCGGCGGCGGCTTTCACCGCTACTCCACCGACGAATACTGGCTGGTTCCGCATTTTGAGAAGATGCTCTATGACAACGGGCAACTCGCCGCGGTGTATGCGCTGGCGTACGAGCTGACCGGCTCGCGCGAGCACGAGATCGCGGCCCGCGGCATCTGCGACTGGGTCCTCGGGGTGATGACCGACGATGCGGGGGGCTTTTACTCCGCGCTCGACGCCGACAGTGAAGGCGTCGAGGGCAAGTTCTACCTGTGGGATCGCGATGAGGTCATCGAGGTGCTCGGGCAGGAATCGGGGTCGCTGGCCTGCGACCTGCTGAACATCAAGCCTGACGGCAATTTCGCCGACGAGGTCACCGGGCGGAAGTCGGGGCTGAACATCCCGCACCTGAGCCGCCGGGGGCTGGACAGTGAGGAGCTGTGGCCATTCCTGCAGCAGATGAAGGATCAACTTCTCGAGCACCGCAACGCTCGCGTCTGGCCGCACCGTGATGAGAAGGTTCTGGCCGCGTGGAACGGGCTGATGATCTCCGGACTCGCCATCACCGGGCGCATCTTCGACGATCCGCTCTACCTCGACGCGGCCACCGACGCGGGGGATTTCATCCTCCGCGAGATGCGGGTGGGCGGCCGCTTGCTGCGTGTCTGGCGTGATGGTGTGGCGAAGCAGCCCGGGTACCTCGATGACTACGCATTCCTCGCCGTGGGACTGCTCGACCTGCATGAGGCCACCGCGGACGAACGCTGGCTCGGCGAGGCGCGATCGCTGGTCGATGGCATGCTGCGTCTCTTCGAGGATGACGGACAGGGCGGGTTCTTCTTCACGGCGGAGGACAGCGAGGGACTTCTTGCGCGAGTGAAGCGACCCTTCGATCAGGCGATTCCATCCGGGAACGCGATGGCGGCGCTCGCGCTCGCGCGCCTGGCGACGGTGATCGGCGAGTCGCAATACGCGGAGGCGGCGGGGCGGACGTTGCGGGTCTTCTCCTCGGCGATGCAGAATGCGCCGACATCCACCGAGACGATGCTGCGGGCGGCGGCGCGATTTTTCGACCTGGCCGGGGCGGGGCAGTCGGCGGAGACGATGGAGGCCGGTGCGGAGACTGAGCCTGACGCACGGACGAGCCGCGGACCGGTCACTGTGGAGGCGTGGGCCTCGCGTCGCGCTGCCGAAGCCGGCGATGAGGCGGAGGTCGCGGTGCGCGTGGCCATCGAGGATGGCTGGCACATCAACGCGCATGAGCCCCTGCAGGAGCACCTGGCGGGGACGGAACTTGCGCTCGATGAGAGTGCGCGATATGCGCTGATGCAGGCGGACTATCCGGGGCCGATCGAGATTCAGCCGGCGTTCAGCGACGAGCCGCTGGCGGTGTACGAGGGCGAGGTCTGGCTTCGCGCGCGGGTGAAGGTGTTGCCGGATGCGGCCGAGGGGAATGCTCCGCTGCGACTGACGCTCACGGCTCAGCCCTGCGATGACACCTCCTGCGCCCGTCCGGAGCGGCACATGCTGGAGTTGCCGATGCGAATCGTCGAGGACGCGCCCGAGACGCTGCGTAATGAGGCGATCTTCGCGCGCTTCGAGGGCTGAGGCCACCACTTCTCGCGTTGAAGGTAGCTGAGGAGGCTGTCCGTCGAAAAATGGTCCTTGACAGTAGCTCTCCGAGATGGTATATTATCAACCGCTGCACAAAGGTGCGCCCATAGTCTAGTGGTCAGGATACCGGGTTCTCAGCCCGGGGGCCGGGGTTCGACTCCCCGTGGGCGTACCAGCAATTATACTGCCGCAGGCCTGCCATCTGAATGCGGGTCAACGCGGATTCTGCGAGGCCGCGCAGGCCCTTCTGCGCGGCCGTTTTCATTATCTGCTCGCGGGTGATGCTCGACGGGTCGCTACTCATTCGACGATCTGATCGTTGACGTCATCGCGGGCGACCTGCTGCCGAATGCATCGGCCTTGAGGAGTGTGCGCGCCTGATGCTCGGAGCCATCGACGAATTCGCCGAGCGACGCAAACGCCTCGAACGAGTGGCGCTGGTCCTCTTCGGGCGCGAAGCCTTTGACGCATTCGAGATCATGGCGGGGAAGAAGTGGGGAGACAGATGATTCGTCGGGCGCTGCCGTCGCTTTGCCTGCTCCTGATGATTGCGTCCAGCGTGTGGGCGTATGATGATCCGTCCGCCGATTACCTCGCCACGCGCGAGACACTCGCGCCCGCCGAGGCGTCTTCACGCACCAGTCTTCGGCAGATTCTGGGCACCGGCGACTTCGCGCACGTCGAACTTGTCGGCGACATCAGCGGCAAGGCATTCTCCGCCCCTTCACTGCGCAGCGGCTCCCCGCGAACGCTCATGATGACCCTCGATGATGGGTCGAGCGTGGCTCTTCGTGCCGGTGAGGAGATTGACGCCCTCGCCGTCGGCACCCGCATTGCCGTGATCGCCAGCACAGGCGGCCGCTCGTCATCCGATGATCTCACACTTGAGTCGTGGGTCCACGAGTGGGATCTGCCTCGTGATGCGCCTGAAGCGGGGGAGGACGAGTGCGACGAGCAGCAACCCGGGCCGATCGAGCGGGATGAGGCTGCGGCGCCTTTCGAGGCGCCTGATGAGGCGCCCTCGACTCCGCCGCAGCTTCCGCGCCCGGTTGCGCAAGATGCAGTGCAGATCGATGCCGTCGAAAGCTGGAAGACGTGGGTGCTGGATCTGAACTCAAAGCTGACCGACCAGCAGGCCCGTGACATCGTCCGGTGGGTCATGCATTACGCGCAGGAATATGATGTCAATCACAAGTTGATCTTTGCGCTGATCAAGTGGGAGTCGTGGTTCAACCCGGGTTGTGTTTCCCACGCCGGGGCGATCGGGCTTATGCAACTGATGCCCGGGACGGCCCGCGGCCTGGGCGTCAATCCCCGGAATGTGCAGCAGAACATCGACGGCGGCACGCGTTATCTCGCCGAGCAGCTTGGAAAGTACCGCGACCGGCCGAATTACGAACGCGTCATCCTCGCGCTCGCGTGCTACAACGCCGGCCCGAACGCAGTCAAGCGCGCTGGACACCGCGTGCCGAACATCAGCGAGACGCAGAGTTACGTGAAGAAGGTCAGCAAGACGTTCTACGAGCTTCACCAGGCTGAGATGCCCTGAACGAGCCGCGGCCGCCATCTCGTTGTCCCCCGGAGGATCGTCTCCATGCGCCTCTCGCTCTCCTTGATGCTGGTCACAGGCGTGCTGCTGTCGCCGATTGTCTTTTCCGCGTCTGCCGAGCCGGTCTTCGTTGATGTCACCGATGAGGCAGGGCTCAGTGGTGGCCGGCAGGCGGCGTGGGCGGACTACGATGGCGACGGATTCGTGGACGTGCTGATCGGCGGCGCACTCTTCCGCAACCTCGAGGGCGAGCGCTTCGAGCAGGTCGCCCTTCCCGAAGGTGTCGGCGGGATGAGCGGCACCTGGGGAGACTATGACAATGACGGCGACCTCGACCTCTTCACCTTCGGCTCCAGCTTTGCACTCGCCATCAACAACGGCGATGGAACATTCACACGCTCAGACGGCCTCCCGGAGATCCCGGTGGTGAACTCTCGCGGGGCATGCTGGGTGGACCTCAACGCCGACGGCCTGCTGGATCTTTACATCGGCGGGTATGAGAAGTGGGAGGACCGAATCTACCTCGACGCGATTCTGATCAACGAGGGCGATGGGACCTTCACCCTCGCCTGGCACAGCGGCGACGAGGATAAGCTCTCCGCGCGGGGCGTCACCGCGGCGGATTTCGACGAGGATGGCGACGCCGACGTTTACGTCTCGAACTACCGCCTGCAGCCGAACGTGCTGTGGCTCAACACCGGCGAGGTCCCGATGACCGACGTTGCCGCTGAGCGCGCAGCGGCGGGGGTGGCGAAGAGCCCGATCGACTACATGGGCGTGCGCTACCCGGTGAGCGGGCATACGATCGGGTCGGCGTGGGGCGACCTCGACGACGACGGGCACATCGACCTCTTCGTGGGCAACTTCAGCCACCCGCCTGACTATCAGGATCGCCCGCAGTTTCTCCGCAACACCGGGCCGCCGGACTGGGCGTTCGAGGATATGAGCGCGGAGGCGGGACTCAAGTGGCAGGAGTCATTCGCGAGTCCGGCGCTCGCCGACGTGGACAACGACGGCGACCTCGACCTTTACTTCACCACGGTCTACGGCGGTGACCACAGCGTCCTCTATCTCAATGACGGGGACTGGTCGTTCCGGGACGTCACTGAGGCGGCCGGGATCAGCGCGGTGAAGACCTATCAGGCGGCATGGGCGGATTACGACAACGACGGCGATCTCGACCTTCTCACAGGCGGGAGGCTCTACGAGAATCGCACCGAGGGCGGGAACTTTCTGCGGGTGAAGCTGGAGGAGCCCGGATGGCCTGGATCCGCGATCGGAGCGACGGCGCGCGTGCAGATGGGGGAGAGGACGCTGACCCGGCAGGTGGAGTCGTCAACGGGTGAGGGGAATCAGAGCGAGATGGTGCTGCACTTCGGCCTCGGCGACTACGACGGAGCGGTCTCGGTGGAGATCACCTGGCCGGGCGGCGACCGGCAGACCTACCACGCGCACTCAGGCTGGAGTGTGACGGTCAGAAAGCGGTAGCTTCAGCGGCAGGCGTCGATGAACGCGGTGAAGATGCGCATGAGCGTCTCATCGCGATCGGCCATTCCCTCGGGGTGGAACTGCACGCCAAGGCAGAACCGCGCCTCCTGTCGCTCGATCGCCTCGACGACGCCATCCTCACTGCGGGCGACCACCTCAAAGCCTGGCGCGACGGCGTCCACCGCCTGGTGGTGATAGCTGTTGACCGAGAGTCGCTTCGCGCCGATGACTTTCCCCAGAAGGCTGTCCTCGGCGACCTCAATATCATGCGTTCCGAACCAGCGGGGCGCTTTCTGCTTGTGCTTCAGTGCGCCACGCACCTGGCTCTCCACGTCCTGCACCAGCGAGCCTCCGCCGATGACGTTGATGGCCTGGATGCCCCGGCAGATGCCGAGCATTGGCAGGTCAGGGTGATCGAGCGCGTAGCGCACCGCGACTGCGTCGAGATGGTCGCGGCGGGGGCTCACCGATCCGAGCCTGGCATGCGGCTGCCGGCCGTATGTGCGCGGGTCGAGGTCCGGCCCGCCGGTGATCACCAGGCCGTCGCACAGTTCGAGCAACGTGATGATGTCATCGTCCGCGCAGTCGTGGATGAGCAACGAGGCGCCGCCGGCATCACCGACGCGGTCGAGGTAGTGCTGATTGACCTGCTGGCGCTCGGCGAAAGGGCCGGAGTCGTGGTCCGAGTAATTGCACAACACGCCGATCCGTGGCTTCATCTCAGCCCGCCTCAGTGCTGCGCCCAGCGTATCTTTTGCGGGGCAATATCATTGTTCGCCTGTCTGCTCCTCCGCGGGTTTCCGTGACAGGCCGAGCAGACCGAACCACAGCAGCACGCCGCAAACAATCTGCAGGGGCAGGTCGCCCCAGCGATGATACGTCGAAAGCTCCGTCCGCGGCCGGAGTTCGTGCCACGCGACGCCCGGTTCGCCGACAGGCACGTCGGCGAGCACTTCACCGTCCGGTGCGATGATCTGCGAGCGTCCCCACGTTGCCGCGCGGATCACGTACCGCCGGCTCTCGGCGGCGCGAAGTGGTGCGGTGACCGAATGCTGCTCGATCTCCCAGGTGCCGGCAGCCCATGCGTCGCTGGTGCCGATGACGATGAAGTCGGCGCCGAGGCGCGTGTTCGAGCGCAGCGCGTGCGGGAAGAGCGCCTCGAAGCAGATCAGCGGTCCGGCTTCGTACTCACCGAGGCGAAGCATCTTGTGCTCGTCACCGGGAGAGAAGTCCACGCTGCGCAGCGCGAACTGGCGCAACCACGGGAAACGATCAACCCAGGGGACACTCTCGCCGAACGGAACGAGGATGACCTTCGAGTACGTGTCTGTGATCTCGCCCTCGGGTGAGAATGTGAAGAGGGTATTGTAGACCCGGCCTTCGACAACCTTGTACGCCCCCGCGACCACCCATGCGGACTTCTCCATGGCGAGATCGGCGATCTGTCCGGCGTAGTACTCATCGACGTTGAGCGCCGCGGGGATCGCGGTCTCCGGCCAGACGATGATCTCGACGTCATCGGGGATGGTGCGCGAGAGCGCGGAGTATGCTGCGATCGCCTCGTCTGCCTGATTGGCACTCGTGCCCTCAGTGTCGCTGAGCGATGCCTGGACCGCCGCGACCTCGATCGGTTCCCCGAAGCCCTGTTCGGGAGCGCGCAGGACGAGGGCTCCCCAGATATACACAAGCAGCACAACGACGTAGCACGCGAGGGCCGTCTTGGTGGCGAGATGAAAAAACTGGCCCGGATGCATCCTCGCCCGGGCATGCACGCCCGGGATCACCGCAAGGGTTACCTGGGCGACTGCCGCGTTAATGCTGGCGATGAAGAAGCCGAGCCCGAAGTGCCCGACCATCGAGGCTGTCTGCACCAGCGGGAGTTGATCGTGCTGAGTATATCCGAGGTTGCCGATGGTGAATCCGAGGCCGCCGATTCCGCCGCGGAACATCTCAAAGAGCGTCCATGCGCCGGCGACGGCAAGCACGCGCACGGCCGGATAACCCGACCGATTGCACATCGCGGCGACGAGGCCGAAGAGGCCGAGAAAGAGCGCCTGGAAGACGACGCCGGCAGACCACGCGAGAACGCCGTACTTGAACATAAAGCTGCCGTAGAGCCCGAAGAACACGGCGCCGAAGACGAGGCCGAGGACGAGACCACCGAGCGGCCGAACCTGAGTCAGGGCGAAGAAGAAAGGGATGAGCGCGAACCACGCGACCGGACCGAGGTCGATCGGTGGAAACGCCACGAAGAGGGCCGCGCCGGAGCCGGCCGCGAGTGCGATCTTCAGCCAGGTTAGCCGCAGGGTCTGCGTGATCGTTGGGACCGCGTTGCTCATGTCGGGTTGGGTGCCTTCCGCCGGGGCGTCGTTCACTGGTCCGGCGTGACCTCCCCGGCCTCGAGGCGGCCGAGGAACGCCTCAATCCTGCTCAGCGCCTCGCGCAGGTCGGTGATCGAACTGGCGTAGCTGCAGCGCACATGCCCCTCGCCCGCCTCGCCGAAGGCATCACCAGGGACGACCGCCACTCGCTGGTCCTCGAGCAGCGTCCGGGCGAACTGCTGAGAGGTCAGGCCCGTGCTCCGGATCGACGGGAATGCGTAGAACGCGCCCATCGGTTCGAAGCACGACAGGCCGACGCGGTTGAGCCCGTTGACAAACACCCGGCGCCTCTGATCGTACTCCGCCACCATGCGCGCCCGGTCGTCGGCGCCGCGGCGCAACGCCTCGATCGCCGCAAGCTGACCCATGATCGGCACACACATCGTGGTGTATGCGTGCATCCGCGTCATCGCCTCGATGATGTCGGCGGGGCCGCAGGCGTAGCCCACTCGCCAGCCGGTCATCGCGTCGGCCTTGGAAAAGCCGTTGAGCAGCAGCGTGCGCTCGTACATGTCCGGCAGCGATGAGAACGCGCAGTGGTCGCCCTCGTAGGTGAGTTCGGCGTAGATCTCGTCGGAGATGACCAGCAGGTCCTTCTCGCGCGCGACCTCGGCCACCCCCTCGAGGTGCGAGCGGCGCATGACCGCGCCGGTGGGGTTGGACGGGTTGCAGAAGAGCACGCCGCGGGTCCGCTCGGAGCATGCGTCGGCGAGCGGCCCGGGCTGGATGCGGAATTCGTGGTCGAGGTCGGTCGGCACCGTGATGGCGCGGCCGTGAGCGAGTTCCACGCACGGTGCGTACGAGACGTAGGACGGATCTGTCACGAGGAACTCATCGTCCGGGTTGAGGAGCGCCCGCATCGCGAGGTCAACCGCCTCGCTCGCGCCGACGGTGACGAGGATCTGCGTCTCCGGGTCGTAGCTCACGCCAAATTTCCGCTCGAGATACGCGGATATCTCGACGCGCAACTCCAGCATGCCGAGATTCGAAGTGTACGAGGTCGCGCCATGCCGCAGCGACTCGATCACAGCATCGCAGACACGCCAGGGCGTCGGAAAGTCCGGCTCGCCGACTCCCAGGCTGATGACGTCGTCCATCCCGACCACTATGTCGAAGAACTCGCGTATGCCGGACGGCCGCAGGTCGCGCGCAAGGCGGGAGATGCGGTCGGTCTGCTGCTTTGCAGTCACGGGGACACCGCCAGTCGGCGGCTGGAGGGCTGGTCGCCCATCAGCCGACCTTCGAGCTTGTACGTCTTGAGAACGAACGAAGTTGAGGTGCCGGTGACGCCCGATGACGGGGCGAGCTTCTCGGCGACGAAACGGGCGATGTCGCGAAAGTCACGGCCCTCCACCACCACGGTGAGGTCTGACAGGCCCGAGGTGAGGTGGATCGAGTGGACCTCGTCGAAGCGCGCGATGTGCTCGGCGAGTTCATCGAAGCCGACGCCGTGCTGCGGCGTGCCCTCCACGAGTATGTACGCGAAGACCCGCTCCACGTCGGCCTTTGACCAGTCAACCAGCGCCCGGTAGCCGAGCACGGTGCCGTCGCTCTCCATCTCGGCGATCGTTCGGGCGACCTCTTCGGGCTCAATGCCGAGACGTTCGGCGATGTCCTCGTCAGGGAGGCGGCCCTCTCCGGTCAGTATTGTCAGAATCTTCTCTCGCATCCGCTATCTTCCCTGCGTGTCAGAAGCGCTTCTTGGGCTGTCGGCCGTTCTTCCTGTCGCTCTTCTTGCGCCGTTCACGCCGCTTGCGCCGCTTCTCCTCCTGTGCCGCGCGTTCGGCTTCCTTCATGGTCTCGCGCATGGTGGGCCGAGTCTCGTCGGTCTCGTCGGCCTCCTCTTCGGCGGCCGTCGCCGCGCTCACGGCGGCCTTCGACGCGGCGCCGGTCTTCTTGCGGCGCGCCGGTTCGCGACCGCGGCTCTTGCGCCGGTCGGCGATGTTGTACCACGTCACCACGACGGGACTGGCGGTGAAGATTGACGAGTATCCGCCCGCCGCGACACCGATGATCAACGCAAGGGCGAAGCCCTCGATGGTCGCGCCACCGAAGAGGAAGAGCGCGATCAGCGTGAACAACGTCGTAACTCCGGTGTTGATCGAGCGCGCCATCGTCTGAAGCAGACTGGCGTTGACGACGCTGTCGAGCGGGGCCCGTCGATGGAGGCCGCGATTCTCGCGAATGCGGTCAAGGATAATCACGGTGTCGTTGATCGAGTAACCGATGACCGTCAGGATAGCCGCCACCAGCCAACTGTTCAGTTCGGTCTGCAGCACGGCGAGGGCGCCGAGCAGCAGGGCTGTGTCATGCAGCAGAGCGATGACGGCGGAGACCGCGAAGCGGAACTCGTAGCGCACGGTGATGTATATCAGGATCAGCACGACACCCAGCGCGAGGGCCTCGATCGCCGAGCGGGTCAGCATCTCACCGATAACCGGGCCGACCGTCTGACGGCCGAGGCTTGAGATCTCGCCGCCGCGTTCGCCGAAAACCTCAGCGAGGCGGGCTTCGATCGCTTGGTCGCGCTGGCGCGCCTCCTCATCGTTTTCGACCTCAGGCGTTCGGATGAAAAGCTGATGGTCGTCGGCCACCTGGATCTGGCTCTTGCCAAGTCCCATCTCAGTGAGCATCTCGCGGGTCTGCTCGATGACCCTGATCTCCTGGCCCTCTTCCGTGACCAGCGGACGCTCGAATTCATACTGCAGCAGGCTCCCGCCCGTGAAGTCAATGCCCCAGTTGAGGCCGCGGACGGCCCAGAAGCCCATCCCGGCAAGAATCAACACCGCGGAGATGGTAAACCAGAGCCACGTGTACTTCATGATGTCCCAGTTTTGCTTGCGGAAGAAATCCACCGGTTGTCCTCCTCATGTGACACGACCATCCGTGAGCTGACCGTCTGTGCGTCGGCGCGCAGGCGGCCTTACGCCATCTGCGTCTCCTCTGTTTCTTCGGAGCGCTCACCGACTCCGTAGAGAGAGCGCTTCTGGGCCCATCGCGCCTCGGCGATCATCGTCAGCAGCCACCGCGTGACCGTCACAGCGGTGAAGAGGCTGCAGATGACGCCAATGAAGAGCATGATCGCAAAGCCCTTGATGAGGCTGGTGCCGAGCCAGTAGAGCACCGCGGCGGCGAGCAGGGTCGTGACGTTGGCATCAAGGATGGCCGTCCAGGCACGATCGAAGCCTGCCGACACCGCCGATCGCAGAGTCTTGCGCTCCCATAACTCTTCCTTGAGGCGTTCGAAGATGATGATATTCGCGTCCACCGCCGTCCCAAGTGTCAGGATCACTCCGGCAATGCCTGGCAGGGTCAGCGTCACCTCGGCGTAGGCCGTGATGGCGACCACCAGCGCGAGGTAGAGCAGCAGGGCGAAGTCCGCGAGCAGACCCGGGAGGCGGTAGTAGGCCACCATGAAGATCAGGACCGCGATGAAGCCGATGAGCGCGGCGTAGAGGCTTCGGTTGATCGAGTCCTGGCCCAGCGTTGCCGAAACGGTGCGGTTCTCGACGATCTCAAGCGGCACCGGAAGCGCACCGGCGTTGAGCAGCAGCTTCAGGTCGCTGGCCTCGTCGGTGGACAGGTTCCCCTCGATGATACCCGAACCGGGGATCGCGGACCGGATGACCGGCGCCATCTGGCACTCCTCATCGAGCACGATGGCCATGACGCGGCCGATGTTACGGCGAGTAAACTCGTTGAAGTCGTCCTTCTGATTATCCCGGAGTTCGAATGCGACCACCCAGTCGCCCGTCTGGCCGGACTGGACGCTTGCATTCGGTTTGAGGTCGCGCCCGGTGAACTCCACGGCAGACTGTGTGCGCACCAGATCCCACGAGACCGTCTCATCAGTGCCTGTGTCGCGCCACTCCTGGTAGGTGAGAGTGTCGAGAGGTTCGTAGTTCTCGGGGATCAGGCGGAACTCCAGCATCGCGGTGCTCTTGAGAATGTCGAGCACGCGCTCGGGGTCCCGGACACCGGGCATCTGCACGATGATCCGGTCGAAGCCCTGCTTCTGAATGACGGGCTCGCGAATCTCGCCGAGCCGGAAGAGGCGTTGCTCAATGATGTACTGGACCTTGTCCGCGGTCTCCTCATCGACGTAGACGGCGGACATCTGGCCGACCTCGACCTCGACGCCCGGGTAGTTCCTGATGAGGAACTCCTGGATGGCGCGCTGCTGCGCCTGCGCCTCGCTTTCGTTCTGCGGGCGTGTCGTCACGACAAGGAGGTTGCCGCCGAGGACCTTGATGTCGGCCTCGCGCGAGTCATCGTCCTCGGACACTTGATCGAGCAGGCTCTGGATCTGCAGCACAAGCTGCTCCTCGGTGAAGGGGGCGCGGTACTCGCTGTCCTCGGCCTCAGCGTCGGTGACCATCGCGACGTCATCGGCAAGCGAGAACGTCATCTCCGCCTCGGAGAGGCAGCGCAGCACGACGTGGGCGCCGCCCTGCAGGTCCAGTCCGAGATTTATCTGCGGAGCGGGGGTGTAGATGCCCAATGGACCGAAAGTCGCGACAGGCTCCTCGCGCTCTTCCTCAGTGGGAAGCCGCGTGGCCTGCAGCGTCTCGTACTCAGCTCTGAGTGTCTCGGTGACGATCTGCTCGTGCCTGTCGGCCTCCTCCTGCGTGATGGCAGGGGTCTCCACGCTGAGGAGCGTCTCCTCACGGATAACGACTTCCGGCTCAGGGGTGCCGGCGTCCTCGAGGAGTTGCGTTATCTCCTCGCGCACGCGCTCTGTCTCGCCGGGGGAATCGTAAAGTGGCTGCTGCACCTCAAACGCGAAGGTGCTGTCAACGGCGAATCCGGCTTCGCGCTCCCAGCGAACGGGAGCGAAGCCGAGGAGAAACGCGAGAATGAAGATGCCGAGTATGGTCGGTATCCAGACCTTGGGGCGTGCCTGCATGCTGATTAGCTCTCCTTCATCTTGGAACGCGCCTGCACAGACAGGGAAATCAGACGGGGCCGAAGCCAGGCAAAGTATATGGCTCAGTATAAGATAAGCCCCCCGCCCTGTCAATGCGCGTCAGGGCGGCGGGACGTACGCCGATGCCGAGCGAGAGCGCATTCGACGGAGCGAAAAAAAGGGCCGAGGTCGGCAAACCCCGGCCCTGTCATGGCTTGAGACGAGAGTCTTCTACGCGCCGGGCGTAAAGTCGGCCGGCTCCGCGCGGTTAATCCACTTGCCATGGCCATCAACATAGGCCGCGTTGACGCCGTCGTTGTGGCGATTCATGTTGCGCAGGATCTCTGCGTTCACGTAGTCGGCATCCGCGTTCCCGTTGACCCAGCCAGCCATGTGCTGCGCGGGAGCGAGGTTGGTGGAGTCAATATTCGGCCAGGAGTTGAACATCCCGACCATCCAGTCGCCGCGGTTGTCCTGCGGGAAGAACCAGCCGTCCATCATCATGATAGTGTCCTGAGCGCGGACATCCGTCTCGCTCTCGTTGGCCAGGAAGTGGTGGCAGTAGTAGTATGAGCTGTATGGGCCGAAGGTGTTGTAGGGCGGGCTCCAGTTCACATCAGTGTTGCTGGGCCTGCTGGGGCACTGGAAGATCTGCGCATTCGAACCGGCGTACGTGTAGATCCCATGCACCCAACGGTAGACTCGATTGTTGTCGTCCGCCTGGAACCAGTCCATGGGCATCCGCGAATCGTAATCGGTTCGATACATGGCGAATGCCGTAGCGACCTGCCTGACGTTATTGAGACAGCTTGTGGTTCGTGCCTTCTCCCGGGCACGGGCGAAGACTGGGAACAGAATTGCCGCCAGGATCGCAATGATTGCGATCACAACAAGCAACTCGATGAGCGTAAAGCCTCGATTCTGGCGCGTCACCGTGGATCACCCTCCTGATCGACGGCCGCCACGCGGCCACTTTGACCCCGCCGTGGCGGGGTTGATGCCTGTCAGGTTGCGTTGCGGCCTCGTTGATGCACGGGACGGAGGCCGATTGCTGGCGCTGATTATAGGCCCCCCGCACAGCGGGTGTCAAGCAGTCCGCCAGCGCCATCGAGGCAGAGCGGCTTCGGCTCGGAGTGCCGGTGAAGCCGAATACGCCGGGCGCGGCTCTTACTCGTGCGGGACCAGCAGCAGGTAGTCGATGTTCAGGTGTGTGGTCAGCAGTCCGGTCATCGTGAGGGTGTTGGTTCCCTCATTGAGCTCCAGCGGTGGCGCAAGGTCGTCGCCGCCCGTGACGCGGACGATCCACCATTCGCCCTCAGCGTGGCCCCACCCGCCGGTTCCGGGCAGTTCGACCAGGTCGAGGCTCTCAGGCGTCTCGCCGTTCACGGTGATGGCGCGCCATGCCCCCACGTCGCCGCAGGAGATGCGCAGGTAAAGATCCCACTGACCGGCCTCGGGCACGTCGAACTCCCACGTGAGCGTCGTGCCGTCGCCGAGGAAGCTGTAGATGCACGCGCCGCCGTGTGTGTCGTAGTGTGAGCCGGGATTGACCTGCGGCGCGGTCCCCTCCACATCGACGTAATCCTCGGCCTCGACCAGCACACCGTCCGGGGTCTGGTCGTCGGGAATGCGGTCCACCGGCGAGGGTAACCGGACGTTGCTGAAGACCACGCGCTCAACGGGGCTGGCGGTGAGGCCGCGCTGCTGCACTCTGAGCGAGACCCGCGGGTTCGGGCCGATCTGGAGCGGCTCGCGAGCCTCCAGCGTGCGTCCGTCGTAGCGCCAGTTCTGCACGGAATCCTCACCGGCCGACAGCGACACGGCATCCGGGCGTGTGGGCTCGGTGAACTCGACTGCCACGTCGGCCATGCCCGGACCGACGGCCGGGACCTCGCCTCCGGCCTGCATACCCTCGAGATCGAAGCGGGCTGTCAGCGAGCCGACCCTCTCGTCATCGAGCAGAAGGGGCACCTCTGCGGCCTCGGGCGGGAGATTCGCCTCTCCGGCCCAGCCGAGGTGCAGGCGAGCGCTTCCGAAGGGCACATCGACGACAGCCTGCCCGTCATCCCAGCGCAGGTCGTCGCCGGGAATCGGCTCACGGTCGAAAAAGCCCCAATGAACCTCCTCGGGCAGACGCACGCGCAGGGCGAATGTTTCCGCGTCAGAATCTTCCGGCTTCTCGACCGTGTATGTCACGACTGCTCTGTCGGTGAGGTACCGCACCCCGAACGCGCCCGGGGCCGATGAACTGAGCAGTGGCGGCTGCGCAACGGCCGGCACGGTGAGCAGGGCGGCGAGGACGACGGCCACGATCATCTGTGTGCGGAAACCAGGTCTCATGTGCGACACACCTCCGGTGGATCGGTGAACGTCCCGGCATCTTATCTCCGAGGGTCCATTTCGCGGCGCGGCGGCCCTCACCTGCCCCGGGATCGGTATTCAGCATATTTGCGGGGCGGAGGCGACTGCGTACGACAAAGCCGGGCGCGCGGAGAGCCGCGCCCGGCCGTTCGGACAGCTACCCAACTCGGGGCTCAGCCCACCCCGCCGTCTCCGATGGTGAAGCTGGTGCGCAGAGGCGCTCGCCCGGGCATCGACAGGATGACCTCATAGTTCCCTGTCGGAAGCGAGCCGCCGCCACCGCCCATCACCGAGAACGACACCCAACCGTTGCCGGCGCCGATCTCCCGCTGCGAGCGCGTCAGTTCGGCGCCCTCGCGCAGCCACACCGCCTCCGCGGTTCCGGCCGCCTGGTCGCGATAGCGGTGCAGGATCGCTATCTTCGCAGCATCCGCGAAGGCTGTCGCCGCGCCCACGGGTTCGCCATCGACCACGTCGCGGCAGACGATGATCTCCTGGTTCTGCGCGGGAGCCGGTGCGGGGGCCGGTGCTGGCGTGGGCGCGGGAGTCGGTGCCGGTGCGGGCGTTGGTGCCGGAGTCTGTGTTGGCGCAGGTCCTGGTGCAGGCGCAGGAGCCGGAGTTGCCGCGGGAGTTGGTGCCGGCGCCGCGGGCTCCTGCCAGGTGACGCGGTCGCCGGCGAGCGATCCGGTGAATGTGGGCGCGTGGGTGACGCCGCCGCCTGCGAGTGCGGCGATCTCGCCACCGGGAGCAAGTGTCCCTGAGAGCGCGCTGCCGGCGCTCACGGGCATTTCGATGAATGAGGTGATGGCCGGATTGCCCGCCTCGGGGCGGATGATGTCGAAGCCTGCCGCGCCGGAGCCGGTGCCGGTGATCGAAACGCTCAGCGGTACTGTGGCCGGGAGAATGTAGATCTCGACCTCGCCCGTGGTGCGGATCTCCGCGCCCGGAATCTCGTTCACCTGTCGCCCGCTTATGTACCCCGTGCGCCTGCCCTGCGGGTCGGTGAAGTACGCATCTGCGGGGCAGCGGAGCACGGTCATAACGCTGTTGGCCTTTGCGAGGAAGTCGTTCATCGCCTGGAGCTTCTCCTTCAGCTCCGGCATGATGGCGTTGGACTCGGCGACGGAGATCTCGCGCGTGACTTCGCGAGCAGCCAGGCGCGTGAGGCTCATCCCGCCGCTGTCGTAGATCGCGCTCATGTCGTCGGAGGTGTACCAGCCGCCGTCATCGGGGTCGATTCGGAATGCGGACATGGGCGCGTCCGTCCCCCATCGCTGCCCGGGGACGATATTCGGGTCGTAGATGTAGATTGCGCTGTCGCGCCCGTTGACCTCCAGGAGCTTGTATGCCATCACGGCGTGGCCCCAGCCCTTCTCGATCTGCTGGCCGTCTTCAACGGCCTGCTTCGTGCCCCACATCGAGAGGATCACGGGGCGGCGCTCATCGCGCAGCTTCTGCCGGACGGTGTTGAGGCAGGTGAGGCTGTCCCAGTTGCGCTCAAACCAGTTGCGCCCATTGATGACCGCGCGGGCGATCGGGACCATCTGCGCGCGCTGGTAGAGCTTGATGTTGGCGTCGGCCGCATCGCGGCCGAGCGCGGAGGTGTTACCGCCGCCGGGGCGCAGAGAGCCGTCCATGAAGTAGATGCCGGCGGTCGCGGACATGCCGTAGCAGTGGCCGCCGACGCCGGTCTGGAGGCTGTGGCTGATGTAGTCGCGGAAGCGCATGTAGGTTTGCGGGAAGAACATTCTGCTGAGAAGCTCACCCGCCTGCGGATCGGTGTACATCTCGCCTACGATGGTGGCGAGCAGGCCCTTCACCATGCCCGAGAGATCCTCGTCATCGACACTATAGTTGCGGAACCCGTACGAGTCCTCGCGCCAGCGATAGGCGGCGTTCCCGTTGTGCGCGTAGTAGATGTTGACCTCGACGCCCGCCTGGTTGTCGCCGGGGTTCGTGTCGCG
>JBNJEK010000032.1:0-23582 GCA_051745855.1 Armatimonadota bacterium
ACGATCCCTCGGAGTGCTTCGCCGGCAGACGCGAAATCGCCGAGGTCGCCCAGGAGGTCCGCGGCCCGCAGGAGCGCGCGCGGAGCCAGCAGACTCTCGGGAAAGCGTTCGGCGACCGACAGCCACGTCTCAGCCGCAGGGCGCAGATCGCCCCGCTCGGCGCGATGCTCCGCCAGCGACATCAGCGCGTCGTCGGCCAGCGGCTCATTGCGCGTCCCCGCGATCTCCAGCAGCAGATCGCGCGCCATCTGGTCCGCCCCCCGCTCGAGCAGGCCGAGCGCCTCGAAGTAACGTCGCTCTGCGCTGCCGCTGCCGTCGAGATTCTCCCGGATAAGCGCCAGTCGCTCCAGCGCGTCATTCGCCCACGCCGTGTCGCCGTGTGCGTCCGCGACGTGGAGGAAGCGCTGCTCCGCTTCCTCAAGATCGCCCCGTCTCAACGCGATCTCAGCCAGCCGCAGCGCAGCCCGCCCGGGAGAAGACGCGTCATGCTCAAGGGCCCCCCAGAGCGCCACTGCGCCGGGAAGCACAAGCCCCGGAGGCAGAGGCGGAAGGTCGTCCCACGGCTGTGCGGACTGTCCCGGTTGGGCGTCGCCGGCAAGCTCGGCGTACGCCTGCTCCGCCTCGTCGAGACGTCCGCTTGCGAAAAGCCAGTCCGCCATCCCCTCACGCGCGGCGGCGGCGTAACGCGGATCGCCGCCGGCAGAGGCCATCAGCCTGTCCCACGCATCCCGCGCCTCTTCGAGGCGGGCATGTCGGGTGAGCAGTCGCGCCCGCATGAGCAGCGCCTCGGGATCGGTGTCGAGGCCGGGGGCTCTCTCCAGCGTCTCAAGCGCAGCGCGCCAGTCGCCCGCATCGCGCTGCAATTCGGCGAGGTTCAGCGTGACGTCCGCGAGCTCCTCAGGCCGAATCTCCATGGTCAACGCCATCTCGTAGAATGTCGCCGCAAGCTTATCCTCATGCCGCATCTGCGCTTCCCGGGCGAGGTCGGCCACCTCCATCCCGGCACCGGGAGTACCCTCGAGGAGGGACGCCGCTCGCTCGCGATCACCGGCCATCAGCAGGACCCGCCCGAGCGCCAGCCGCTCCGCGTCGGGTTGGTGAGCAGCCTCGTCCACGTGGCGGCGCACCTCGGCAAGTACGTCTTCGCCCGCAAGATCGTCGGCCACGAGACGCTCCAAGTCGGCTGCGATCGCCCTCGCCGGCACGCCGTCGTCGCCAAGCGCAAGCAGCAACTCCCGCGCGGCCTCCTCGTAGCGCAGGAGGTCTATCTGCGCTCGCGCCATCTCGTAGGCCATGAGTCGCGCGTCACCGGTCGCCTCCCGCGCCTCCTCGATGATCTTCACGCGCTCGTGGTGGAGAGAGTGTCGCCTCAGCGCCTGGTTCAATGAGTGGACCGTGGCCGACTCGGCGGGGTCGTAGTTGACAGCGCGCTTGAGCGCCACGATCGCGTCATCGGTCGCGCCCTTCTCGACCAACACCTCGGCTAACGTCATGAGCGCGCTCCGGTGCTCGGGCGCCAACTCCACGGCATCGCGCAGGGCCCGCTCGGCTTTGTCAAGTCGATCTGCCCGCAGCGCGGCCTCGCCCAGCTTGATGCGAGCCCCCGCATCCGCTGGACGAAGCTCGGCCAGCCGCTCAAGGTGCGCGATCGACGCGGCCGCGTCATCCTCCCAGAGCGCAATCTCGGCGAGAAATGTCAGGGCATCCTCAGGCGCATCACCCGAAGCCTCTTCCTGCAGCCTGCGTCGAAGCTCCTCGACGGCGTCCTGTCCGACCGCCACCTCGTGAATAAGCCGCATTGCCGGGAGAAAGTCAGGGACGTCAGCGAGGATCTCCCACGCAATCTCCTCGGCCTGCGCAACCCGCCCCACGTCGCTCAATCGCTCGGCGACCTGCATCTCGAGCCGGCGGCGATCGGAAGCAACATCGATCTTCCGAGCTTCGTCCCGCGCACTGTCGTACTGTCCCTGCGAGAGATACACCTCGCTGAGCGCCTCGCGCGCTCGATCGTGCCACGGCTCATGCAGCTCGTCATCAAGCAGCGTATTGAGATAATCCGTGGCCTGGTCGAACTCACCGGATTCGCGCGCGATATGCGCAAGGTCGAGCAGGATACCACCGGCCTGCGGCGCATCCTCGCCGAGGATCTCGATCATCCGCTCCCACGCGCGCCGCGCGCTCCCATGGTCCCGCAGCCGCTCAGAGAGTGCCCCGAGCCGATCGAGACAGCGCACCACCCAGTCGCCGCCGCCCTCAAGCTCCAGCGCGCGTGTAAGGACTTCCCGGGCGGCCTCATGATCGCCGCGACTCTCATGAGTGGCCGCGAGGGTGAAGATTGCGGCCGCGCGTTCGTCGTCGCTGCGCGCGACCTCGATGGCCTCGCCCAGCGTGGCCTGAGCGTCGTCAAACTGCCGTCCCCGAATCTGCTCGCGCGCCCCGGTCATCAGGTCATGATACGATCGATCCTGCGCCACCACGGCGCCCGCCAGCATCAGAGCAAGGACAACAAGCATCATCTGCCTCATCGCGGCGGCTCCTCCCCGAGGCGGTGGTAGTACTCCCGGACAAGGTCCTCGTATCCGCGTGGCAGCGATTCGCTTCCGCGTCCGCGTTGGATCTCCAGCGAGGGTCGTGACATCAGACTCGGCGAGATTGCAGGCGGCGAGGGCGGCGGTTCAAAGCTCTGCGGCCGCTCCGCCTTGCGCTCCGAGCGCTCCTGATCCTTCGTGTAAAGCGAGCGCTGCGCCTCCAGCATCTTCTCAAGGATCCGCTCCTGCCGCTCGATGGTCTCGCGTTCGATCCGCCCCGAACGCAGGTCATCCTCGACCTTCTCCATCTCGTCGGGCACGCCGCCAAGCTGGTCGGCAACCGGCCCCGTCCCCTCGCCCTCACCCTCGCCGCCTTCCTTGAGCATCTCCCGCAGCGCCTGCTGGATCAGCGCCTGCTCGTACGCCATCTGCGACATGCTCATGCCCGGGCCCTGTCCGGGACGTCGTTCCCCGGATTCGCCCTGCTGGGCCTCTCCGGTCTGCTGATTGAGGCCCTGCTGGCGCTCGGCGAGTGACTTCAGCCGCTCCATGTACTCCGACAGCGTGGACTGCGCGGACTGCTGCGAGAGCTGATCGTCCGTCTCCAGCAGTTTCTTCGCCAGTTCGTTGAGTCCCGCCATCACATTGCCCCCGCGCCTGAGCGCCGAGGACAGGTCCGCCCCCTCGATCTCACGCGCCGACTGCGCCATCTCTTCCGCGATCATCTGCGCGGCCGACGCGAGCATCGGATCGACTGCGGGCGCCTGCTGCGCAAGCTCCCGCATCCGGTCGGCCAGCCCGCGCGTGGCCTGCGTGAGCGTGCTCTGACGCCGCCGCAAGGGTGAGATCGGGCGCTTGTCGCGCATCAGATCGGACTGACTGCGCCCGCCAAGCGCCTGCACCGAATCCCGCAGCGCCTCCTGAGAGTGTGACAGTGACAGCGTATCACGCAGCATCTCCGCCAGCTTTCGCCGAGCCTCCGCGGTGAAGTCCGACGCAAGTTCCTCCTCCAGCGCCTTGAGATCATCCGTCGCGCGTTGCAGCGACTGCCCGGCCTGCTGCTGGGAGCCTCGCGCATCCGACGGGCTGCCTCGCTCCAGCGCGCTGGCCGCCTGCCGCATCTGCCCGGCCGGGTCCTCGCGTCTCAGACGATCCGCGATCGCGCCCAACCCCACCGCCAGTTCGTCTGAGATCTCGCGCGCCTGCTCAGTGGCCGCTTCGACACGATCCGCCAGCGGCTGGGTGTCACGCGCGAGCAGTCGCTGATCGCGCTCGGCCTCACGCGATTGCTCAGAGCGCCCCTCGCCCATCTGCTCAGCCTGCGCCGAAAGCTCGGCCTGGCGCTTTGCCAGCTCTTCGGCCTCCTTGCGAAGCTCTCCGAGCAGCGCCTCCATCCGGGCGCGCTTCAGCAGCGACATCGTCTGCTCGAGGCGCTGCATGAAACGCTCCTGCGCCTCCTGCGCGGCCTCAAGGCTCATCCGCATCTCCTCGGGGCTCTCCGCCTCGATGGCCCGCTGCAACTCCTCGAGCGCGCGGCGCATCTCTTCGTCGAGCGTGTCGCGCATCAGTTCGTGAAGCTCGCGCACCTTCTCCACCAGCTCAGGCGAAAGATCCTCCCCGGCAAGCTGCTCCTCCGCCTTCCGCATCGTCTGCTCCATCCGCCCCGCCTGCTCCTTCAGGCGCCGCGCCGCCTCCTGCAACTCCATCCCCGGACGCGTCGGCATCTCCCGCGACTCGCCCGGCTCTCCGCGCATTACGCGAAGCTCGCTCTGTGCCCCCTCGATCGCCTCACTGAGTTGGCGCTGCAGTTCCTCAGCGGTCCGCTGCAGCTCCTCCATCGCGTCCGCCTCTTCGCGCTGCGCCTGCTCGATGGGCGTTTCCGGCGCTGCGCGCTGAGGACCGCCAGCCGCCTGCAGCCGGATCCGGAACACATCACTCAGCGCGGTCTTCGGCCCGCTGACCGTGTCATTGTCGGTGGCCCAGGCGCGCACCAGTAACTCGCCCCCCGGCCGGAGACCGACGCCCGCCGGATTCAGCCGGACCGAAGACGCCACCGACGCTCCCGGCCTCATCTCAAGCGACAGCGAACGCCACTCGCTCTCATCAGCCAGGCGCATCCGAAGCCCCATCGCACTGACGCCGAAGTCATCGCCCGCCGCCACGGAGACATCCACGGCCTCGGGCATCGCCAGTGTCACGTCGGACTCCGGCCGAACAATCCGCACCGTCGGCGGAGCGTCTTCGGTCGGAACGATCGTACGCCACGAAGTCGCCGCTGATCCGCTTGTCCCGGCTGCCTCCAGACGCCACCTCAGAGCCTCCGTGAGCCTCAGTGAGTGTGTGACGCGCCCATCAGATGACGGTGTGAGTTCGGTCAACCCACCGCCGTCAGTGGCGAATCTCACGCGCGCTTCGGGGCGACTGGACACTCCGCGGATTGTGATCGCACTTCCGGCAGGCGTGCGGATCTTGTCGAGGTCGCCGGTGATTGTCCGCCGGGGCAGCCCGCAGTAACGCGGCGGCTCCACGGTCAGGCTGACGTCAAAGATGCGTGGGGGCTGCGGCGCTTCGTCCGGGGGTTCCTCGCTGATGGACGGCGGTGGCGCAGGGGGCTCGGCCGTCCTGTGCGCCGGCGCCGCGGACCATGACAGCGCGGCAACGCTCAGTCCGAGGGCGGCGATCAGCGCCGGTGTGCGCACTGCGCTGAGCGGAGCGGCACGTGCGATCGGCAACTCACCGAGCGCGCTCGCAGCCTCCTCGGTGACGCGTCGGGTGGCGCCTTCCGAGCGGGGGATTCGCCGAGCTTCGCGGGTGATCAGATCGACGGCAGTCGCGACACGATCCTGCAGAAAGGGAAATGCGCGCTCGATGGCAAGCGCCGCGTCGATCAGCCGCAGCGGGATCGCGGCCCATCCCACCGCAGGTAGCAGGACGGTCGCGAGCAACGCCCACTGCAGACGCGTGTCCGCGAGGATGATCCGTCCGAAGAAGAGTGTTGCGAGGCCCGCGATTACTCCCGCCACCGCAAGCCCGATCAACGCGCCGATTGCAACGCCGATGATCCGGCGCCGTATCAGGTAGGGCCGCAGCGCGGCCAGCAACCTGTCTCGGCCTGGGCTCACGGGTCCTGTCCTCCTGCCTCCCCGCGTCAGTCGGACGAGGGTGGGCCTTCCTCGCCGAAAGCGCTTCTCTCGCGATCGCCGAACCAGACATCCTGCATCCGGAACTGGCGGTTGTACATGTCGGCGTAGACGCCGTTTCGAGCCATCAGTTCCTCGTGGCTGTCCTCCTCCACGATCTGCCCGCCCTTGATCACCACGATCTTGTCGGCGTTGCGAACCGTGGACAGCCGGTGGGCAATCACGAAGGTCGTCCGGTTGTGCCTGAGATCGTCAAGCGCCCGCTGGATAAGCTGCTCGGCCTCGGTGTCCACCAGCGAGGTGGCCTCGTCGAGGATCAGTATCCGCGGATCGGCCAGCAGCGCGCGGGCGATCGCGATCCGCTGCTTCTGACCGCCCGACAGCTTCACCCCGCGCTCCCCGATCATCGTCTCGAACCTCTCGGGAAGCTCGTCGATGAACTCCGTCGCGTACGCGCGCTCGGCGGCCTCCTCAATCTCCTCATCAGTGGCGCTGAGCCGCCCGTAGCGGATGTTGTTTCGCACAGTGTCGTTGAAGAGGAAAGTGTCCTGCAGCACAATCCCGATCTGCGACCGCAGGCTGTCAACTTTCACATCGCGTACATCGATCCCGTCCACCAGCACCCGACCACTGGTCGCATCGTAAAAGCGCGGAATGAGATTCACCAGTGAGGTCTTCCCCGCACCGGAGCGCCCCACGATCGCGACCGTCTCACCCGGTTCGGCCGTCACCGAAACATCCTCAAGTACGACTTCGCCGGTCTGATAGCGGAAGGTGACATCATCAACCTCCACTCGCCCGCCAAGGCGCGGCAGCGGCTCCGCGTCAGACTTGTCCTCAACATCCGGCTCCTCGTCAAGCAGATCGAAGATACGCGCCATCGATGCAAGCGCGCGGTTGAACACGTTATGCACGCGCACCAGACTCCGGATCGGGTTGTAAAAATGCTGCATGTACGCGAGGAACGCCACGATCGTGCCCGGCGAGGCGTCGCCCGTGGTGGTCATGCGCGCGCCGAAGTAGATAACACCGATCAGACCGAGCGTCGTCATGAAGCCCATCGCCGGAAAGAAGGTGGACCACAGCCAGATGCCCTTCACCGATGCCTGGTAGTACTCCGTGCTGTCTTCCTCGAAACGCTCGTACTCGTGGTCCTCGCGGTTGAAGGCCTTGACCACCTGCATCCCCTCAAGGCTCTCCTGCAGCCTTGAGTTGATGTCCCCAAGCTCCTCGCGGACGCGCTCGTAGAGGGGCCGGATGATGCGCGCGAAGACGATGACGCCGACCAGAAAGATGGGCAGCGGCGCCATCCCGATCAGCGCCAGTTTCCAGTTCATCCAGAGGATGATTGCAATTGTGCCGACGACGGTGATCGTGTCCGAGATGATCGTGTCAACGCCGTGGACCACCATGTCCTCGACGGTGTTGACGTCGTTGGAGACCCGCGACATGATGTCACCACTGCGCCGCGCTTCGAAGAAGCTCAGTGACTGGCGCAGCAGGTGTCTGTATGTGTTGAGGCGCACGTCAAGAACGAAACGCTGGCCGAGGCGGTGCATCACATTCATGCGGACGGCGCGAAACAACTCCTGAACAAAATACACGCCAAGCAGCATCCATCCGAGGCTGTAAAGCGGATCGAGGTCCCGCGCCCAGATCACGTCATCGAAGATACTCCGCAGCACCTGCGGCGCGTAAAGACTCGCCGCGGTGGCCGTCACCATGCTGATAAGCCCCAGCAGCAGCGTCGGCCAGTGCGGCCCCAGGTAACGCGCGAACCAGGCGAGCATTCGGCGGTCCGTGATGGATAGCGGTTCTACCTCTTCTTGGTCGTCGGCGTCCCGATGGTGGCCGCGACCTCGCCTGCGTCCTCCATGCAGCATTCACGTCACTCCAGGCACATCCACAAGTTAGTCGGCGGGAAGAAGTGTCACTTCGGGGATCGACGTCCGTCTTCGGGGCCACCCCACGGCACCCCTCGCCCCGAACACTTGCATCTGCAACATTATACCCCCGAAACCCTCCGCTGGCAAGCGCGACCCGTTCGCCGACTCACTGAGAATCAGAAAAGCACCCGGCCTGCTGGCCGGGTGCCTGGTATCTGCTGATTACGCGCAGCTTACCACATGTTCGGCGAGTCGCCCGAGGGCGCTTCGTCCGTGACGATCACGTTCGCGGCCCGGGGGCCCTTCGCGTCCTGCTCGATGTCGAACTCGACCTTCGAACCCTCCGCGAGGCTCTTGTAACCCTCGCCCGCGATTGCCGAGTAATGCACGAATGCATCCTCGCCGTCCTCGCACTCGATGAAGCCGAAGCCCTTTGCGTCGTCAAACCACTTGACTGTTCCAGTCGCCATCTGTGTGTTGCCTCCAACTACTTGTTTGCGCAGCATCTTTGCCCGCCCGCCGGGAGACAAGCTCACAAGCGACCCGAACATCGATCCTCCGTGCGGCATACTGCCGCGGTTCACTGCATGTACACTACCACACGCGCTAACTGGTTGCAAGGTCTTTTTCAAAAACTGCATATTCTGTCGCTTCGATGGCAGCGTTTCACCGTAATTTCATCCACCGGAAGCCCGGCTCGAGATACGCCTGTCCGCCGCCCATGTCGTCGATCAGCCCGAAGCTGTCATCGACGTCCTCGCGCTCAAGCTGCGAGCGCTCGCGAACCCGCGAAAGAAGGTTCTGTGCCTCGCGCAACTGTGGCTCGATGCTGAGCACCGCCCGCAGTTGCTCCTCCGCAGCCTCGTAGTCGCCCTTCCCGGCGTAGCTTGAGGCCAGCGCCATGCGCACCGGGATCAGCCCCGGGTCCTCCCGCAGCACGCGCGTCCACAGCTTGATGGCCTCGCCCACTCGCCCCTCATCCGCCGCGATGGAGCCAAGGTGCAGCAGGGCGGAGAGTCGCACCTCATCCCGCTCGGTCAGGTGCACCGCGCGGTCAAGCGCCTCCCGTGCGGGCTTTCTCCGGCCCAGCGCCGCGAGTGAGACGCCGAGGTCGTGCCACGCGTCATCGCTCTCAGGATCGAGCTTCAACGCAGCGCGGTAGCACTCGACCGCCTCGTCAAACCGGTTCTGCACCGCCAGCACGTCGCCGAGTTCATTGTGCAGCGCGGCCTCCTGCGGATCGCGCTTGATCCCACGACGATAGGCGGTCTCTGCGGCATCGATCTTCCCGGCCGCGAGCAGCCTGCGGCCGTGTTTATGAAAGTATCCCCGCAGATCGGTCGGCTCAGGCGCCTCTCGCAGCACCATCCCGCATGCCAGGCAGACGCGGCCCGCCGGTGAGACAGGGCGTCGGCACGCTGAGCAGACACGTACGCGCGGGCCCGGAGCGACCGAAGACGCGCTCTGCTGCTCGTCGTCCTGAGCGCGCCTGCGCGCATGCCGGGAGAGCCGGGCCATGCCCCGCGAGTCGCGCAGCATGTCACCGAACTCGTTGACATTCCCCGGGCGCCGCCCCGGATCCTCGGCAAGCGCCGCGGCGATCAAAGCCCGCAACTGCGGCGGGGTCGCGGGCGGAAGATCATTGACATCGAGCCCGGGGGGACCGTCCGTTGCCGCCGCATTCTCCCCTACCTCGAGGTAGGCGAAGCGCCCCGCTCCGGCGCCCGATCGGGCCCGGGCGACGCCGCCGCGGAGACACGCGTAAAGCAGCACGCCGAGAGAGTAGATGTCTGAGGGGGGGTGAATCACGCCCTTCGTGCGGAATTCAGGCGCGAAGAACACCTCCTGCGCCTCCGTGTAGCGCGGGCGCTTGCGGACCGACTGGCCGTAGAGCGCGGCGATCGCGAAGTCCGTGATCCGCACGCTCCCGTCGGCCATCAGGAAGACATTCTCAGGCCGCAGGCTTGTGTGATAGACACATCGCTGGTGGCCGTACTGCAGGCCCGCGCAGATCTGCCGGACCAGACCCACGGCGTCCACCGGGGCCAGGGCCCCGTCCGTGGCCAGGACTTCGGAGAGCGGGCGGCCATCTACGACGTCGCCGATGATCGCCACGTGGTCGCCGTGCAGCACGATGTGCCCGACATCAGCGATCGCCGGGTGGGTGAGCGCCACGAGGACCTTCGCGACACGGTTGAACGTTTTCCCGGGGCGGCCCTTCGCGGGCTCGTGAAGCCGCTTGAGCACCAGCCGCTGGTGCTTCTCCTCGTGCAGCACACAGTACACGGCGCCGTGCGGTCCGGAGCCGAGGACATCCTGCACGAGGTAGGGGCCGACGCGAGTTTGCTTTCCGTTCGATTGCTCGGGCATCGGAGTTCACCGGCCTCTTCGCCACTCCACGCCCCGACGCCTCCCCGAAGAGGTGAGCTGGCGGCCGCCGTCGAACGTACTGCCGAAGACTCTGGCACAACATGCGATTCAGCAGGAGGACGAAGATGCCGGTTTGCTCTGTCTGCGGTACCGAAGCACGTGAGGAAGCGAAATTCTGCCCGGAGTGCGGCGCCAGCTTCGAGGAGACCGACGAGCGGTCAGCCTCAGAAGCACTGGTGCAGATGGCCGGAGAGTTCGAGCAGGCGGTGCGAGACAATCCCGAGGACGCCACTGCGCGTTACGACCTCGGCCTCGCGCGCATGTACGATCGCAAGTGGGGCCGGGCGGCCGAGCAGTTTCAGAAGGTCATCGAGCTTGAGCCCGACTTCGCCGACGCGCACGCGAACCTCTCGGTCTGCTATGCAAAGCTCGGCAAGCCAGAGCCTGCAATCGAACACGTCGAGCGGGCGATCGAGCTTGTGCCCGGCAAGAAGCGCTACCGCAAGATCAGGCGACAACTCACCGGCCGGACGCACTGACCGGATTGCACAGAGCCCGGCCGTCGGTTGGTTTTTCGTTCGGCAGCACGGCGAAGACAACGGCAGACGACCGGGCCGACGGCTCTACGCCCGAGGTTCCTCGGGCTCCCCGCCCCTTGCGGCAGAGCGATCCGCGGCAAGGCATACCCGGCTGGTGAGGATGCCGTCCGCGATGTCGGGGACGCAGTCGGCGCCGGACCGGATGCAATCTACCAGGTGATTGATCTCCTGCTGGAACGGGTGGTGCGCCACGTCGCCTGAGTCGGGCGCAATGCAGGGAATCTCGAAGTAATCCTGCTGCTCGGGCAGAAGCGCGCGTGAGTACACCTGGTTGCCCAGCGCCGTCCCCTCGCTGCCCATCACCTTCACGTTAAACCGGTAGGGTGAGACGATCTCGAGGATCGACGAGGTCTTGCCGACCGCCCCGCTCTCGTACTCGAATGTGCAGACGGTCGCGGTGTGATACTCAAAGCCCAGCGCGGGATTGTTGTGCGAGTGTGCGGTCACTCTCGCGACCTCGCCCATGAAGCTGCGAGCAATGTCCACCGCGTGGCAGCCGCCGGTGAGCATCGCGCTGCCGGCGAGATCCTTCTTCGCTATCCAGCGATCCGCGCGGATGATGCTGCCGACGCCGTGCCAGTAGTCGGTCTCACAGTAGAAAAGCTCGCCCAGCGCGCCGCGCTCGACGAGGTTCTTCACGTTAAGCACCTGCTGATTCCAGCGGAGCACGAAGCTCATCACGCTCTTGACGCCGGCTTCATTGACGGCGGAGGCAAGTTCGTCAAGCTCCTCCTCGTTGATCCCGGCGGGCTTCTCCAGCGCGATGTGCTTGCCCGCCTGCGCGGCCGCGATCGCGTCTGAGGCGTGGAGGAAGTTCGGCGTGGTCACCGAAACGATGTCCACCTCATCATCGCCGAGGAGATCATCGTAATCCGCGTATATCCGGCAATCAAGGCCGAGTTCCGCCACGAGCTTTTCAGCGCTCGAGCGCGTGCGGCTTGTGACACCCACGATGCGCGTGTGCGGGTTCGTCATGTATGCCTTCGCGTGCTCGTACGCGACCGCACCGCAGGCGTTGATCGCTGCGCCCAACGTCTCCGTCATCGTCGCTTCCTCCGAACGCACTTCACTTGCCGTCCAGCGCCCCCGCATGCCGGCCGGCCGCCGGATCGCCCGCCGCATGGAAGGTCCCGTCCTCGTCGATGGCCAGCATCACGGGCATCGCGATGGCCTCCTCGGTCACTGAGACAGCGTGTCCACGGGCGGCCAGTTCTTTGCGGACGCCCTCTGAAATCTCCTCGTTGACCTGAAGGCTTCCCGGCGCCTTGAATGCCTGTGCGCGGTCGGGGTTTGAGTCGAACGAATTCTCCATGTGATCGGTGGAGAAGCGCGGAGCCGTCACTGCCTCGGCCGGGTTCATCCCGAACTCCACGTGATTGAGCAGCACATTGAGGGTCGTCTGATCCTGCAGGTCGCCGCCCGCCACGCTGATCGCCGCGACGGGCCGCCCGTCGCGTGTCACCAGCGTCGGTGTGAGCGTCAGGCGCGGGCGTTTCCCCGGTTCAAGGCAGTTCGGGTGCCCGGGCATCGTGTTCATGCAGCGCAGGCGATTGCCCTGCGTGACGCCGGTGCGCGGGTCGGGCCGGTTGCCGACGAGATTGCAGCTCGGTGTCGCCGCGACCACGTTTCCCCACCGGTCCGAGACCACACACGTCGTCGTGTCAGAGATCGGTGTGCGAACCTCGTTCTCCTCAGCGCCATCATCGCTCGACAGCGGTTGCATGGCGTAAGGGTCACCCGGCCGGCGCTCGGTCGAGGCATGGGCCGCATCAATCAGGCTACGCCGCATGATCGTGTACTCATCGCTCAGCAGGCGCGGGAGCGGCACGCCGGTGAATTCCGGGTCGGCGTAGAACTCGTCGCGATCCGCGTATGCAAGCTTCATCGCCTCGGTCACAATGTGCACGTAGTCCGCGGAAAGATGCTGCATGGAGGTGAGATCGGTGCCTTCGAGAAGTCGCAGGGTCTGCGCGAGCACCGGCCCCTGCGTCCACGGACCGCACTTGTCCACCGTCAGGCCACGGTACTCCACTGAGACCGGCTCCTCGATGGTCGTCACGTGCGCCGCAAGGTCCTCGGCGGTCAGCGGTGACCCGACCTCCTCGTACCACTCGGCCAGTTCGACCGCGATGTCGCCCCAGTAGAAGCGGTCGCGCGCGCTCAGCAGCTTCTCCTCGCGCGACCCCGGCGTGATACGCGCCGCCTCAGTGAGCCGCCGAAGCGTCCGCGCCAGCGGTCCGTGCCAGTCCTTCTCACCGGCTTCCAGCAGTTCCATCGTCGGCGCGACAACGCGCTCGAAGCTCATCGTGCCGAAAGTCGTCAGGGCCGTCAGGCACAGGTGCGGCGCGCCTGGCGCGGGCATCGCGAGGTAGCTGCCGTCGTCGGGAATGCCCTCAGCGTAGAAATCCGCGATGGCGTCGGCGTCCAGCGGGGCGCGCCCGACTCCGCTGAGAACGCGCACTCTCCGGGATCCCGACGCGTACACCATCAGCGGCACCTCACCGCCGATGGCGAAGAGCCCGTAGTCGGTGACCGCGAGGGCGAGGATGGTTGCGACGGCGGCGTCCACCGCATTCCCGCCATCCTCCAGGATGCGCAGTCCCGCTTCCACGGACGCAGCACCGCCCGCCGCGACCGCTCCGCCCCTGCCTGATGCCTGCCAGCCGATCTGCTCTCTCATAGGGGGACTCCTTGCGCGCGTGTCGGCGCGTGAACGTCGGTGTATGAGTGTCAGTCAGTATCGTCTGAGGGACTGACGCGCTGGACCTCGACGACGAATCCGTCATCCTCCACCGAGACCAGCAGGTAGTGATGGAATCCGCCGTTCTCGGGCTCCACGTAGGGCTTCGCTCCTGCCCCACCGGTGATGAAGTAATGCACGCCATCCCGCTCCTGGTGGTGGTAAAGGTGCTCGTGACCGTGGAAGACCGCGTTCACGCCGCTTTCAACGAAGAGCGCATGTAACGCGTCGCGCTCCTTCGGGTGCTTGTCCAGCGAGTACCCGATGTTTCCGTCCACCGGAAAGAGCGGCCGGTGCATCGCTACGAACGTGAACTTCGCATCACTCGCGTCCGCAAGATCCTGCTTGAGCCACTCAAGCTGCTTGCCGGTCACTCTCGCGTCCGCGCCGATCGTCTCGGAGTCGAGGATGACGAAGTGACAGCCCTGGTAGTCGAATGAAAAGTAAAGTTTGTCGAAGTACTCGCAGAATATCTCCGCGTTACGACGCACGCCGTTGATGTCATGATTGCCCGGGGCCAGCGCAACGGGGATTTCGCGGTGCGCCTGCAGCGGTGCAAGGGCGGTGAAGAAGTTGTCCCACTGCCGTCGCACGGTTGTCTGATTGCTCGAGCCGTCAATGTAATCCCCCGCGCCGATCACAAAGGGCACATCGCGTCGCCCCACCTGCGTCGCGATCTCAACCAGCACCGGACTGAACTGCCGGCCGTAGGGCTGCGCGTCGGCGAAGACCGCGAAGGTGAAGGGCTGCTCCTGCAGATCCTCCTGCACCTCGCCACGCTCGGCGTCCGGTCCGGGGGCCTCCTGCTGCGGCACTTCAAGCTGCGCCGGCAGCAGCGAAGCCGCCAGCAGCACAATAACGCACCCGACCACGATTGTCCGCAGCGTCTTCATCGCTATCACCGCTGCCGGTCGCCGAATGTCAGTCGCGATCAGACGACGGGCCGCTCTCGCCGTGTGTGATCCGCGGAAGACCGGAGATCGAACGCCCGCGACTCAGAAAACCTTCGCAATCTCGTCCTGGTCGTAACGCGGAAGGTCATGCCAGTTCAGCCCGCGGCGAATCTTCACGCCTTTGTCCTGCTCGACGATCTCTCCTATCTCCGCGCACTCGATCCCCTCATCCCGGATGGCCTGCGCGATCGCATCCGCATCATCGGGGGCCACCGACAGGACAAGTGAGCCTGAGGCAATCAGTCCCAGCGGCTCAAGGTCGAGCGCGTCGCAGAATGCCTCGGTCTCAGGGAAGAGCGGAATGTCCTCGAACGCCACCGCGATGCCCGTCTCGCTGGCCATCGCAAGTTCGTGCAACCCGGTCGCCAAGCCGCCCTCAGTCGGGTCGTGCATCGCATGCACATCGCCGGCCTGGACCGCGGTGCGAGCCTCTCGCAGGACGTTGATGCCCGGATCATGCAGGAAGTCCTTCGCGCACTCGACGCTGTCCCGGTCGATCCCCGCATCGGTCAGGCGGTCACCCACCTCACGCGCGATGATCGACGTTCCCTCGACAGAGACGCGCTTGGTAAGCAGAAGCCGATCGCCCACCTGCGCGCCGTCGCTGGTGACAAGCTCATCTTTGCGCACCTCCCCGAGCATGAAGCCCACGAGGATCGGACGGTCGAGGTCATACGTGACCTCCGTGTGCCCGCCCACCAGCGCGATCCCAAGGTCCCGGCAGGCGGCGTCGATCTGCTCGAAGATGGTGCGTACGAGCGCATCGTCCGATTGCTCATCGGGGAGCAGCAGCGTCGCGAGGAACCACAGCGGCACACCGCCGGAGGTGGCGACATCATTCGTGTTCACGGAGACCGCGTAGTGGCCGATCTCATCGGTGGCGAAGGTGATCGGATCGGTCTTTGCGATGAGATAGCTGTCACCCTCGCCCCACTCCAGCACCGTCACGTCGCGCCCGATGTCCGGGCCGACGATGACGCGCGGATCGTCGATGTGCAGGTTGCCCAGCAGCTTCGCGAGGAACTCCGGCTGCAGCTTGCCGACGGGCAGTCGATGCTCCATCTACCCGAACCTCTTCTCCGACCGGCCGCGCGCACACAAAACCTCCATCAGATCGGCCGCCGACTCGAGCACCAGGTGAGCGCCCGCCTCAACGAACTGCTCGCGCGTGGTCTTCGCGGTGAGCACGCCCGCCGTCCACGTCCCGGCGGCGTGACCGACCTCAATGTCGGTGATGTGATCGCCCACCATCAGCGCATCCTCGGGGGCGACGTCCAGTGCCTGCAGCGCTTCGTGCAGATGGGCGGGGTCGGGCTTGACGCGCTCCACGTCATCGCGCGTGAGAAGAATCTCGTGGTGGAGAGGATGGCGGCTGAAGACCGAGTGCACGCCCGCGCGGCAGTTGCGCGTGATAATGCCCACCCGATGACCGCACTCCCGCAGGCGCTCGAGCGTCTCAGGCACGCCCGGGAAGGGCGACGCGACCGACGTGAAGGCAAGTTCCACCTCTCGAATCGCCTTCGCGGTCGCCTCACGGAAGGCTTCGCGCTCGGCCTCATCAGAAAGGATCTCGACCGCATCCTCGATGATCTCGAGGATGTACCGCCTTTGATCGAGGTGATCGGTCAGATCCCATCGTTCCGCCACTTCGAGCACCCGCTGGCGCATCAGAGCGAAGTCAATGTCAGTCTCGGCGAGGGTGCCGTCAAAGTCGAAGATGGCCGCGCGGATCGCGGCGGGGTCAAACTGCTCCGTCTGAAGAATTGTCGCCTGCTCACTCATATCATTACGTGATGAAGATCGGCGACGCCCACGCCATCTCCCCGTCCACCTGCGTGACTCTGAGATAGTAAAAGTCGCCGGGCGCCGCTGGCGTACTGTCGTAGAACCGTCCGGTCAGTTCGCTGTCGTCCGATGATGCACTGTCGATCTCAACGTTGTTCTTCACAAGCTCGCACCGCTCGATCGCCGCGGTGCCGATGATCTCCGCGTTGAACTCCACGGGCCCCGTCACCTCGTCCGTCGAGATCTCTCCGCCCATGGGCGTGTCTCCGAGTGTGAAACGCACGATGATCCTCGCGCCGGTTGTCGCGTAGCACCGCCGAGCGCGGAGGGCGTCAAAAATCCCGTCGCGCGTGAAGCTCTCGGCCCAGACGCCGGTGATGCCGGGAGGCGCGAGGAAGTCGGTCTCTGAGATCACGTGCGACCCATGGACCAGCGGTCGGGCCGGGCGGCCGTCGTGTGATTCCGAGCCGCCGGTGAAGCCGAAGCGGTAGCCGCGTGCGAGGCCGTCCTGCAGATGGTGCCCGCGGGCCTCACCTGTGCCGAAATACCCGCCTGATGCGAGGTAGTCGATCGGCCAGGGCTGACCCATCTTCTCCGAACTGCCCCAGATGCTGAAGATCTCGCAGCAGCGCTCAAGCTCCGGATCGGTGTAATCCCAGTTCATCCATGTATTGCCGCCACCGCGTGCGGTATGATGCGGCACCGAGAGCACGTCCTCGATCGGCATCGCGTTCCTGAGTGCTTCGAAGAGTCCCTGTGCGGTCGTTGTCCCCGGATCGTGGCAACGGAAGAGCGGAACCGGATCAACGCCGCGCGCCCGACTGCGCCGGTAGATTACGTGGCGGTGGCCGTAGTTTCCGGCCATGCTGCGCGAATCGCCCCACTCGTAGCCGGGGAAAGCTACGAAGCGACCGTCCTCGTTCAGCTTCCTGTGCGTCTCGATCGTCTCCAGCCACTCGGCGTCGGTGAGCTTCAGATCGTGGTCGGAGACCGTCGCGAAGTGGATCGCCGCCACGTCTCGCGCCCACGTCAGCGCCGCCTCGATCGTCGGCGGGCCCATCAGCCTGTCGGCGTCGCTTATCAGCGCCTGCGCGCGCCGCTCGCGGATGTGCGAGTGAATGTCGCCCCAGTAGAGCGATCGCGCGGCTTCCTCACCGCTGACCTGCAGCGGGTCGGAGACTGCGCGCAGGTTCCCTTCAAGCAGCGCCTCGACGCGGTACACGCCGGGCTCAGCGATCGTAATCTGCCCGTGCCCGACGCCGTCGCTGATGCGGACCTCCCCCGCCTTCGAGTGTCCGTGAGGACCCATCAGCACCACGACCGCGATGCCTGCCCCGGCCGCCGCGGTGGCGCCGACGGCGTTGCGCGCCTGGACGGTCACCCGGACCATCTGTCCGGTCACGGCCGTGCTGTCGGTCGCGACCCGGAGTGACGCGACCTCCGGGTCTATGAGCCTCTCGACGACCTCAGGCAGCGGCCGACCGTCCATCGTCATTGAGCGTCCCCCGCCGCCTCAAGCCGCTCCTCGAGTTGCTGGAGCAGTTCGGACTGCTGCTGCTTCAGGTCGAGGTAGGTCTGGAAGTCACCCTCGGCCTGTGCCTGAGCGGCCTCCTGGTCGAGCCGGAGCACCTCGTTGAGCACAGAGCGCGATTCCTCGATCGTCTCCATGCTGACGGCCTCGTCGGCCGCCGCGACCGGCTCTTCCGTGGGCTCCTCAGCCGGCTCATCGACGGGTTCAGGCTCCACGGGCCGCTCGACTTCAGGCGTCGGCCCCTCGAGGACCTCGGCCTCCTCCATTGGCGCCTCCACCTCGACGGGGATGTCGATCTTGCCGAAGAGCGCCTCAAGCGCCGCCTCGAGCGAGGATCCCCATACGATATTGTCGCCGTAGGCGAGGATCACGCGCCGCATCTCAGGCAGACCGGTGTCCTCGGCTTCGAGGTAGAGCGGTTCGACGTAGAGCAGCGACTCCTCGAAGGGGATCACGAGCAGGTTCCCCCGGATCACATTCGACCCCGCCTGGCTCCACAGGGTGATCTGCGCGGATATCTCCGCATTCTGACTGATCCGGGACTCAATCTGCCACGGACCGTAAACGGTCTCGCGCGGGAAGTTGTAGACGATCAACTCGCCGTAGTTGGGTTCATCGCAACGTGCGGCCATCCACGCCACCATCACTCGCTCTTCCTGCCCCGAGAGCACCAGCGGCATCATCAGCAGGAACTCCGGCTTATCCATGCCCGGAAGCTGCATGACGACGTAGTAGGCTTCCATCTGTCGGCGCCCGTAGGAGTAGATCTCCGGCGGGATTGCCCAGCGGTCCTCACCCTGGTAGAAGACCTGCGGGTCCTTCATGTGGTAGCTGGAGTAGGCGCCCACCTGCACCGCGAACATGAACTGCGGGTAGCGAATATGCTCGCGCATATCCGGGGCCATCTCGTCCATCGGCTTGAGAAGGCTCGGGAATATCTTGTCGAAACACTGAATCACCGGATCTTCGGGATCCGCAATGTAATACTCGGGAATGCCCTCGTAAGCGTCCACGACAACCTTCACCGAGTTGCGGAAGTAGTTCCCAAGCGGCGGCAGTCGGCGCATGCCAAGCTGCTGCAGCGGGTGGGAATAAGGATATTTGTTCGAGATCGTGTACGCGTCGTTTATCCACTTGAGCGTGCCGTCCTCGGCAACGACGAGATACGGGTCGGGATCGTAGCGCAGGAACGGTGCAACGTCCATCAGCCGCTCGGGGAGAGTGCGGTTAAGCTGAATGCGGCTCTCCGGGGTCGTCCGGTCCGTGAATATGATGCCAAGGTCCCGGAAGCGCGCGGCGAACGCGACGCGGCGGAAGAAGCTGGTGAGCGCGACTCCGCCGCGGCCGGAGTAGTTGTGATAGACGTTGTCGATCGTGCCCTCGCCCTCGTCCCCCCGGCGCGAGTATGCAAGCTCAGGCTCGCGGCTGTTGGCGATGACGAACTCCTGTGTGGCAATGTCCCCGGGGACGCCGCCCTGCCCGGGTCGTGGCGCGTTCGGTCCGGTGCGCGTGTCGCCTGGGCCGCCGCCGGGCCCCTCCTGTTCCTGCTGGGCAGGCTGCTCGCGTGTGCGCAGTGGCGTCTCCTCGGGGCTCGTGAACTCGATGAGACGAGGCCCAACGCTTGCCGTGTAGTACACGTTCGGCCGCGTGACTTCGACCTCAGGCTGGGTGGCCTGCGGCGGGAGATTGCCCACCCAGTAGTGTGGCAGCCCCTCCGGCGTGAGCTCATTGACAGGAGCCATCGCGATGCCGTAGCCGTGTGTGTAAAGCAGGTGCCGGTTCGTCCACTGCCTGGCGCCCGGGATCTTGTCCGCGTTTATCTGCCTCGGCGCAAGCATTACCTGGCGGAGGCGGCCGTCGACCGTGTAGCGGTCAACGTCGACATCGGGGAAATCGTAGTACGCACGGATCGCCTGCTCCTGGTTGAACGTGCGCTGCAGCGGTCGATGGTCCCAAAGTCGAATGTTCTCGATTGAATTCCAGTTATCCCTGATGCTCTCAGCATCGAGATCTTCCGCTACCGTGAAGATGCTGTTCGCGACCTCGTGGGTCGCGTAGGCAAAGTTGGTAGCCTCAATGTTGTTCTCGATGTAGGGCCGCTCCATCTCAAGCTCGTTCGGAGCGACGACGAGCCTCTGCATCGCCAGCGGATAGACCGTCCCGCCGAGTACCGACAGCAGGATCAACGCGCCGATCGCGCCTGCGGGGAGCTTGTAATTGCGCGTCTTGATCGCGACCAGCGCGATGACCGCGCAGATCAGCGACGCGGCCATCAGCAGGTAGAGCACCGGCAGGCGCGCGTGGATATCCACCCAGCCGGGGCCGCCGACGAACGCGCCCGACTTCTTGCTGAACAGCAGATCATACTGGTCGAGGCGATAGCTGTAGATCTTCACGAGCAGCGCGGCGGCCAGCAGGCCGAGAGCGTGAGCGCGTGCCCGCGGGATCGCCTGCACCGTGTTCCCGACCAGGCGAATCGCCTCCTGGTAGAGGTGGACGATGACGCTGAAGACGAAGGTGGCGATGAGCGTGTAGTAAAGCGAACTCCAGATGTACTCGATGAAGCGGAGTTCGAAGACGTAAAAGCCCGCATCTTTCTCAAAGATCGGATCGACCCTGTCAAAGGGCACCGCGTTGGCGAACTGCAGCCAGTCAACCCAGTGGGCGCTTGCCACCACCGAGGCCATCAATCCGCCCACCAGCGCGAAAATCAGCAGGGCCCTGTCGGCGTACTGCTCGATCTGCTCGCGCTCCTCCTCGGGTAGAAGGCGCCTGCCGATGAAGGTCACGTCACCAGGCAGCGGCCTGCGCGCGAAGCGAAGATTGGCGTAGAGGAACACAAAGAAGAACGCGCCGACAACAAGCCCGAGCACGATCTTGGTGAAGAACATCGTGCTCCAGACAGGGGCCTGGTCCAGTGACGCGAACCACAGGTAGTCCGTGTAGACCGTCAGGCCCTTGAGTATCAGGATGAACGCGACAACGACGGCAAAGAGATATGCCAGCCAGCGATTGGATGTGGTCACCTGAGACGTCCTCCGATTCCTTCGTGGCAGACCGACCTGCGCCGGTCAGGATTTGCAGAAGCGTGCGTGCGGAACATTGATCGGCTCAACTCGCCCCGGGGAGTGTCCTCCCGTGGGCCTTACTCAAAATCTTCTTCTTCGCCAAGGTCGATGCCGCCCAGCAGGTCCTTGAACTTCTCAAGGTCCTGCTCATCGTGCTCGACGGTCTCGTCGATGACCTGGGCCTTTGCAAGAACGTCATCGGCAACGAAGATCGACGCACCCGCTCGCAGGGCCACCGCGATGGCATCCGACGGTCGTGAGTCGATCTCCAGCGTCTCGCCGTCGCGCTCGAGGTACATCAGCGCGAAGAACGTGCCCTCCGCGAGCTTCGTGATCTCGATCCGCTTCAGTTCGCTGCCGGTCTCATCGATGACCGAAAGCAGCAGGTCGTGGGTCAGGGGGCGACCGATGTCTTCCCCGCTGATTGCCATCGCAATCGACTGGGCCTCAAAGAGGCCGATCATGATCGGCAGGAGCCGCCGCTCCTCCTCGTCGGCGAGGATCACCAGCGCCTGGCGCGTTGGATCGATGCCCACCCGCTGAACTGTCATCTCAACCATCGTCGTTCGCGCCTCCTCGGGGCACCGGCGGGGCCCGAGCCTTTCTGAGTACTAAATCGCGCCCCCGACTGCGCCGCGATGCGACTTCCCGTGGCACTGAAAATGCAGCGGTCTCTCCCTCATCGACCGCCGTAAATCAAAGCCTATCACAGGCCTCACGTGGAAGTCAAACAGACGCGACAGCAAAAGAGCCCGACCCGCAACGAGCGTTCCCCTCTGCTACCCCGTGCGGCGCCTGCGGCGCGAGAGATAGGCAGTCAGCGCCGTCCCAAGCGGCCTGTCGGTCACCATCAGTTCGTGATCCATGCCCCGGCTCGTGCAGCCGTCATGCAGCAGGTCCACGTGGGCGCGAATCGCCTCGGCGTACTCCTCGCGCAACTCATCGGCGTCCGTCGCAAGGCGCTCGCCGGTCTCCATGTCCTCGACGATGCTCGGCCCGCTGAGGCCAAGCTGCAACTCCCCCCTGTCGAGCACCTGCAGCACGATCACGTCATGGCCGCGCCCGCGCAGCAGCCCGAGGCTTCGCAGAAGCTCCTCGGGCTCGTCCATAAGGTCGGAGAGCAGCACGACCAGCCCACGCCGCTTCAGCGCGCCGCCCAGCGTCACGAGATGCTCGGCCGGGCCTGCATCGCCCACAGGCTCCATCTCCTCGAGACGGTCGAAGACGCCCTGCAGGTGGCCGCGACTGGTTCGTGGCGGCAGATCGCTCTCCCCCGTGCCGCCAAGCACCGTCAAGCCGACGGCATCCCTCTGCTGCCACGCGAGATAGGCCAGACCGGCCGCGAGATAGCAGGCGCAATCGAGTTTGGCCGGGGGGGCCTCGGGGTAGGCCATCGAGGTGCTGGCATCGAGCGCGAGCGTGACCGCGAGGTTCGTCTCGGCCTCGAACTGCTTGACGAAGAAGCGGTCGCTGCGTCCGTAGAGCCGCCAGTCTATGTGGCGCAACTCATCACCGTGGGTGTACGCCCGGTGGTCGGCAAATTCGACGGATGCGCCGCGCCATGGGCTCCGGTGCTGCCCGGAGTAGTAGCCCTCCACGAATGTGCGCGCTCGAAGCTCCATCGACGGGAGCGACGCGAGCAGTTCTGCATCCACGCGACGGCCGGACCGGGGAGGTTCCGTCACTCGCTCTCCTCGTGTCCGTGCTCGTCAAGCGCCTCGAGGCGCTTGATCTTCTCCTCAAGGCCTTCGGGCGGTGTCAACTCCGGGTGGTCGTCGTAGAAGTTTTTTGCGGCTGCGGCGACGCCCTCTTCGCCCAGCACGGAGCAGTGGACCTTCACATTCGGCAGGCCGTCGAGTTCATCCACAACGTCCTGATTGCCGATCTTCAGCGCTTCCTCGACGGTCTTGCCCTTCACAAGCTCGGTGAGCACGGAACTGACTGCGATTGCAGCACCGCAGCCGAATGTCTGAAAGTTGATGTCCTCGATGACTTCAGTATCTTCGTCTATGCGCATCGTGATCTTCATGATGTCGCCGCAGCGCGGGTTACCCACCTCGCCGACGGCGTTGGCGTCCTGAAGTACGCCCACGTTGCGCGGGTTCTCGAAGTGGTCCATGACCTTCTCAGAGTACTGCATTAACAGTCAACTCACTTGGTGTCAGGGTCTTCCCGCCGAGGCTTACCGGAGCGCAGGCATCACCTGCGCCGCGGACGCATTATACCTCAGCCGCCGGGTGGGGGCAACTTCCGGTTGGCTACTGCGGCGGCGGTACCGGCAGCAGGCTCGGCGACTGCGGCGGCGGCGCATCCTCGAGCATGCGCAGGGTGATCTCGCGCAGCTCCGAATCGTGTATCTCGACCGCCGTCTCCTCGCGCGCGGTCCTGACCCACTGCTCCCGAGCCGACGGCAGTTTCATGCGCACGATACGCGCGCGGATCTCGTCGCGCACCTCTTCGAGCGGCTGACGGTCAGCATCCGCATGCTCGTCGACCTTAAGCAGCACCCACCCGTCAGGCACTTCGATCGGATCGGAGATCTCCCCCGCTTCCATCTCGAACGCGACATCGGTGATTGCGCGTGCGTAATCATCGCGCTCGAACCACCCCATGTCACCGCCGTCGGCGGCGGTTCCAGGGTCGATCGACAACGCCTCCGCGAGCCCGGCGAAATCCGCGCCCTCCTCGTCGAGGGCCTCGCGAATATGCTGCGCGTCCGTCTCGCTGGCCAGAAGAATCATGCGTGCTCGTGTACGCTCGCCGCGCGCGTAATCGTCGATGTGCTCGCGGTAAAAGTCCCTGATCTCCTGCTCCGGAATGTCCATCGAGGCTTTTACGAGCTTGTCGAGCAGCAGGTCGGAGTACAATCTCCGGCGATACTCGTCATCGCTTATCCCGCGCTGCTTGAGGATCGCGCGCATGTCCGTCTCCGAGCCGGCCTCGGCGATGGCGCGCTGCCAGCGCAGCTCCATCTCCTCCTCG
>JBNJEK010000033.1:0-23497 GCA_051745855.1 Armatimonadota bacterium
AACCTGCGGCTCGACGAGAGCGGTTCGTCGCAGGACGATGACGATGTGGATCGGGTTTCGTTGTTCGACGATACCGACGACAACAACGAATTCGACCCGGCGGTAGACACGCGCATCGCAACCGCCACCTTCCAGAATCAGAGCGCATTCTTCACGGATCTCAACTACCGCATCCCGCGTGGCGAGACCCGTGACGTGTTCATAACCTATGACATCAGTGACACCGCCAGCAGCTCCGCGGGCAACTCGCTCGGCGCGGGCATCGCGCGCTTCGACTACATCGTCCCGAAGATCCCGGGAGCCGTCCAGCGGCGGGTCCGCAACGACATTGAGGATGGACTGGGCGATCACCGCTTCCCGATCGACTCGGCTATCGTCGAGATCGAGGAGGCGCCGGATACGCTGACGATCACACCAATCAGCCGCGCGCCGATCGACCAGCCGGAGGAGCCCGAGCAGACCGCGGGCCTGGCGATCGAACCGGGCGACGAGAATGTCCCGATCCTGAGCCTCGACTGTGAGGTTGATCGCGACAGCGTCACCATCGATCGCGTGCTGGTCGACGAGACCGGCACGATGGATGCGGTGGCCCACATCACCGCTGCGCGGCTCTACCTCGACGCGAATGCTGATGGCCAGGTGGATGGCGGCGATACGCTGCTCGAGGAGACCAGGTTCGCGGACGAAGGCGGGAACCAGCGGGCATCCTTCGACATCGCCGCCAATCCGGTGCGGGTGACAGATTCCACGCCGCGCTCCCTGCTGCTGACGGCGTCGATCTCCGAGGACATGCCGCAGGAGGAGCCGCCGCTGACGCTGCAGTACACGCTCGAGGACACGACCTACATCAGCCTCGTTCAGAGCGAGGACATCGTCTCTGACGAGAACTTCCCGATGTCATCCGACGTGGTCTCGACTCCGCTTCCCAACGAACCGCCGGCGCCGCCGACCAACGTGGCCGCGTCCGAACTGGCCGATGGCAGCATCCAACTCACCTGGGACCTGTCTGCTGACGATCCGGCGGTTGGTGGGGAGGAAGATGTCGTCCACTACAACATCTACCGCTCAACCGATCCGGCGGACTTTGTTGATGTCTCGCCTGCCGACGCCTACTCGACTGCCGAGGCCGGTGAGACCGAGTTCACGGACCTCGACGCGCCTCTCAACGTCGACCTCTACTACATGATGCGCGCGTGGGACGGCGTGCAGGAGGGACCCGATTCGAACGTGGCCGGGCCCGTGCAGGCGCAGGACAATGCTGCACCCGTGTTCAGCGACTTTGATCCCGAGCAGGGCGCCGAGGGCGTCGCGGAGGACACCACGATCGCCTTCACCGTCTCCGACGGCGCGTCGGGCGTGGATCAGGCAACCCTGGTCTTCGAGGTGGATGGCGAGGACGTGTCCGAGGCGCCGGAGACCACGATCTCAGGGTCGGCTGCTGAGCTTCGGGTCGAATACGATCCGCCGGAGGATTTCGACTTCCTCCAGACCGTGGCCGTCCGACTGCAGGCGGCGGACAATGCCGGCAATATGTCGGATGAGATCACCTACGAGTTCACCGTCACCGGCCCGCCCGTGCACTTCATCGCGGGCGTAATCACCGACGCGGACGGCAACCCTGAGGAGAGCGTCCGGGTCGAGGCCGGAGACGCGTTCGACATGACCGACGCTAATGGCGAATACCAGATCGAGGGTCTCTCGGCCGGCACATACACCGTAACGCCGAGCAAGGACGGGCGCTCATTCCAGCCTGAGCAGCGCTCGGTAACCGTGCCGCCCGACGTCGTCGAGATCGACTTCACGTCACAGCTTGGTTTCGACATCTCAGGCACGGTTGTCACCGAAGACGGTGATCCGCTCGAGGGCGTCACAGTCACCGACGGCACGCATGCTGACACCACCGGCGCTGACGGGGCGTGGGAGCTTGTAAACGTCCCGGCCGGCACTTACGGGATCGTGGCCGACCTCGAAGGTTGGACATTCGAACCCGCCGAGATCAGCGTCACCGTCAATGAGGACGCCGGCGACTCGACCGGCAACGTGTTCACCGCTTCGATCGAAGTATTCGCGATCGGCGGCACCGTCCGCACACTTGCGGGCAACCGCCTCGCGGGCATCGATGTGGAGGCGCTTCAGGACGATGAGGTGCTGAGCACCGCGACCACCAACGCCAACGGCGTCTACCAGATCGACGGTCTGGCGCCGGGCAGCTATCTGGTCCGGCCGGTGGACGACAACTACGCGTTTGATCCCGAGGACAGACAGGTGGATTTGACCACCGATCTCGTGGACATCGACTTCGCCGCCGCGTCACTCTACACCATGACACTGCCCGCCGGCCTCGGCTTCGTCGCGGTGCCGGTCGAGCCGTTGCACCCGGAGCCGGAGAATGTTTTCGGCGACGACGTTGAGGTGGCCCGCTGGGACCCGGATGCTGGCGAATACGCGTTCGCTCCGTCGGACAATTCGGTGATGCAGGTCCGGCCCGGCGCCGGCTTCTGGACGCGTTCGGCGGCCGCGACGCAGCTTGAAGTTCCCGGGACGGCGTTCTCAAACACCGAGAGCCTCTCGTTGACCGCGCATCGCACCTGGACCATGTTCGGCAACCCCTACGACAGAGGTCTGCCGTGGGAGCAGGTGGCCATCCCCGAGGGCGGCGCCGTATCGTCCTACGGCTTCATCTGGGACGCGGACGCCAACACCTACCGGCTCGTGAGCACCGCACCCGGTCTGGGCGCGGTCACTGTGGTGCCGAAGCATGCCGGCTTCTGGCTGCGCTCGATCTCAGCGACGCAGATCGAGATTGAGGCTCCCGGCACGGCTCCCGCGTCGGCTGAGGTCGCGGAGCAGGTCGCGCGCAAGCCCGCGGACGACGCCTGGATCATCCCGATCGTCGCCCGCGGCGGAGGCGCGCTGGACGCCTGCAGCTTCGCTGGCGTCCTTCCGCAGGCCGCAAGCGATCCGGCAGCCTACCGGATGGACAACCCGCCGGCGGTCGGCTCGCATGTTGACCTCTACTTCGTCGGCGATGGCGGCCGCAGGCTCGCGGTTGACGTTCGTGGCGAGCGGCCGGTGCAGACCTGGCAGTTCGAGGTTGCAACCGACATGCCAGACACCCGGGTGGAGGTTCAGATGCCCGATCTGTCCGAGGTCCCGAACGACAAGTCCGTCTATCTGGTGGACGAGACCGCGGGCAAGCGGATGTATGCCCGCACGCTGACCACCTACAGCTACGACTCCGGCGAGGGCGGCGCCCGACGGTTCACGCTCGAAGTCGGCGACCGCTCTGAGACCGGACTGATGATCACCGCCGCCTCGGCGCAGGCAGCCGGTGGAGCCGTCTCGGTGAGCTACACGCTCTCGGCGGACGCGCAGGTGTCGGTGGAGGTCCTCAACATTGCGGGCCGGAAGATAGCGACACTCGCCGATGGCGAGACCGCGCCCGCCGGCCTCTCGACCTGCGGCTGGAATGCCCGCAACTCCTCGGGCTCGCTCGTACCGAACGGACGCTACCTCGTCCTGGTCGAAGCGCGCGCCGATGACGGACAGCAGGTCCAGGCGCTGGTGCCCGTCCAGCTCGAGCGCTAAGGATCAGGGCGTACCTGGCGGAGGTCGCCACCGCGACCTCCGCCGCAGGCAGGAGCCGCCGGCTTAGTGCTGATACCGGTGAGAACTCCGGCAACGCGATGGAGACCGAGGTCCGCAGCGCGACCTACATGAGGATGAGACCGGACCGCCGTTCGACGAACCCTTTGCCGGGAGAGGGCGCGGCCGGTGTCGCCATCGACACGTCGGCAGCCATGTAGTCGAAGAGGTGACAGAAGAATGATGACAACCAGGCGACACGCCGCAACGGTGGTCCTGATGATGCTCGCAGCCGCAGCACTGATTCTCACCGGCTGCGGCGGGGGCGATGGCGGTGTTCAGTCAGCGCAGACGGGAACCGTGACGGGCACGATTACATATGCTTCTACCGGCGCCCCGCTGGGTGGCATCGAGGTGTCGATCGGCGACATCACTACGACGACCGATGACGATGGGACATTCACACTTCGGCGCGTCCCGACCGGCAGCCAGACCCTGGTGATCGAGGCGGGGCCTGACCGTGGCCTCGTCATTCCGCCGGGCGTGCCGCTCACCGTGGACGTCGTTGGCGGAGAGACCACCGAGTTGTCGGCTCCGATCCAGATGATTGATGACGTTGACACGCCCCCCGCTCCTCCGCAAGGCTGAGGAGCAGGCGTCTCTCGCGTAACCGGTTCGAACCTTGCGGCGCCGCCTCGTACCGGGGCGGCGCCGCTCTCTACCGTGACTGCGACAACGGAGGCCCTGATACTGATGGTGCTGCGACACTCGGCGGTCATCGCTGCTGCGATCGCGTTCGTGACGCTGCCGACCATGCTGGTGCACGCAGACTGGCCGATGTTCCGCAGAGACGGGGCGCGCAGCGGCATCGCTGAGTGGCAGGAGTTGGCGGGGGCCGAGCTGGCGTGGGCGACGGAGTTGGGGGGGAGCGTGGACAGTTCTCCCGCGGTGGTCGGCGGCACGGTCTTCGTGGGCAATTCACTCGGCGAGATGCACGCGCTGTCGGCGGAGGACGGCTCGCCGCTGTGGAGGTTCGAGACGGTCGGCGCGGTGGTCTCCTCGCCGGCGGTCGCCGACGGGATGGTCCTCTTCGGATCGGTGGATGGCTTCTGCTACGCCGTTGATGCAGAGACCGGCCGGGAAGCATGGCGCTACCGCACGCGCGGTGCGATCATCTCATCACCGGCGATCATCGATAGCCGAGTGCTTTTCGGCAGCATGGACGGCCGGATGTACTGTCTGTCACTGAGCGATGGCTCGCCGGTGTGGCGGACTGAGCCGGGCGCGAGCATCCAGTGTTCGCCGGCAGTCGCGAACGGGCTGGTGTTCTTCGGCGATGACGAAGGCGCCATGCAGGCCGTGATGCTCAGCGACGGCTCGGTCGCGTGGAAACACGAGGGGCGTGGACGCGTGATTGCTGCCCCGGTCGTGGCCGATGGGACGGTGGTGTTCGGGGTGATGGGGCCCAGCGCGCTCCGGCCGCCGAAGCTCGACTATCTGGTCGCACTTCGCGCCGACACCGGTGAGCGGCTGTGGGCGCAGAACGAGGCGTACTCGATCCTCGGCGCTCCGGTGATCGCGGGAGGGCATGTGTTCTTCGTCACGGTTGAGGGCTATGTGTCCAAGACGGTTGCGCGGGCGGCGAGTCTGTCCGACGGTGAGTTACTGTGGGAGCGGACGCTCGGAGGCGTCGTTGACTCGGCCCCGGCGCTGATTCTGAGATCGCTCGAGTTTGAGGGCGATCTGTCGGATGCCGGCCTTTGCTTCGGCTGCCACGACGGACGCCTCTATGTGCTCAACGCTGAGACGGGCCAGGTAGTCGGGGTGGAGTCGCTCGCGCAGAAGGTCTACTCCTCACCGGCGGTCGTCGATGGCCGAGTGTACATCGGCGCGAATGACGGCCGCCTTCATTGCCTCACCCTGCAGTAATCCTCAGAGGTATCTGCGCAACCACAGGTCGTCGAAGTCGCGGCAGGCGTAGTACCAGCCATGTCCGGCGCCCGGTATCTCGATCAACCCCCTGAACGCCTCGATCCGATCATACACCGGTCTGATGGTCTCGGGCGGGCAGGTGGTGTCCGCCAGTCCGATGGAGATGAACGTCGGGCAGGTGATCATCTGAGCGAGGTTCAGCGGATCGAACCACGCCAGGGTCTCAAGCGCCTCGTCTTCGGTCTCCGGCTTCTCCGCGAAGTGGTTGATAAGCTCAAGGTAAGGGCCGGTGGTGGCCGTCTCGATCGCCACGGGGTAGTTGCACAGGAAGGGCTCGTGGGCGACCGCGCACTTCACCCGCGGGTCGAGCGCCGCGGTGGCAAGTGTGAGGCCTCCGCCCTGGCTGAGGCCGATGACGCCGATGCGATCTGAGTGTATGTCCTCCCGCGAGCAGAGGAAGTCGATGCCGCGGAGGCAATCCGCGTAGCCCGCGCGGTAGTACTGCTGCGCCGGATCGTCGAGTCCCATCGTCAGCTTGGTCAGGCCATCAGGAAGCTGCCAGTAGTCGGCGCTCTCCCCCTGCCCGCGCGGATAGACGGTGAGGAGCGCGATGCCCTTGTCGTAGCAGAGGCCGGCCATCGCGGTGTGTGGCGTATTGCCGCCGTAGCCGGGCGTATACATAACTGCGCGGAGTGGCTCGGCGTCCGGTCCGAGGTCGGGGAGGGTGAGGAACGCGCGGAAGCGCACTTCATGCAGACCGGTGAGTGTGACTCGCCACGTATGCACCAGGCGGTCATCCTCCCGGTCGATCAGTTCAATCTCTGCGTCGATCGAGACGCGATCAAGCTCGTCGCGCACCTCGCTCCAGAAGCTCTTCAGTTCGCTGACATCCATCAGGCTTCTCCCTCGCATTTGACGTGCCAACGGCCACCTGTCATTCCCCATGGCATGCTGACCGACCTTCCGCAAAGTTGCGCGGGCGTGATGACGACGGTATAATCCGCGTGGACGCTGATCGAGGGGCGAATGTTGGCGCAGGAGGGTGTGTCGGAGGCGATGAATCATCGAGCGCGCGTGCTGGACACCTGGAGTCACCCTGAGATGCTGGCGGAGATGGGCAAGATCGGCGTTCATCCGGTCGCTGCCGGATGGCTTGCCCGGAAGGCGCGGGTGCAGCCGGTTCGGATCGAGGGAGTCTCCGGTCAGGCGGCGGCGTTGCTGAAGCAGGAGATGCTCGCGCTCGGGGGTGACTGCGCCGTCCACCGTCGGGTCGCGGACTTCAACCCTGAGCCCGGCGCGGTGATACTCATCGGCGATGCGCGCATGTACGCCCGACTGCTCGAGCGCGTGGCGGACCAGCCGCACGGGCTGGCGGAGATTGCGGGCGAGGCCGTGGCCGCGGTTCAGTGGGTCGAGCAGGCGGGGGCGCGGACGCTCGAGTGTGCGGGCAGGACGCTCGAGATCGGCGCGCGCACGCTCGTGATGGGTATCATCAATGTGACGCCGGATTCGTTCTCCGGCGACGGCCTCGGCACGGACGTTGACGCCGCGGTTGAGCAGGCGCGGGGATTCGTGGATGCGGGCTGCGACATTCTTGACGTCGGCGGCGAGTCGACCCGCCCGGGCAGCGAGGGCGTGGACGTGGACGAGGAGCTTGAGCGCGTGCTGCCGCTGATCGAGGTCCTCGCGGATGAGTTCGAGGAGACGGTGATTTCGATCGACACGAGCAAGCCGGAGGTGGCGCAGCTTGCAGTGGCGATGGGGGCGGGGATGGTCAACGATGTCAACGGACTGCGGGCGGAGGGGATGGCGGAGACGGTCGCTGAGACGGGGGCGGCGGCGTGTGTCATGCACATGCAGGGTACGCCGCGCGATATGCAGCAGAGCCCGGTGTATGACGACCTGATGACGGATATCTACGACTTCCTCGCGGGCCGCGTGGAGGCGGCGGAGGCGGCCGGACTCGCGCGCGCACGACTGCTGGTCGATCCGGGCTTCGGCTTCGGCAAGACGGTGGAGCACAACCTCGAGATTCTGCGCCGGCTGCGGGAACTGCGCAGCCTTGGCTGCGGGGTGCTGGTGGGGACGTCGCGCAAGTCGATGATCGGCGAGGTCCTGGGCGCACCCTCCGAGGAGCGGGTGATGGGCACCGCGGCGACCTGCGCAGTTGCGATCGCCAACGGGGCGGACGTGATCCGCGTGCATGACGTGACGGAGATGGCGCAGGTGGCCCAGATGACCGATGCGATTGTGCGGGCAGGACGTGACGGCGGGTGAAGATAGCCGATGAGAAGGCGGCGTTACGCAGGCGCATGCGCAGGAGGCGGGATGCGCTGAGCGCGGAGGAGCGGGAGCAGAGAAGTCGCGAGGTAATGCGACGGGTGATGGAGTTATCCGCATACAAGCGCTCACGCTCGCGATTGCTCTTCCGCAGCTTCGGCAGTGAAGTGCGCACTGATCTGCTGATTGGGGAGACGCTCAGAGGTGGCGCGGAGCTGATCCTGCCGCGCGTGAAGGGTATCGAGGAATCCCTGGCGCTGCATGCCGTCGCGGACCCGGCCTGCGACCTTGCTCCGGGAGCTTTCGGGATCGAGGAGCCGATCGATCAGCGCTGTCCCGAGCGGTCGCTCAACGAACTCGACTTCGTGCTGGTGCCGGGGCTGGCGTTCGATCGCGGGGGCGGGCGGCTGGGCTACGGCGGCGGCTTCTTTGATTACATTCTCAACGTGCGCAGTGACCTCATCGAGGAGGGCGCCGTGGTGGCGGTGGCGTTTTCCTGTCAGATGGTGGAGGAGGTTCCGCGGGCGGGGTGGGATGTGCGCGTGCCGGTGATCGCGACGGAGCACGAGCTGATAGACGCGCGTGACGGGAGAGGCTGATTGCGATGGCTGTCGGCGACACGTTCGAGGCACAGATCGAGGAGTATCAGGACGATGAAACCGGGGCGCGGGTGCGGAGGCTGACCGGGGATGGCTCGGACAACGCGCACCTTTACTTCACCTCCACGTCGTTCCTCGGCGATGGTAGCGAGCGAGTGATCATCAGTTCGGACCGGCTTGGCGGGCGGGCGTATTTCCTGTTGGATATTCCGTCGGCGACGCTGGTGCAGGTGACGGAGGTCTCTGAGACGGCATTCTCGCAGGCGTGCCTGGACCCGGGCGGGCGGCTCTTCGCCTTCAGGGGCGACGCGCTGATGGTGGTGGGCCTCGACACGCTGGAGACCGAGGAGATCTACCGCACTCCCGAGGGCTTCAGTCCGGCGCTGCCGACATGCACCGCCGATGGCTCGCACGTGGCGTTCGCCTACCGCGAGAAACTCCCGGTGAGCACTGACACGGGCGTGATCTACGCGACGATGGGCGAGCGTTACTACCAGCACCCGGGATCGGTGATTATCCGCGTGGAGACCGCGACGGGGGACGCAGAGGCCGCGTGGGGCGAGCGCAACTGGATCTCTCACGTGTGCATCCATCCGACGAATCCCGACGTGATCCTTTTCTGCCACGAAGGCGGATCGTACGTGAAGCAGCGCATGTGGACGGTGGACTTCAGCGAGGGGCGCCGCCGGCAGGCGAAGCCGCTCTTCCGCCAGGAGGCGGGCGAGGGGTGCTGTCACGAGTACTTCACGCGCGAGGGTGAGGTCGGCTTCCAGGCGAATGCGGTCCACCACGGGCGGACGGAGGGGTACAACTGCTTCGTGCGCGCGGACGGGACGTGGCTGAGGCAGTTTCTGCTGCCGGGCCCCCGACCGGGACACATTCAGTCAAACTCTGACAATACGCTGGTCATCGGTGATCGCGCGCACCTGTCGCACGACGACCCGGAGGGGGGCGCGTTCATGTCGCTGATCCGGCATGAGGACGGGCGGGGCGTCGTGACGCGGCTGTGCCGCCACGACACCTCGTGGAAGACGCAGATCTCCCACCCGCATCCGATCTTCAGCCCGGACGATCAGTGGGCGCTCTTCTCCTCGGATGCGGGCGGCGCCGGCAACGTCTACATGGCGGACGTCACGAGCGTTTGAGGGCCTGCGCGCCGCAACGCTCAGTCGCCAAATGCCGCGATCTTGCGGAAGAGATCGGCGAAGATCGCGTTGCGGTTGCAGCCGATGGCCTCGCGCATGAGGTGGCGCGAGCGGTCCTGCGACCACGTGACCATCTCCGTCAGCAGCGGCGCGTGTGTGATGACGGTCGGCACCCAGTCGGCGTTGATGAGCCAGGCGACGGGGCCGAGGTCCCAGATGACTTTCGCGCGAGCGTAATGATTGTCCGCGAAGTTGTCGAACACTTCGAAGAGGTAGTCGCCAAGAGCGTTGTGACCGGTGATGTGCGCGTCGAGTTCGGCGCGCGTGGTGGTGATGTGCTCGGCCACGTTCTTGCAGGGGACATGGACGAAGGGCACGCCGCTGTCGAGGATCACGCGCGTGGCGTGCAGGTCCTGCTTGAGATTGAACTCTGACGCGGTGCTCCAGCCGTGCGGCTGCCCGCCAAGCCACGCGACGACGATGCGATCGATGATCTCAGGACGCGTCAGGATGGCGGACGCGATGTTGGTGATGGCGCCGATGGGGACGACGTAGAGGGGACCGTCGCGGTCGGCCATCGCGCGCTCGACGAGATCGTCCACCGCTGGACTTGCGACGGGCTCATCAGCGGCCGGGAGGTAGCTGCGGGAGCCCGTGAAGGCGAAGTCATCAGGGGAGCGGTCCATCCGATCGAGGATTCTCAGTATCTCCTCGTAGCTCTTCTCCATCCCATCCTCGGGGCCGTCAGAGCGCGGATTGTGAAAGGGCGCCGCGTAGACCGCCTCGACGCTCAGGCGTTCGGTGGAGAGCAGCGAATACGCAAGCGCGAACTGGTCGTCGATCTCGTTGTATGTATCCGTGTCGAGCACCATCGGGACGGGGCCGGTCGGTGGCTCAAGTCGGGTCAGGCGCGTGCACTCTTCAAGCCTCGGAAAGCTCATGATGTCCTCCATGCGATGCGGCGTGGAGCCTGGTTGCTGGTGGAGAGTTCGCCGCGCGGGCGGCAGGACCTTGCCGGTGGAGCGGCGTCCGCGCGTGTGGTAGAATGAGTGTGTCGTGATGCAGTGTACGATCAGATAACGTGAGCTTCGCCCGACACGGGTGTGAGTTCAAGTGAAGTATGTCGGCAGAGGAGCGGTCGGAATGCCTGAGGGAGCAGTTTTGCAGGTGGCGCTTGACTTCATCAACCTGTCGCAGGCGCTTCGGGCGGCCGAGGAGGCCGTCGAGGGCGGGGTTTCATGGGTTGAAGCAGGCACCCCGCTCATCAAAAGCGAGGGCATGAGCGCGGTCCGGGCTCTGCGGGAGCGCTTTCCTGAGAGGACGATCGTGGCCGATCTGAAGATCATGGATGCGGGGCGCACCGAGGTGGAGGTGGCGGCGAAGGCCGGCGCCGACGTAGTGACGGTCCTCGGTGCTGCCTCGGATGAGACGATCGCTGAGTGCGTTGACGCAGGCAGGAACTACGATGCCCTTGTGCAGGTGGATCTGATCGGCTGCCCCGAGCCGGCGGAGCGCGCGCGACGGGCGGAGGAGCTTGGCGCCGCGATCGTAGGGATACACACGGCGATCGACGAGCAGATGGTGGGCGCCTCGCCGATGGAAGTGATCGAGCGGGTGCGCGAGGCGGTGGATATTCGGCTGGCGGTGGCGGGCGGGCTCAACTCCGAGACGGCGCCGGAGGCCGTGCGGGCCGGAGCGGACATCGTGATCGTGGGCGGCGCGATCATCAAGGCGCCCGACGCGACGGAGGCGGCGCGCCGGATCGTTGAGGCGATCGAGTCGGGCGAGGCTGTGGAGACCGAGCTTTTCAAACGCGGGGGAGAGGAGCAGCTTCGCGAGATATTCGGTCGTTGCTCGGCCGCGAACATCTCCGACGCGATGCACCGGCGCGGGCTGGTGCACGGGATCTATCCGGTCAAGCCCGGGCTGAAGGCCGTCGGTCCGGCGCTGACTGTGTGGACGTATCCCGGAGACTGGGCGAAGCCGGTGGAGGCGATCGATCAGGCGGAGGAGGGCTCGGTGCTTTTCATCGACGTGCGCGGGGAGACTCCTGCGGTCTGGGGCGAGGAGGCGACGAAGAGTTGCATCTCGCGAAATCTTGGCGGGGTGGTGATCCACGGTGCGATGCGGGACACGCGGGAGATCGCGGAATTGGACTTTCCGGCCTTCTGCTCAACTCGGACCCCCTCGGCTGGTGAGCCGAAGGGCATGGGGATGATCGGCGTGCCACTGAAGATCGGTGAGACGACGATTCGCACCGGCGACTGGATCATCGCCGATGATGATGGGGTGATCGTGGTCCCGGGCGAGCACGCGGTGGCGATTGCGAATCGCGCGCAGTCGGTGTATGAGCGCGAGCAGCGTGAGAAGGGCGAGATCGAGTCCGGGCGGACCCTCGGGGAGATCGCGGAGTTGCAGCGCTGGGAGAGCGAGTCGGGTCTGAGCGGCTTTAAGGCGCACGGTGCTGAGGATGAGAGCAGTGAATGATGGAGTGGACGTGCTGGTGGTTGGCCCCGGGGCGATGGGCTGCCTGCACGCGGCGATGTTCGCGGAGGCTCACCTGAGGACGGGTCTGCTCGACCATCGTCCCGACCGGGCCGAGCGGATCAATGAGCAGGGAATTGTCCTTGAGAGCGGCGGTGAGCAGCGGACGGTGAGGGTGCCGTGCAGTGCGGATGCCGCCGACTTCGCGCCGGCGCGGCTGGCGCTGCTGCTGGTGAAGGCGTATGACACTGAGGAAGCCACGCGACACGCGTTGCCGGCGATCGATGAGGACGGGGGGGTGCTCACACTGCAAAACGGTCTCGGCAACTACGAGCGCATCTCGGAGATCGTTCCGCAGGCGCGCGTGACGGCGGGCACTTCGACGTCCGGGGCGACGTTGCTGGGCGAGGGGCATGTCAGAGAGGCGGGGCGGGGCTTCGTGCAGCTTGGCTCGCCGACGGGGAACAACCGGCGGGCCCGCGAGGCGGCGAGGTACCTCAAGAGCGCTGGCATCGAAACACAGCCGGCCTCCTCAGTCGATGACGTGCTGTGGGCGAAGGCGACGGTGAATGCCTCGATCAACCCGCTGACCGCGTTGACCGGCCTGCGCAACGGGCGCCTGGTGGAGATCGATGCATTGCGCGAACTGATGAACGCGGTGACCGTCGAGGTGGCGGAGATCGCGCGCAGGTGCGGGGTTTTCATGCAGGAGGGCATCGTGAAGACGGTCGAGGGAATCTGCGCGGAGACCGCCGAGAATCGCTCATCGATGCTGCAGGACATCTCGGCCGGGCGGAGGACGGAGATCGACTTCATCAACGGGGAGATCGCGCGACGGGCTGAGGAACACGGGTTGGAGGCGCCGCTGTGCAGGATGTTGACGGCGCTGGTGAAGGGACGCGAGGAGGCGGCGAGTCAGGAATGATCGTGATCGGAGAGCTGATCAACGGGACGCGAGAGGCCGTCGGGCGGGCAATTCGGGCGCGCGACGACGATGCGATCGCTGAGTTGGCGGTGCGCCAGGCGGACGCCGGCGCGGACTTCATCGACTGCAACGTCGGCATGGTCGGGGCGGCTGAGGCCGAGCAGATGGCGTGGATGGTGGACGTTGTGACGCGGGTTGTCGATCTCCCGGTGTGCATTGACACCGCCGACCCCGAGGCGATGGTCGCGGGCCTCGATGCATGGCGTGGCGAGGGACGCCCGATCTGCAACTCGGTGACGCTGGAGAGTGAGAGGCTGGAGAGCTTCGTGCCTGTGGTGGCCGGGCGGGACGTGCGGGTGGTGGCGCTGCTGATGACCGATGATGGGGTGCCGAGGGGCGTGGTGGAGCGCGTGGATGCCGCACATCGGCTGGTGGATGCACTTGATAGTGCGGGCGTGGCGCGAGGCGACATCTTCATCGATCCGATCGTCACGCCGCTGAGCGTCGATCCGGAGGGCGGGCGCGTGGCGAATGACGCAATTCGCCAGATCATCGAGGAACTGCCGGAGTGTCACACGATCTGCGGTGTGAGCAACGTCTCCTACGGCCTTCCCCGTCGGGCGCTGCTCAACCGCGTATTCCTGTGTCAGGCGATCGTCAGCGGACTGGACAGCGCGATCGTTGACCCGCTGGACCAGGGGATCATGTCCAGCATCTACGCCGCTGAGGCGCTGGCGGGGCGTGATGAGTGGTGCACCGACTATCTTGCGGCCTACCGACGCGGGGTGCTCTGAGTGCCGGAAATGCAGCGGACGGTGCCGATCCCGCCGGGGCGGCTGACCGAGGAGATCCCCGACGGCGCCCGCGTCTTCGTGCTGGGCTGCGGCGACTGCGCAACCCGCGAACGCTTCGGAGGCGCGGCGGAGTGCGAGGAGACCGCCGAGGCACTGGCGGGAGAGGGCATCGAGGTCACGGGTTGGGCGGCTCCTGCGGAGGGGGACGGCACATGTGACCCGCGCGTCGCGCGGGCGACGATCGAAGGCGCGGCCGATCAGGTGGCCGATGCGGATGTGATTGTTCTGCTCGCCTGTCCGCAGGGGGCGCCGGCCGTCGAGCGGGCAACGACGCTGCCGGTGATCGTGGGGACGCAGGTGGTGTCGGGGGGAGTGACCGGCGGGAACGCGTCCGCGGTCGAGGAGTGCAACTTCTGTGAGGTGTGCATTGCCAGGGAGGCCGGTGGCCTCTGCCCGCACAGTTTCTGCCCCAAGCACCTGATCAACGGCCCGTGCGGCGGCGCGCAGGGCGGCCGCTGTGAGGTGCTGCCGAAGCGGCCGTGTGTGTGGGAGTTGATCCACCGGCGCCTGAAGATAGCCGGCAAGCTGCATATTCTCCGCAGGTATCAGGAGCCGGTGAGCTTCAGTCCTCCCGGCGCAGAGAATGCGGATGAGGCCCCGTGAAGCTCACGGAGATCGTGGCGGAACGGGGCTTCGCCGTCACCGCCGAGGTGGCGCCGCCGAAAGGCGCCGATCCGTCGGAGGTCCTTGCCGAGGCGCGAGAGATCGGGGCGCACGTCGATGCGATCAACGTGACCGACGGGCAGGGCGCGACGATGCGGATGAGCCCGCTGGCGGTCGCGCGTCTGATGATCGAAGAAGGCCTCACGCCGGTCTGGCAGATCACCTGCCGCGATCGCAATCGCATTGCGCTGCAGGGCGACCTGCTGGCGGCGGATGCGCTGGGAGTGGAGAACGCGCTGATCGTGACCGGCGATCACATGGTGCTGGGCGACCATCCGGGGGCGAAGCCGGTCTTCGGGCTCGACTCGGTGCAACTCCTGCACGTGGCGGGGGAGATGCGGGCGGGCAGAGACCTCGCGGGCAATGAGATGGCGTCTCCGCTGCGGCTGAGCACCGGGGCTGTGGTCGCACCCGAGGCGGATAACATCGACCTGCAGCTCATCAAGCTTCGCAAGAAGATCGACGCGGGCGCTGAGTTTATTCAAACGCAGGCGGTCTTCGAGCCGGCTGCGTTCGCGCGTTTCATGCAGCGCGCGGAGCTGGCGGGGATTCCTGTGCTGGCGGGTATCATCCCCGTCACATCTCCGCGGGTGGCGCGTTTCATGAATGCGCGCATCCCAGGCGTGAATGTGCCCACGTGGGTCATCCAGCTTCTGAACGAGGCGGAGATGGGGGACAGGAGACGGGTTGGCGCGGAGATCGCAGGGCAGATCGCGCACGCGATCCTCCCTGCGTGCCAGGGGCTGCACATCATGGCACAGGGCGGCGCGGATCTTCTGCCCGGCATCCTCGAGATGGCGGGCGTCTGAGTGCGCGTGCGCAGGCCCTGGCGGATGTGAGCGCGAGAGGACCGCGAGCAGTGAGCCGGCGATCTCTGTCGGGATGCCGAGCGGGAGGTGGTAGACGTGCTTCGGCCGTGGCTTGCCGCGCTCGCGCTGATCGGGTGCGCGCTCATCGCGCTGGCGGTCTTCGCATGGACGGTCAATTTCGCCGGGGCCGCCGTCGTCAGCGGCCTTGCCGAGGGCGCCGCGAATGTGAGACTGCGTGGGATCGCGATGAGCCTCCAGCGCCAGGCGGCAGCGATGAGGCGCGACGAGGTGAGGCGGCTGCGCGGTGGGAATGCATCCGCTGCGGAGCGCACGATGGCTCGCCACGCGCTGGCCGATGAGTTGCGCGACGCGGCGTTGCGCGCGGAGGATGAAGGCGACCTGGCCCTTGCTCGGGAGTGGATGGCCGAGGCCGCTCAGGCAGCCCCCGAGCGCGCGGATCTGCGGTGTCTGCTGGCTGATCTTCGTACCCGCGATGCCTCGCCTGACGAGCATCGGATGGCGCTGCTGCAACTCGTCTACGAGCATGACACGCCGTGCGCGAGTCTCCTCGCCGGTGAGAGCTTCCTTGAGGCGGGCGATTCGGGTGCAGCGCGCGCCTACCTCGAACGCGCCGGCCGGAGGGCGCCGCGATGGGCGAAGCCACGGCTGGCGCTCGCGCGGCTGGAGTTGCGCTCGGGAGATCGTGATCGCGCGCGCGAGCACGCTGCTGAGGCGCTGGCCCTTGCGAGAGGGCTGCGTTCCGAGTTGTGCGCGGCGGCGTTGCTGGATGCAGCGGGGGGAGCGGCGCCGTCGAGGTGGCTGCTGATGGCGAGGTGGGCGTGGCGAAGCTACGCGTATGCACTTCCGTCGCTGGTCCTCTTCGTGTTGCTTCTGATCAGCCCGATGCTTGTCAGGCTGGTGAAGCGCGGCGTCGCCGTGGTGCGCTCTCAGGAAGGCATCACGGAGAGCGCGTCGTAGAGGCGGTCGGCGACAGCTTCAATACCGAAGCGTTCTCGGACCCGGCCGCGGGCGTCGCGCGCCATCTCGGCGGTGGCCTGCGGATCGGCCAGCAACTCCTCGATCGCACACGCCAGCGCCTCAGGATCGCGCTCGTTGAAGATGGCGCCGGGCCTGAGTTCGCCGATGAGGTGGGGGATGTTCCCCGAGCTTGATCCGACCACCGGCAGTTCGCACGCGGCGGCCTCGACCAGCACTCTCCCGAACTGCTCCTCCCAGGTGGAGGTCGTCCGCGAGGGCATCGCCAGCACGTCGAAGACGTTCAGGTAGTCGCGCGCGGCCGTGTGCGGGACCGGCCCGGTGAGCACGACGCGACCGTCCTGTCGCCTGCGACTCCACGCGCGCAGTTCGTCGGACATCGGCCCGCCGCCGACCAGCAGCACACTCACGTCCGCGCCGCGCCGCCACAGAATCTCCGCCGCAGCGCGCAGGTCCGCCAGGCCCTTCTCCTCGGTGAGCCGCCCCAGGTACCCGATCACCGTGCCGCGCACGCCAAGCTCACGGCGCAGGTCCGAGCGGTCGAGCGGCCGGAAAAGATCGGTGTCCACGAAGTGCGGGATGACCACGATCCTGCCCTCGAAGCCCTTCGCGCGCAGGACCTCCTCGATGTCAGGCGCGGGCGGGACTGCGAGGTCGGCGTACGCCAGGACCCGGCGCTCAAGCCGGGAGAAGGGCCACGGAAAGCGCTTGTTCCGATTCTGCGCCGTCATGAAGCAGAGCGGATAGCCGACCGAGCGGCAGATACGCAGCGTCTGCCATGCGGGCAGTGAGTAAGGCTCCTCGTCAAGGTAGACGAGGTCGGGCTTGAATTCGTGAAGGGCCCGCACCAGGCCGCGGTAGAAGTGCAGGCTGATCTTCCCGGAGCCGATCACCGGAAGCGGTCGCGAGTCGAAGCCGGCGTCCTCGACCTCCGAGTAATCCACGATCATGCCCGTCGATGCTTTCCAGCGCTTGGGCGCAATCATCAGCAGTTCGACGTTTGAATGCGCCGCGCAGAGTTGCTTGAAAAGGCGCTGGTTGACCTCCACCACGCAGGCGTGGCTGATGACAGCGATCTTCACGGCGCCTCGCTCCCTTCGCGCGCGAAGCGCATCAGCAGCGTCTCGATCTCCGCGGCCTGCCGATCCCACGAGAACTCGAGCGCGCGTTCGTGGACCGCCTCGCACATCGCGCGAAGGCGGTCGCGGTCGGACGCGAGTTCGTCGAGGCCCGCCGCGATCTCCTGCGGCTGAGGCCTTACGAACAAGCCCGTCACGCCATCCTCGACGAGGTCGAGCGCCGCTCCCGTGCGGGCGACAAGCAGTGGAAGACCGCAGGCAGCGGCCTCCACCACCACCAGGCCGAAGGGCTCGTGCGGGTTGGGGTGTACGAGGCAGTCGGCCATCGCGAAGTACGCCTGCGGCCGATCGACGTGCGGGACGAAGGTCACGCGCTCGGCCACCCCCCAACTCTCAGCCCTCTCCGCGAAATCCTGCGCATCGCCGCTCCCCACGATCACCAGGTGCGATGGCTCGCGCGTCAGCGGGAGGGCCTCGATGACCTCCACGAGCGCCTTCTCGTACCAGCGGCCGCCCATGAAGAGCGCGATGAAGTCCTCGTCTGCGAGCCCAAGCTCCGCGCGAATCCGCGGGCGGGCTTCCTCGCGCAGACCCGGATGAAAAACTGAGTGATCTACGCCGTTGCGAGTGACGAAGACGGCGTCGGGGTCGAGGTCATACTCGCGGACAAAGTACTCCTTGATGCTGCGCGAGACCGTCATGATCCGCCCCCGGCAGCGCCGGACGGCTCGTGCCTCCAGCGAGCAGAATGCCCGGTCGCGCAGCACCTCCCACGCCCGTCGCAGCGGCGAGCGCAGGCCGAACCTGCGCTGGAGCTTCGCGCGGGTGCGGCGGCGTTCGCGGTGGCCGGTGTGCGCGAGCATCGCGTTTTGCCTGAGCGTGTTGCCTCCCTGGGAGAGCACCACGTCGAACTCACGCGGGCGCACCGCCAGCGACGAGGTGAGCACGAACCACAACGCGCGCGCTCCCAGCGGCAGTCGGGGGTCGCGGAGACGATGCACAGCGATGCCGTCGAGGTCGATGTCCCGCGTGGTGAAGCAGAAGAGATGCACCTCGTGCCGCTCGGCGAGGCGTGGCGCGAGTTCGGCGATCACGCGCTCCTGGCCGCCGCCGATGCCGACGTCCTCGATCACGAGGGCGATCTTCAGGCCGTGGCGGTCACGCGCCTCACTCATCGTTCGTCTCGGCTCCTGCCTGCCGCAGGGTCGTACGCGCCTCCAGCAGCCCGCGCAGTGCCGACCGCCAGCGCATGACCGCCGTCCGCCCCTCGCGAGGCAGCATGACCAGCATCCGCAGCACGCCGTAGCGCCAGTGCTGGCCGATGGTGAGCGCGAACGCCCAGAAGGCGGCTCGGCGCAGCGGTGGCAGATGCTTGAGCATCACGTACGCGTGGTCATGCGACAGATCGGTCACCGCCTGCAGCGACTCGCTGTCGCGAGGGTGGCCGAAGTGCCGGGGCGCCGGATAGTGATCGACGATCGCCTGCGGATCGTACACCAGCCGACCTCCGTGCGCGAGCGCACCGAACGCAACGTCGATCTCATGATAGACGCCGGAGCGGAGGCGAAGATCGTACGCGGGAATGACCTCTCGCCGGAAGGACATGTTCGCGCCCTTGAGGTGGTCCACCTGTCGCGCCTCGTCGAACCCCGGCTGGTGGTGATTGCCGATGATCCGGGCGTACCAGGTGATGCGGCCGACGGTCGCGGCAGGTTCGGCGGAGATCTCGTCGCCGTGATGCACCCGGTCGCGTCCGCCGACACCGATCACCTCGGGATCCGCGTAGTGGGCGAGAATGCGCTCCAGCCACCGCTGCGTCGGCACGCAGTCATCGTCGATGAGGCAGACCACGTCGCAACGCGCCAGCGCCAGGCCCGACTGTGCCGCCGCCATCGGCCCCGGCTCACTGACTTCTGCGAGATCGACCATCGCCCCCCGTCCCGTCTCCTCGTCCAGCCAGCCCTCCACTGCCTCATGGGATGGTTCGTCGGTGTCGCGAAGCACGATCACGATCTGATCGGGGCGCCTCGAACCCGCGAGGACACCGTCAAGGCAGTTGAGCAGGGTCTGAGGACGGTGGTAACTCGGCACCAGCACGGTGGCGGTGGGGAGGCGGTCCCCCTCGCCGCCGGTTTGCGTGGCGGCCCCGGTCGCTTCGCCGTCGCGAGGACGCACGTCATCTCACCCCTGCGGCACGGCGTCTGATCGGTCATCCGCGGGCGCGGTCACCCGACGGAAGCGGACGTCCCGGCTCGATCCAGCGTATCGCGCAGGAAACGCCCGGTGATCGACTCCTCTTGTTCCGCGACCTGCTCGGGCGTGCCTGTCGCGACGATCCTCCCGCCGCTGTCGCCACCGCCCGGCCCGAGGTCGATGATGTGATCGGCGGACTTGATCACTTCGATGTTGTGCTCGATCACGACCACCGTGTTCTCCGCGCTGACGAGTTCATCGAGTACATCGAGCAGCCGCGCGATGTCCGCGAAATGCAGGCCGGTGGTGGGCTCGTCGAGTATGTAAAGCGTGTGCCCGCTCTCGGGGCGCGCCAGTTCCCGCGCCAGCTTCAGCCGCTGCGCCTCACCGCCCGACAGCGTGGTCGCGGGCTGGCCGAGCTTCAGGTAGCCAAGCCCCACCGCCACGAGCGTCTCAAGGATACGATTGACCTTCGGAACGTTCTGAAAGACATCCACCGCTTCACTGATGGTGAGGTCCAGCACCTCGGCGATGGTTTTCCCCTTGTACCTGATCTGCAACGTCTCGCGGTTGTAACGCGCCCCCCCGCACTCGTCGCAGTCCACGTAGACGTCGGGGAGCATGTGCATCTCGACTGTCCGGGTTCCGGTGCCCTGGCACGCCTCACAGCGCCCGCCTGAGACGTTGAAGCTGAAGCGCCCCGGCTCGTACCCGCGCATCCGGGCCTCCGGGACCGATGCGAAGAGATCGCGGATCGGCGACATCGCCCGCGAATACGTGGCCGGATTCGACCGCGGCGTCCGTCCGATCGGCTCCTGGTCGATGCTCACCACGCGGTCTACGTTCTCCCAGCCCGTCAGTTCCCGGTGCTCGCCCGGGACGTCCATCGAGCGGTGCAGCCGGCGCCTGAGTGCGCGGTAGATGATCTCCTGCACCAGCGTGCTCTTCCCCGAGCCTGAGACACCCGTCACGCAGGTGAGTGTGCCGAGCGGGATCTCGGCGTCCACCTCGCGGAGATTATACTGTGACGCGCCCCTGACGACCAGCGATTCTCCGGAGCCCTCGCGCCGATCGCTCGGGACCGGAATCTCGCGCCGTCCCGAGAGGTAGCGACCCGTCAGCGACTCGTCGGAGGTCAGCAGGCCCTCGACGTCACCGTCGTAGATGACTTCTCCGCCTTCGACACCCGGTCCGGGGCCGAAGTCCACCACCCAGTCGCCGCGCAGGATCGTCTCCGGGTCATGCTCCACCACGATGACCGTGTTGCCGAAGTCGCGGAGCCGCTCAAGTACGTTCAGCAGGCGGTCGTGATCGACCGGGTGAAGGCCGATGCTCGGCTCGTCGAGGATGTAAAGGATCCCCGCAAGACCTGAGCCAAGCTGGGTCGCAAGCCGGATACGCTGCGCCTCACCACCGGCAAGCGACGGTGCGGTGCGATCGAGCGTCAGATACCCCACTCCGACCTCCACCATGAAGTGCAGGCGCGAACGCACCTCGTCGAGAAGCTCCGCGCAGAGGGCCGCGTCCGACTCCGAGAGGTCCAACTCCTCGAAGAACTCGAGCGCTCGCTCGGCCGTCATCGAGCTTATCTCGCCGAGTGAATTGCCGCCGACCCGCACCGCGCGGCTCTCGCGGCGCAGGCGCTCGCCCTCACACTCAGGGCAGGGCAGCGGCGCGAAGAAGCGATCGTAGAACTTCTTCTTCCCCGATGAGTTCGTGTCGCGGTAGCGCCGCTGGCTGGCCGGAACGAGGCCCTCGAATGTCTTCGTGTACTCGAACTGCTTCCCGCCGCGCGTCTCGTACTCGAACGAAATCTCGTCCTCTGTGCCGTAGAGAATCACCTCGCGCGCCTGATCTGACAGATCGCGCCACGGGGTGCTCAGGTCGAAGTTGTAATGCTCCGCGAGACCCTCGAGGATATGCCGCACATGCCGCGTGCTCACATCGCCGTAGATCTCCAGCGCCCCGTCGAGGATCGACTTCGACGGGTCGGCGACGAGTCGGTCAGGGTCGAGACCCCGCTGGGTGCCGAGGCCCTCGCACTCCGGGCACATCCCCGCCGGACTGTTGAACGAGAACATCGCGGGCGTCAGTTCCGGATACGCGATGCCGCACTCCGGGCACGCAAAGCGCGTAGACAGGTGCATGTCCTCGCCATCGACCACGTCGATCACGATGAGCCCATCTCCCTGCGCCAGCGCCGTCTCCACCGAGTCGGCCACCCGCGAGCGGATCCCCTCCTTGACCACGATGCGATCGACGACGATCTCGACCTCTTTGAACTCGCGCGTCGGGTCGGGGACGCCGCTGGAGATGTCCACGACCTCGCCGTCCACGCGGATACGCACGAAGCCCTGGCGGCGGGCGTCGCGGGCGACGTCCACGAGGGCCTGGTCCTCGTCGGTCTCCACCGGTGCGAGGACATGGACCCGGGTGCCCTCGTCCAGCGCCAGCACGCGGTCCACGATCTGCTGCGCCGTGTGAGCCTTCACCGGCCGGCCGCAGGAGTAGCAGAAGACCTCGCCCGCGCGGGCGAAGAGCACGCGAAGGTAGTCGTGGATGTCCGTGATGGTCGCGACGGTCGAACGCTGGTTGCCCGACGAGGAGCGCTGGTCGATCGCGATCGCCGGTGAAAGCCCGTCCACGTGATCGACCTGCGGGCGCTTCATGCTCGCAAAGAACTGGCGGGCGTACGTGGACAGAGATTCCACGTAGCGCCTCTGGCCCTCGGCGTGGATTGTGTCAAGTGCGAGAGAACTCTTGCCCGAACCGCTGACGCCAGTGAAGACGATCAGCCTTCCTCGCGGCAGTTCAAGGTCTACGCCCTTGAGATTATGTTCGCGCGCGCCGTATATGCGAATACGATCGTCATCATGCGCCATGAGTAGTCGCTCGCCACCTCCGCAGCCAATCTTCCGAATGACTATTGTACCTCGCTTCGGAGCGCAGGTCAACGTTGCCATCATCGCTGGCGATGCCCCGCGGGCCCCTGCGTCGGATGGTCCGGCTCGCGTTGAAGGAAAGCCGCCCCCTCGCGGCGTAATCTCCCCCTGCACCGTGGTTGAGACGCCCGCCCGATGGAGGATCGTCATGGCCGACGCCCGCCCGAATGTCGTATACGTGATGACCGACACGCTCAGGACCGCCTTCCTTGGCTGCTACGGAAACGAGACCATCCGCACACCGAACATCGACCGCTTCGCCGCCCAGTCGGTGCTCTTCACACGCGCCTACCCCGAATCACTGCCCACCATCCCCGTGCGTCGCGCCATCCACACCGGCCGACGCTCCTACCCCTTCCGCGACTACACGCCCGTCCCGTGGGACATCGTCTATCTCCCCGGATGGCAGGCCATGGACCGCACCGAGGACACGCTCGCCGAGAACCTCGCGCACGCCGGCTATCACACCGGCTTCGTCACCGACACCAAGCCGCACTACGCGCCCGGCTTCAACTTCCAGCGCGGATTCTGGCAGTGGAACTACGTGCGCGGCCTCCAGCAGGATCGCTGGGCGTCCGTCCACACGGTCAGCGATGACGAGATGGAAAACTACTGGTGGCCCGGCGGCGACGCACCACTTCACTCGAACCTTCGCTACCACATCGCCAACTCGAAGGGCCGCCTGCATGAGCGGGACACCACCACCGCCGAAGTCTTTCGCTGGGCGATGGATTTCGTCGAGGACAACCGCGACGCCGAACCCTTCTACCTGCTCGTTGACTCATTCCCCCCGCACGAGCCGTGGGAGGCGCCGCCGCACTACTACCAGATGTACGCCGACCCAGGCTACGACGGCCCGACGATCCCCCACGCCCGCTATCAGACGATGGAGCAGCAGGGGATGACCGAGGCGATGCTCGCGGACGTAATCGCGCACTACTCCGGCCTGGTCACCCTCGTTGACACGTGGTTCGGAATGCTCATCGACACACTCGAGCGGCTGGACCTGCT
>JBNJEK010000034.1:0-23087 GCA_051745855.1 Armatimonadota bacterium
ATTTTTGAGCGGTTTTTTTCAGAGATTCGCCGGTCTGGAAGGGGGCCGGGCCGAGAGGCTTTTGTGACAGCGCACAGGCCCACGGTGAAGGGCCTCACGTGCGTCGAGGCGAACCGTGGCTTCCTGGTCATCAGATTTCAATGCGGGCGGTGACATAGATGGAACTCAGCGTTGGTGTCGTCGGATGCGGGTCGTTCGGGAGGCATTTCATCGAGTTGATCCGCGACCATCCCGGGGTGAGTCGCGTCGCACTCTGTGACCTCGACGATGATAAGCTCGCGGAGTGCTCGAAGCAGTTCGGCATCGAGGAGTGCTACGCAAGCCTCGACGAACTGTTGAAGACGGACATCGATGCGGTAATGATCTTCACCCAGCCGTGGCTGCACGCGCCGCAGGCGATTGAGGCGATGAACGCGGGCAAGCACGCGTACACCGCCGTCCCGGTGATCTCACTTGTCGATGGCGATGAGATACTGGAGTGGTGTGACCGCCTGATCGAGGCCGCGGAGCGCACGGGTCAGCTCTACATGATGGGGGAGACCACCTGCTACCGCCCGGAGAGCATCTTCTGCCGGCGTAAGGCCGAAGCGGGCGAGTTCGGCCACTTCGCCTACTCCGAGGGCCACTATCTCCATGACATCTCGCACAACCTCAAGAACGTCGCGAAGTGGCGCTGGGGGGACCGCTGGGATGACAGCAAGCGCGGCGGGATCCCGATGCACTACCCGACACACTCGACCGGCGGGATCATTGACATCACCGGCGCGCACATGACACATGTCTCGGCGGCGGGCTACGCAATGCCCGACGAGGACTGGCACCTCCCGGACACGATGAGCGGGAACATCTACGGCGACATGATCGGACTCTACCGCATGAGCGACGGCTCGGTCTGCCGGATTGCGGAGATGAGGCGGATCGGGACGCCGTGCCTGGAGACCTTCCGCATCTACGGAACCGAGGGCTCCTTTGAGCGCAACTTCAACGGATCGGTCTGGCTGACGAAGGACGCGCAGAAGGACGTGGACCTGGGCGACGTGGAGGATCCATTGCCGGAAAAGCTGGCCGCGAACAAGGGCGGTCACGGCGGATCGCACGCCTACCTGGTCCACGAGTTCGTCAGCGCGTGCATGGAGGGCCGTCAGCCGCGTGTGAACGCGTGGCAGGCGGTGCGCTTCGTGGCGCCGGGCGTGATGGCGTACAAGTCGATCCTCCGGGACGGGGAGACGCTGGAGATCCCGGACTGGGGTGACGCGCCCGATTGAAAGGCAACGGATGGCGTCTGCACCCGTGCATGGAGATCGCAACGAGGAGTCCGTCGCACAGCCGTGAGAGGGTGGACGCGTGATGAGACTGCTCGCCGTCATCAGCCTGGGAGTCATGATCATGAGCGGCGCACACGGGGCGGAGTACTATCTCTCCCCGGATGGAGATGACGACGCCTCGGGGACGCGCGAGGCGCCGTGGGGCACTCTGCGCGAGGCGAATGAGCGCCTGCAACCGGGCGACACGCTGATCTTTCTTGATGGAGAGTACGAGTGGAGCATCAGTCCCGCGAACTCCGGCGAGGAAGGCGCGCCGATCACCTATCGCGCACAGAACTCGCAGAAGGCCGTTCTGCGCGGCATCGACACCCGGCGGGCGATCGCGATAGAGGACCGCGAGCATGTCGTGGTGGAGGGCTTCCGGGTCGAGCCGATGGAGGGGTCGGGCTGGATGCAGCTTACACGGACCCGGCACATCACCATCCGCGACTGCACTTTCGAGGAGACCACCGGCTTCATCATCGGCTGCGAGGACTCGCATTACAACCGCTACGAGAACAACCGCGCACTCCGCTCGCTCCGGCTCAATGCGTGGGGGCACACGGGCGGTGACATGTGGAACAACGTCAACTGCAGTCACAACGTCTTCGAGGGCAATTATTTCAGCCGCTGCGGGCATCGACCGCTGGGCTTCCTGCGCGATTCGCCCAACAACGTGGTGCGCGGGAATGTCTTCGACGGCCGCTGGGGGCGCAACTTCGAGTTCTTCTCGACTCCGCAGATGCTCATCGAGGGGAACGTCATCACGAACGGCTTCATGGGGTCAGGGTCGGCTGACGGGCGCGCAAAGCTCTTCATCATCGACAGTATCTTCCGCCGCAACGTCATCCACCGCAACTGGTACATGCCGCTGGTTATCAACTCGTACCACTATCGGGGCTTCCCGGAGCCCTTCGGCATGTATGATTCGCGCCTTTACAACAACACGTGGTATCGCAATCACGACGGCGCGTTCCAGATGGCGGACTACGGCGGCGAGGCTGAGCGCGAGCACTACGTGGCGAACAACATCTTCGTCAACAACATCATGTACGACAACGATCCTGCAGGCCAGCATCTCGCGCTGCGGCTGCGCGCGAACATCGCCGATGACAACCGCTGGCTGAGCAATACGATCTCCGGCGATCGGCCGGGGCGCGGAGTGATCCGCTACGATCTCGAATACCCACGGGCAACCGAGTGGCCCGGCGAAGCGATGACTGTCGCCGAGGCCGAGGAGGCGCGCCCGGAGCAGTTCGCGAGCAACCTCGACGCCGATCCCCGCTTCGTGGACGCGGACGCCGATGACTACCGGCTGGCCGCGGGCAGTCCGGCGGTCGATGCGGGGCGGCCGCTGACGAGGACCGCCTCCGCGGGCTCAGGGCAGGTCATCAGCGTGCAGGATGCGCGCTACTTCTACGATGGCTTCGGCATCCGCGGGGAGCAGGGAGATCTGATCTGGGTGGGCGAGGAGTGCAAGCCTGCACGGGTGCTTCGACGGGATTTGGAGTCGAACACGCTCACCGTGGACCACAGTTTGACGTGGGAGGCCGGGGATCCGGTGACGCTGCCGTACGCTGGAGCCGCGCCGGACCACGGGGCGTATGAGCGAGGCGGCGAGGAGGACTGGCACATCGAACCGGTGATCCCCGAGGGCCTCCGCGTGCCGACGATGGCGACGAGCACCGAGCCGATCGTGGCCATCAACTTCGAGGAGGAGGACCTCGAGCAGTGGCACTGGTTCTTCAGCTTCTCGCGCCAGCGCAACACCGACTCGCGGGTCGATGACACCACCGCGAACACCGGGAAACGCTCCATGCGCGTCTTCGCCGAGGCCGACGAGGCCACGCTGTCGTGTCACATGCTCCCGCGCTGGTGGGACATCGACCGATTCCCGTATGTGCGCCTGGCGTATCGCATCCCCGAGGGCGTGCCGATCGGCATCCAGCTTCAGCAGTTCCCGACCGATGAGCGCGGCCTCGGCGCGGTGTACATCGCGGGCAGCGCGAATCATGATCCCGGCGGCCTGCAGAACCTCGGCGCAGGCAAGCTGATCGATGACGATCAGTGGCATGAGATCACGCTGGACGTCCGCGTGATCCGCGAGGTGTATCCCGACGGGCAGACGATCAAGATGCTGCGCTTTTACACGAACTCCAACGGCACCGAGGGACAGCAGTTCTGGTGGGACGACTTCACGATCCTGCCGGCGGAGGACGTTGGCTGAGGTCAGTCCTCCAGTGGGCGGATGGTATACGTAAGCGAGATCCGCTCGCCTGCCGCCAGTGTCGCAGGCAGGGCGATCTCCACGCGGCCGATCTGAAGCTGGCGCCAGCCTGAAGTCTGCAGGCCCTCCGGCACGAGCAGCAGGTCGCGCTCGCTGTCAAGCTCGAACGCCACCCCGGCGCCCTCGGCGTCGCTGACCGTGAAGCGATCGGCACGTGCCGCGCCCTCGGTGGCGCCGGCGGCCTGAAGCTCGGCGCCGCGGGCCTTCCAGCCGCCGCGAGCGACCGGAACGCACTCCGCAAGGCGCTGGAGCGTGACCGCCTCGTCCGCGGCGAGTGTGAGTTCGACCTCGATCGCATCATCGCCGAAGACGTAGCGGCGCTCGTACGCGATCGGCTGGCCCTCCACGCGTCCGGTGATGGTCAGCGTGCCCGCCTGCTGATCGAGCACGTGTGAGTGCGCGTGGTAATCCTCCCACCAGCGCTGGCCGTCCGCGTCGGTGGCGATGAGCCCGTGGTGGGTGGTCGGCGCCCAGTTCGCAGCCATCAGCGAATGCCCGTAGTCGGCGGTCCAGACTCCGGTCAGCCCACCCCCGCCGAAGGGTGTGATCGTCTTGATGTCCGTGTACTCGGCGCCGGTGCTCTCGCCGTCATCCGGGTAGGGCTCGCGCAGCTTCTCGCGGCTGCGGATGTAGTACTCACTCACCGGCATGCCGACGTAGACAGCCGCGTAGTAAGCCGGGCGCCTGACAAAGATGAACTCGTCCTCGAAGGTGCGGATGAATGACTCCGGTTCCTCGCACGGCCAGGTGCCGCTGCGGTCAGGCTCGCCCCAGGCGAGGTAGCGCCATGTCGCCATCTTCGGGTAGCGCGGCATCTGCGGGTCATCGAGGAACGCGTTGATTCGGTCGCGCGCCTCTGCAATCTCCTCCTCGGTCGGCGGGTCGTCCGCCCACAACCCGACCTCCGGCAGATCGGCATGCGCGATCCCCTTCGCGCCGCCCCACTGCTCACCGTAGAAGCCCTCGCCGACCCGATGGTTGAAGTTGAAGCCGCCGAGCATTCGGCCGTCTGGTTCCGGTCCGACCGTGTGGTTGAAAAGCTCATACGAACGCCGCATTGAATCAAGGACCGTCTGAGCGCCGCCCATGCGGTAGTAGACGGCCTCATGCCAGTGCGTCATCCCGATGTAACTCGAATCCGGGCCGACCGCCTCCATGTGGTAGCCGGAGGGGTGCTGTCCGGCAACCCAGCGGTGGGCGTAAAGTCGCGCCATCGCCTCGTAGAGCGGATCTTCTGACCCGTCGGCGAAGGCCTGGTGGCTGACGAGATAGTGTGATGACTGATTGCGACAACTCACCAGGCCATCCGGGTAGGAGCGGTCCACGAGTCGACGCGCACCCTCCGTCCAGAGATCGCGAATCTCCGACTGCAGGTGCGGAGCCGCCCGTCCGTAGACCGGAAGAGTCTTGCTGCCGAGCGCGAAGGCCATCATGCCGGGGTAGGTGGTGTCGCCGCCGATATTCGGCCAGACTTCGCTCTCTGAGACCCGCATCAGGTCGCGCAGAGCCGCTGCAGCGGCGCGGTAGAGCAACTCCTCGCGGCCGAAGTAAGGATTCGTCGGGTCATCCTCAAGCGCCGCGAGTGCAAGGTGGTCGGCGGCCGCGTCATAGTCTGAGGACGCCCCGGCGCGCAGGCCGTCGATCTTCCCCGGACGGTCCCAGCGGCCCTCGCGTCCGGGTCGGTCCACGAACTGCTGCCAGCCGTCGAGAGAGCCGCCCCAGTGGCTCTCCGGGTCGAGGTTCTGCGAGCGCAGATGATCTTCGACCGCGGGGAGGTAGGCGTTCATGAGCACGAGACTGCGGAGCGGGTCCGCGAGCCACGCCTCGCGCTGCTCTGAGAGCGGCACGATCAACTCCTCGGTGTCGCCGACGTAGTCGGCGAGAATCTCCGGCAGCATCTCCGCGATGCGCCGCTGGAACTTGTGCGCGACGACCGTGCCGTCGGGCAGGACCTCCACCGAAGCCCTGATGGCCCGCGCGGCCTCCGCGGTGGGGCAGAGGATCAGCGGGAAATCGGCGGCGCTGAATGACCAGTCATCGTCAGGCATCTCGAAGCGCCAGAGCACTTCGGTGCGATCCACGGCGACGGTCGTGGGCCCATCCTCGATCGAGGCCAGTACTGCACCCCGGTCGCCGAGGATACGCGCGGCGCCGGCGTAGATGCGAAGCTGCTCGGCATTCGGCGGCACCCACGCGTTGAGCGTGCTCGGGAGGCCCTCCCACGGCGTGAATGACCCGTTCTGCGCGCTCCAGCCCCACTGCAGATCGCGCGGGAGGTCGATGGAGAGCGAAAGATCGCCCGTTCCCGCGACCAGTCGCATCTGGTGCACGCCCTCAGCACCGATCGGTACGTTGACGCTCAGCACCTCGCCGCCCTGCCATCCCTCGCGCGAGCGGAGGTCGATGCCGTCTGCCGATTCGACGCCGGCGACCACCTCGGGCGTGGTGTGTTCGACATAGCGCCACAGTGACAACCGCTCCTCAGCATCGAATGCGCGCAGCAGCAGGCGCGGGGGTGGTGCGTCAGGCCCGGCGACGACGGTGACAGTGGCGGTCGCGGGTTCCCCGTCGCCGACGAGGTAGAGGGTGGCGACGGGGCTGGCCGGGATCGGGCCGATGCTCAGGGCACCGGCCGGGGCCGTGGAGAGCATGATCATCAGCAGGGCGGCGTTGAGGGAGTTTGCGCGGGACAGGCCGGGGACTGTCATGACGGCCCTCCTGTGCGTCGGTGATGGCGGGCGCGGGCTTTGAGTCGCAACGCCTCCGGCAGGCGCGTTGACCTTCAGAGTCGTTGGCCGAACTTGCGTGCGAAGACCGGATGTGATACTATATGCATGGCGAGGGCAACCCTGCGAGATGCGTGCCGCCCCTAAAGTTTGAGCCAACACCAAACAGAAGGGAGCCTGGCTCCGCCGGCGGCGTGAGGCTTTGCCCCGAGGAAGCTCTGCTTCCTCCATGTGAAGATACACAAAGTCGGCGGGAGGGCACCCACTTTCCAAATGGGTTCTCAACCCGACGGGCCAACGGTCATCGCGGGGTCCTCGCCATCTGATCTGCTCTTCTCCTGTGATGCGAATTCTCCTTCCGAACGGACTCTCGGCGGCGTAAGTGATGACTGAGAGCCTCTTTGAAAGCAGCCAGGGCATCGACCGCAGCGCCCCCCTCGCTGCGCGCATGCGCCCCCGCGACCTCGACGAGATGGTCGGTCAGGAAGAGGTGCTGCGCGAGGGCTCGATGATCCGCCGCGCGCTCGAAGCCGATCGGCTGCCCTCGATGATCCTCGTCGGGCCGGCGGGCACAGGCAAAACCACGCTCGCTCGTATCATCGCCAGCCGCACAAGCTCACACTTCGTCCAGCTCTCGGCGGTTGAGGCAGGCGTAAAGGACATTCGAGAAGCCGCCGCCGATGCGAAGGAGCGGATGGGCTTCCACGATCTCGGCACCGTGGTCTTCCTCGACGAGATCCACAGGCTCAACAAGGCCCAGCAGGACTACCTGCTGCCGCACGTGGAGGAGGGGACGTTCACCCTGATCGGCGCGACCACCGAGAACCCCTTTTTCTCCATCATCAACCCGCTTCTGTCACGCTGCCGGCTTGTGACGCTGGAGCCGCTGGATCCGGCGGCGTTGGAGGAACTGCTCCGGCGGGCGCTGGCGGAGGAGGAACGCGGACTGGCCGGCCTCCGGCCGCAGGTGCCCGACGAGGTGGTGCAGTACATGGCGGAGGCGGCCGGGGGAGATGCCCGGCTTGCCCTCGGGGCACTCGAGGTCGCCGTGCAAAGTGCGGCGGCGGGTGACGAGGGCACGCGGGTAGTCACGATGGCTCATGCGAAGGCCGCGCTTGACAGGCCGGTGCAGGCGTATGACCGGGCGGGCGACGAGCACTACGACACCATCTCCGCGTACATCAAGAGCATCCGCGGCTCTGACCCGGACGCCGCGATCTACTGGCTTGCGAAGATGCTCGAGGGCGGGGAGGACCCGCGCTTCATCGCCCGAAGACTGGTGATTGCGGCCGCCGAGGACGTCGGTCTGGCCGACGCGACATCGCTGACGGTTGCAGTTGCCGCCGCTGATGCGGTAGAATACGTCGGATTGCCGGAAGCCCAGATTCCGCTCGCGCAGGCGACGATCCATCTCGCGGTGGCGCCCAAAAGCAATTCCGCGTACACAGCCATCGCGGAGGCGCGGAAGGATGTGCAGGACGAAGGTGGGAAGAGAGTGCCTGACCACCTCGCCGGGGGACCGCGAGCCGGTGCGAGTGACCAAGCGCAGTACATCTACCCGCACGACCATCCGGGCGGATGGGTTCGTCAGAGTTACTGGCCGCCGGGGATGGAGCCCCGGCGTTACTATGAGCCCGGCGCAGCGCCGCGTGAACGGCGGATAGCGGAGCGGCTTGCCGAACTCCGATCGTGTTTCGAAGATGATCGATCCGTCTGCGAGGGCGGCGGGGACGCAGGTGCTGAGGAGATGTCGGCGCCGGACGAATCTGGCGTTGAAAAGGATGCAGGAGGGCGAGACAGTGAGGATTCAGACCGAGGAAGCCGGTGAGTGCAGGGCTATCTGCCGGATCTCAGGCGAACTTGATGCGTACACGGCTCCCGATTTGCGCGACGCTCTGGATAAGCTGGTTGATGAGGGCAGCAGTTGGATCATCGCTGATCTCACCGAGTTGACATATCTCGACAGCACCGGGCTGGGGATCCTGGTGGGGACAGCGAAAAGGTGCAGGCAGGCCGGTGGGGATCTGGCCGTGGCCTGCGCGCGAACCAATCTGCTGAAGATCTTTCAGATCTCGGGCACGCAGGAGATACTCAACGTGCTGCCCGATGTTGAGGCGGCCACGGCCCGCCTGGAGGAGCTGAACGAAGCTCGTTCAGCCGAGTCCGGCGAGGAGGGGACGTGACCGATGGCGGATCGGAATGCCGACACCGTCGAGATGATACTGCCGGGCCGGCCGGAGTTTCTGCTGCTCGCCCGACTGGCCACCAGCGGCGTCGGTCTGCGGGCTGAGTTGACGGTCGATGACATCGAGGACCTTAAGGTGGCGGTGTCCGAGGCCTGCACGAATGTGATCAACCACGCTTTCGGAGACGACATCAAGCCTGCCGACCGGAAGATCCAGGTTCGGATGACCCCGGGCAAGGGCGAGATGACAGTCGAGATCGAAGACGAGGGGGCGGGCTTTGATCCGAAGGAACTCCAGCGGTCGAAGCGTGACGGCCTTGACGGGAAGGGCGGACTGGGCTTCGGCCTCATGAAGGAACTGACGGATTCGTTCCGCGTGGAAAGCGCCCCGGGCAGCGGCACCCGGGTCATCATGGTCAAACGCGCGACCAGGTGACAGTATGAGTGATACCTGGGATGACCTTTCCACCAAGGAGCTTTTCCGCATCCTTCGGGAGACACAGGATCCCGAATTGCGAGATTACCTCATCGAGCGGCACGAGGGTCTCGTCCGGCATGTCGTGAACGCCTATCGCGACTCGGGGGTGCCGTGGGGCGATCTCGTGGGGGTCGGGCACATCGGTCTGGTGAATGCGGTGGATCGCTTCGACCCCGAGCGGGGGACGAAGTTCGCGACCTTCGCGGTGCCGACTATCAGGGGAGAGCTTCGTCGCTACTTTCGCGATTCGACGTGGGGTGTGCGCGTCCCGCGACGGGTGCAGGAACTGAGTCTGCAGGTGCGTGACGCCCGCGAGGACCTCACTCGGGCGCTCGGACGATCGCCGACGTATTCCGAGCTGGCCTCGGCGTTGAGCGTCTCGGAGGAGGCGGTCATCGAGGCCGTGGAGGTCGCCAACCAGTACGAGCTTGCCAGCCTCGACGATTCCCCGGGCGATGATGACAGTCCCTCACTGGCCGACCGGACCGGGGAGGAAGATCCGGCGCTGCACCTTTTCGATGAGCGCAGCGAGCTTTCGTGGGCGCTGGAGCAGATTACGCCGCGCCAGCGGGTGATCGTGATACTACGTTACTTCCACGAGTTGTCCCAGCAGCAGGTCGCAGATCGTCTCGGCATCTCCCAGATGCACGTCTCGCGCCTGCAGCGGCGGGCCATCGATCATCTGCGGCAGATTCTCGAGGAGAAGAGTGACGAATAGCTCGCTCGATGTCCGAGAGGTGAAGACCACCGTCCGCGAGAGCGCGGGCGCAATCATTTTCGGCGGCGCACTTTATCAACGCGCGCGTGCGCGCGATCAGGAGAGGTACACCAGCAATGAAGTGCCAGCAGATACGCGACAGTTTCCTCGGTTTTTTCGAGGAGCGGGGGCATCTGATCCTGCCCTCGACACCTCTTGTCACTGACGACCCGACCACGCTTTTCACAGTCGCGGGCATGCAGCCGTTCATCGGCGCATTTCGCGGCGAGGAGAAGCCACCCGCGCCGCGCGTGGCGACGAATCAGAAGTGTGCCCGGATGGGCGATCTCGAACGTGTCGGTCGCTCCGCGACCCATCACACCTTCTTCGAGATGCTCGGCAACTTCTCGTTCGGCGACTACTTCAAGCGAGAGGCGATCGAGTTCGCGTGGGAATACGTCGTGGACGTGCTGGAGATCGACCCCGCCGACCTGTGGATCACGGTCTTCACTGATGACGACGAGGCCGAGCGCATCTGGCACGAGGAGATCGGCGTGCCCATGGATCGCATCCTGCGCCTCGGTCGCGGTGAGAACTGGTGGCCCGAGGAGCGCTGGGAGGGACCCTGCGGACCGTGCACCGAGATTCATCTTGACAACGGGCCTGAGAGTGGCTGCGGAGAGGCCGACTGCGGCCCGGCGTGTGATTGCAACCGCTTCGTTGAACTGTGGAATCTCGTCTTTCAGATGTACACCGAGGCGCCTGACGGGACGCTGACGGAACTGCCCTCGCCGGGAGTTGACACCGGGATGGGCTTTGAGCGTCTCGCGATGATTCTGCAGGACAAGCAGTTCAGCACAGAGACCGATGAGATGTGGCAGATCATCCAGCGCACCATCGAGATCGCGCGCGAGGACTGGGGCCGCGAACTGAGCTACGGAGACGATCCGGAGACGGACGTGGCACTGCGCGTGATCTGCGACCACGCCCGCGGCGCGGCGATGCTCACCGCCGACGGTGTCGCGCCGGCGAATGAGGGCGCGGGCTACGTGCTGCGCAGGTTCCTGCGCCGCGCCTATCGCTTCGGCCTCGACATTGGCGCGGATGGACCCTTCATGCACAGGCTGCTGCCGACCGTCGCCGATGTGATGGGGCAGGCGTACCCCGAGCTTCGTGAACGACAGGAGTTCTCCGTCGGTGTGGTGAAGGCCGAGGAAGAGCAGTTCGCGTCCACGCTTGAGCGCGGGATGGATCGCATCCGCGGACTCATCGAGATGCTCGAGCAGAAGGGTGACACACAGATCCCCGGCGACGAGGCGTTCAAGCTCTACGACACCTTCGGGCTGCCGCGGGAGATGACGGTGGAGATCGCGCAGGATCACGGAATGACGGTGGACACCGAGGGCTTCGAGGCCGCGATGGCGAGGCAGCGTGAACGGGCGCGGGCGGCCGTGACAGGCCTCGCGATCCACGGCGGCTCGACGGTCGCGGCGGAGTTGGAGCCGACTGAGTTCCTTGGCTACGACGCGATGACCGCTCCGGGGAAGGTCCAGGCGATCGTTGTTGAGGGCGAACTTGTTGAAAGCCTCGATGAGGATGGCGAAGGGGCGATCGTTCTCGATGAGACGCCCTTTTACGCGGAGCGTGGGGGCCAGGTCGGCGATGCGGGCGCAATCCGCGGTGATGACTTCCGCTTCGAGGTGACGGACACGCAGCCGCTGGGTGAGGCGACGGCGCATGTCGGCCGCTTGGTAGAGGGGACTGTCGCCGTGAGCGATGATGTGACAGCGACGGTGGACGAGGACCGCCGCGACGCGATCCGACGCCATCACACCGCCACTCACCTGCTGCACGCGGCGCTTCGGCAGGTGGTCGGTGAGCACGTCAAGCAGGCAGGCTCGCTGGTCGGGCCGGACCGACTTCGCTTCGACTTCTCCCACCACGAGGCTGTCGATCGCGATGCGCTGCTGCAGATCGAGGAGTGGGTGAATCGCTGGATCCTCGAGGATCTGCCGGTCAGCATTGAATTCATGGACCTTGACGAGGCGCGAGATTCCGGCGCTCTCGCCCTCTTTGATGAGAAATACGGCGAAGCCGTCCGCACCGTCCGGGTGGGAGAGACGAGCTTCGAGCTTTGCGGTGGCATCCACTGCTGCCGCACCGGCGAGATCGGCTCGCTGCGTGTGCTCGCGGAAAGTTCAGTCGCCGCCGGGACGCGGCGGATCGAAGCCGTCGCGGGGATGCCGGCGGTGAAACATTCGCGTGAGGCCGACGAGCGGCTGCAGGCGCTTTCACAGGAGTTGAACTGCCCCGTCGATGAGTTGACGGAGCGCATCGACGCGCAGCGCGAGCGGATCCGCGAACTCGAGCGCGAGGTCGAGCAGGCGCGGCAGATGTCCGCGTCGATCAACGTGCCCGACCTGATCGCGGAAGCGGAGCAGGTCGATGGAGTCACACTCGTGGCCCGCGTCATCGATGGCGCGGACCGTGAGATGCTCAAGAGTCTCGCCGATGAGATCGTGGCGAAGCTCGACAGTGGAGTGGCGGTGCTCGGCTCAGATGCCGACGGAGTGGCGCTGGTGGCGAAGGTTTCCGGTGATTTGATTGGACGCGGCGCGCATGCCGGCAACCTCATCAGCGACGTTGCGCAGCGCGCCGGAGGCGGAGGAGGCGGAGCGCCGCAGTTCGCGCAGGCGGGTGGCGGGGATCCGTCGAAGCTCAGTGACGCAGTCTCGGCCGCCCCCGACATACTGTCCGAGCAGCTTGGAGGCTGAGGATGCGCGCGCTTGGGGTGGATGCGGGAGAGAGGCGGATCGGCCTGGCGGTGAGCGATGGATCTGGGCTCATCGCGTCGCCGCTCGAGGTAATCACGCTGTCGGAGGATGACGACCCGGTGGCCCGCGTCGTGGAGCGTGCGCGAGAGTTGGACGCGGAATGCATCGTGGTCGGGATGCCGACGGATCTGCGGGGCGAGCGGGGCGTGGCCGCGGAGAAGATGGACCAGTTCGTGCAACGACTGCGCGAGGCGGCCGGGATCCCGGTGGAGATCAGCGATGAGCGCATGACCTCGGCGGTGGCTACGCGCGCGATGCAGGAGGCGGGGCTGACCGAGCGTGATCGCCGTGGCCAGGTGGATAAGGTCGCGGCGGCGCTGATTCTGCAGACCTGGCTTGATCGGCGGCGTGCTGGCGGCGATCAGATATGAGGCGGTGGCTCTTTGCTGCGATCGCGGGTCTGCTTCTTCTCATCGGCGCGGGACTGCTGCTTGGAATCAACTGGTACCGCGAAGGACTTGCGCCCGCGAATCCCGCGGGTGAGGCGAAGCTGGTTCAGATTCGTGAGGGAAGTTCCGTCGCCGAGATCGTCGGACTGCTCCACGAGGAGGCCCTGATCCGGGACGATCGCGCCTTCACGTTGATGCTCAAGCTCGAGGACCTTGCGGGCAGGCTGCAGGCAGGGGTGTTTGAGATATCTCCCGCGATGAGCGGCGAGGAGATCGCGCGGCAGATCGTATCGGGGGAGGTCGCCATCCGGCGACTGACGATCCCCGAGGGCCTGCGGCTGACGGAGATCGCCGAGCGAGTGGAGGGAGCGGGGCTGGTGCTGAGCGCCGACGACTTCATCGAGGCCTCCGTGGCGACCACGGTCGCGTCAGAGACGGAGATGCCGCTGCCTGAGGGCAGCCTCGAGGGCTACCTTTTCCCGGAAACGTATGACTTCTGCTGCGACCTCCGGCCGGAGCCGATCATCACCACGATGGTGGCGGAGTTCGAGGCGAGCTTCTATCAGCCTCATCGCGAGGAGATAGAGGCGCGCGGACTGAGCCTGCATGAGATCGTGACACTGGCCTCACTGGTCGAACGCGAGGCCAGGGTGGCGGAGGAACGGCCGCTGATCGCCGGTGTCATGCAGAATCGTATTGACAGCGGGATGAAGCTGCAGATAGATGCGACCGTGCAGTACGCCCTCCCCGAGCACAAGGAGCGGCTGCTCTTCGAAGACCTCAGGGTGGAGTCGCCTTACAATACGTATCTTCACAGCGGACTGCCGCCGGGGCCGATCGCCTCGCCGGGATTGTCATCACTGCTGGCGGCGTTGAGGCCGTCGGAGACGGATGCGTTCTTCTACGTCGCCCGGCCGGACGGGACGCATGTGTTCACGCCGAGCTACCAGGAGCATCTGAGGGCGATCGAACGAATCAGGGGACGGTGAGTCGATGGGGCTGTGGGACATCTTCAGACCCGATGAGGTCGTCGTGAGCGTGGCGGACATCGATCTCGATGCGCTGGAGCGGCGGGGCATCGAGGCACTGCTGATCGACGTGGACAACACGCTGATCGCGCACGGAACGCCCGAGGTGACGCCCGATCGCCTGGAGTGGGCGGAGCGGGCAGGGGAGCGTTTCAAGTTGTACCTCGTGTCAAATTCAATCACAGGCCGGCGTATGCGGCGACTCGCCGAAGCGATGGGCATCCCGGGAATCAACGTTTGGACGTGGGATCGCAAGCCCTTCACCGGCGGGGTTCGGCGGGCAATGCGCGAACTCGGCACCACGCCCGAGACGACGGCGATGATCGGCGACCAGGTGATGACGGACGTCATCGCCGGCAATCGCGCGGGGCTTTACACTATCTGGGTGGACAGAATCTCCGAGGAGGAGTTCATCTTCACTCGTGCAATTCACCGGCGGATGGAGGAGTTTGTCGCACGCCGGATGGGGTTCTGGCCGGAGACTGCTGAGGAGGCGCAATCAGATGAGACCTGATACCAGGACACGCCTCGTCGGGGTGATCGGCTGGCCCATCGAGCACAGTCTCTCCCCCGCGATGCAGAACGCTGCGCTGGAGGAGATGGGGCTGAACTGGACGTACCTCGCATTCGCCGTCGAGCCCGAGCGGGTGGCAGAGGCGCTTGCCGGAGTTCGCGGCCTTGGGCTGGTCGGCCTCAACGTGACCATCCCGCACAAGAGCGCGGTGATTGAGCACCTCGACGAGTTCGACGATGCGGTCGAGGCGCTGGGGGTGGCCAACACGATTGTCCGGCGCGGCGACGGCTCGCTGATGGGGCACAACACCGATGGGCCGGGCTTCCTCCGCTCGCTGGCCGAGCACGGGCATGGCGTGGAGGGCCGGGCGGTGACGCTGATCGGCGCCGGCGGCTCGGCGCGCTCGGTGGCGTGGGCATGCGCGAGGGACGGCGCGCGAAGCATCAACGTGGTCAATCGCACCCTCGAACGCGCGGAGGGCGTGGCGGGGCTTGTGCGGAACACCACGGGCCTCGATGCGGTGAGCGCAATCGCCCTCGATGCCACGGACGCGCGGGAGGCCGTCGGTGGTGCGGATGTGATCGTGGACTGCACCTCGGTGGGTATGTATCCGCGTCATGAGGTCGATCCGGTCATTCCTGGCGACTGGATGCGCCCGGGACAGGTCGTCGCAGACCTGACGTACAATCCGATCGACACGGTGCTGCTGCAGGCGGCGCGCAAGGCGGGCGCGGAGACGGTGGACGGCGCGGGGATGCTGGTGCACCAGGGCGCAATCTCACTGCGGTACTGGTCGGGACAGGAGCCGCCAGTGGAGACAATGCGTCGGGCTTTGCTGGCGGGGCTTGGCGTGGAGGAGTAGACCGGCAGCCACGAGACGAAGCCGAATCGAAGAGGCGACCGCCATCAGCGGTCGCCTCGTGAGTGTCTGGTAGTCCGGCGTCGTTCAGTCCTCTCGTCGCCTGCGGAGCTTCGCTCCGAGCAGGCCGGCGAGGCCGAGTCCGAAGAGCGCGGTCGTCGCGGGCTCCGGAACGTAGCCGTTCGGCGCGAGGATGTGATTGTTGATCGAACCATCGCTCGGCGGATCGAGCGGGTTGGCGTCGGCGAATCCGGCGTTCCACGCCTCGTTGACTATGCCCTGACGGCCGCCACACTTGGCATAGAAGTCCGACCACACTGGATTCCGCCTGCTGAGGAAGCTGACGTTTGCCTCCAGGTAGCCCGGATCGTCCTCGTCCTCGATATACTCGTCGAACTTGATGCCGTAGACGGAGCCGGGCATGTTAGGATTTCCAGGACCACCCTCATACGTAGCGGGCCCCGCGATGAAACCGTGCTCGCCCTGGACGTTCCAGATATCATCGATGATGAAGTCGTCGCTGACCTCGATGATCATGTGGCTGATCGCGAACTCCGGCACGGTGAATCTATAGTCGTACTGCCACGCGTTGTTGGATTCACTCCAGACGACGGACCACTCGATGGTGCTGTGTCCGGGATCTATCCACTCTTCCCGGCCGTCGAGACCGCCGTCTGCCGAGGTCAGGCTCCCGCTGAAGTCCGCAAAGGCCGGGATGCACACGACCAATGCCGCGCACACCAGGCCAACCACGATCTGTCTTTGCCACCGCATCTTCTCACCTCAGAGATGTACCTGTCACGCGGGTAATTATAATCCCTCTGGTGTGATAATGCAACCCTTTCAGCAGTTTTATGTAGGAGCAATGTGATAATGTCTGGTTTGGGCACAGTTGAAATATCCTCATCCTGCGGGTCCCGCCCCGCGTTGTGCGCCCAATCGGGCCGCTGGAGTTCACATCATCGCTGGTCACCACAGGGAGCCCTTCGCGACCGTTGTCGCGCGATGAAGCAGGAATAGTGCTGGCGGCGAAGAAACTGCATCTCGCATGAGGGAGAAAGTGACATTGCGAGCGGGAGGAAGCTTTGATGGGCATACGCGTAGGGTTGATCGGACTCAAGGGCCACCAGGGGACGATTCTCAACGGTGTGCAGGCGATGGACGAGGCGCGTCTCGTCGCCGTCTCCGATGATGATGAGCAGAAGCTCGCCGGAGTCTCCGAATGGGCCGCGGCGGACGAGGAAACGCAGACTTTTGCCGATCCGGCCGAGATGCTCGACGACGTTGAACTGGACATCCTCGGGGTCTGCGGAACGGACGCGCAGCGGGCGCCGATGATCCTCGCGGCCGCCGAGCGCGGCATCCACGTGATCGCGGAGAAGCCCCTCGCGATGGACCTCGGCGAGCTTGAGCAGGTGCGCAACGCCGTGGAGAGCAGCGGCATCCACCTCTCGATGTTGCTCACAATGCGCTTCGAGCCGCCGTACATCACGATGCGCCGGATGATCAGCGAGGGCGCGATCGGTGAGGTCTGTCTGGCCACGATGCAGAAGTCATACCGCCTCGGCAGCCGACCGGCGTGGCAGTGCAGCCGCGAGACATTCTCAGGGATCATCCCGTTCATCGGCATCCACGCGCTGGACCTGATCCGCTGGGTCAGCGGCAGGGATTTCGTGGAAGGAGCGGCGTGGTGCGCGAATGTCGGCCATCCAGAGATCGGCGATCTCGAGGACAACGCCTCCGTGGCGGTGCAGCTTGACAACAGCGCATCGGCGACGGCGCGGATGGACTACTGTCGGCCCGCGGCGGCGCCCACGCACGGTGACGACCGCCTCCGGATCGCCGGGAACGAGGGGGTCATCGAGTGGATGCTCACGAGCGACGAGGTCACCCTGATCACACACGACGAAGAGCCGCGCCCGGTCGAACTCGACGAGCGGATCGATCAGTTCGCGAATTTCGTTGCGAGCATCCACGGGGACGAGCAATCGTGGGTTCCTGCCGAGGACTGTCTCCGAATGACGGAAGTCGTCCTCAAGCTGCGCGAGGTCGCCAACACGGGAGAGGTCGCGGACCTCAGGCAGGGGTGAGGAGCGAACCCGCCACCAGGCGCGCAGCCTGAGCGACCGCGCGGAGGCACACCAGACAGACAGCCCGGAAAGGTATCACATCAGCAGATGAGAGAGATTGACGCCGCTCAGATAACCGATGCCGTGGCCGAGATGTCACGGAAGACCAACACGGTGCTTCCGGCGGACGTGGTGGATGCGCTGCGCCGCGCGCGGGAGCGGGAGGAGTCGCCGGTTGCGCGTGAGGTGCTCGACCAGCTTCTGCTCAATGCGGAGCGCGCCGAGGAGACGGGGCTGCCGCTCTGTCAGGACACCGGCGTCGCCGTCGTTTTCGTGGACTTCGGCCAGGACGCGCACCTCGTGGGAGGCTCGCTGCAGGATGCGGTGGACGCCGGCGTCCGGCGAGGCTACAAAGAGGGCTACCTGCGCAAGTCCGTGGTGCGCGATCCGCTCGACCGCTCCACCAACACCGGTGATAACACGCCCGCAGTGGTGCATGTGCGACTTGTGCCGGGCGATGAGGTGGCCGTCCACTTCGCCCCGAAGGGCGGTGGCAGTGAGAACATGAGCGCCCTGTGGATGCTCACACCCGCTCAGGGCCGGCAGGGGCTGGTGGAGGCGGTGGTCTCGCAGATCGCGGCCGCGGGGGGTATGCCCTGCCCGCCACTGGTGCTGGGGGTCGGCGTGGGCGGCACATTCGAGCTTTCGGCGCTGCTGGCCAAGCGCGCGCTGCTCCGGCCGCTGGGCGAGCCGTCGCCGGAGGACGACCTGGCGGAGCTTGAGCGCGAGATGCTGGCGGCTGTCAACGCCACCGGCGTGGGGCCGATGGGTCTTGGCGGGCGTACCACGGCCCTCGCGGTTCATCTCGAGCGGCACCCCTGCCACATCGCCAGCCTGCCGGTGGCGCTGAACGTGCAATGCCACGCCGCGCGCCACATGACGACCGTCATCTGACCGGCGACGAGCCATCACGTGCGAAGACAGGGATTACACCGTGGCAGAGAAAGAGCCGAAGAAGCTGACACTTCCACTCGATGAGGACGCCGCCTGCGGACTCCGCGCCGGTGATGTCGTGCACCTCAGTGGCCCGATGTACACCGCTCGCGATGCGGCGCATGAGCGGCTGATGAGTTTGATCGAGGCCGATGAGGAACTGCCGATCGAGTTGCAGGACCAGGTGATCTACTACTGCGGGCCCGCACCCGCGCCTCCGGGCCGACCAATCGGCGCTGCCGGCCCGACCACCTCATATCGCATGGACGCATTCGCGCCGGAGTTGTATGCGCTCGGCCTGCGCGGCACCATCGGCAAAGGGAATCGCTCAGCGCGCGTGCGCACCGCACTCAAGCAGCACAAAGCGGTGTACTTCGTCGCCGTCGGCGGCGCCGGGGCGCTGCTTTCCGACCGCATCATCTCCGCCGAGATCATCGCCTACCCCGAGCTTGGACCGGAGGCAATCCGGCGGCTCGTGGTCGAAGAGTTCCCCGTGATCGTCGGCTACGACTGCCATGGCGGTACCGCATTCGTGGGCGAGAAGAGGCTCGAGTGAGCCAGTTGCTGAAGCTGGCGGGCAGCTTCCAGCGGGCAGCGATCGGCAAACAGGTTGACGCCCGGCGGTACCGGAGTCGTCACAGAAGCATGATCGGGAGGGGCCATGGAAGATACGCTGGTCATCATCAAGCCCGATGCGGTCAGACGGGGGCTGGTGGGAGAGATAATCTCGCGGTTCGAGGCAGCGGGATTCGAGATCGAGCGGATGAACTTACGATCGCCGGGCGCGGATATCATCCAGCGCTTCTACCAGGAGCACGAGGAGAAGCCGCACTTCCGCCGCCTCGTGAAGTACATGACTTCGGGGCCATCCTGCTTTGTGTGGCTCAAACGCGAAGGCGCCATTGAGCGAGCGCGAGAGCTGGTCGGGGACACGGATCCGGCCTGCGCGGCCGCAGGCACGATCAGAGGCGACATCGGACTCGACCTGCCTCGCAATAGTGTACACGCCTCAGACTGCCGTGAGGCCGCCACCACGGAGATCGCACTGATCTTCGAGACGTCGTAACACCCGCGGTGCCTGGGCACCGCGAGGCAGGACCGCAGCGGACGTTGACCTTTCTTCCTCAAGATTTGCTCATGCAACGTAGCAGTCACCGGGAAGAGGAGATGGGCAGGCGCCCGCCATCGGACACCGCGGCCGATCAGTTACTGGCCGCCATCGAATCGGCGGTGCGCTCGGCAGCGTTACTCACCGAGACATCCAGTCCCTGCCACGCCGTCATCGCGCTCACGACCACCAGCGCGAGCAGTAACGCGTATTCGACCGACGTCATTCCGTCGTCGTCCCGGAAAAACTCTCGCAGAGGTTTCCACATCGTCTCTCGCCTCACTCCATTTGTCGAACCTCTCCATGCGCTCCACCCCCGGGAGCCTGCACGGGAGGCGCTACCTCCGGCAGGCTTGTGGAGTATACCAGAATTCACTCGCGGTGTAAACATCATAGACACATTTAGTTGCGCATCTCTTGAGGTGGGTCTGGCGACCGGTCGGCAAGAGGAGGCGGCGCCGTCCTCGTGGAACTGTGCTCTGTGCTCACCCACAGCCGGGAGGAGAGCGATCATGGAGCAGAGCAACCCCAGGCCGTCATCTGACACCTTCGAGCAGTGGTCCGAACGCATCCGGGAGGAGATGGCCCGGCCTCCGGAGCAGACCGTCTACTCAGGCGAGGCGCTCCGCGCCCTGGCGCTGCCCATCGGCGGGATCGGCGCCGGCAACTGCGCCCTGGCCGGCGATGGCACACTTCGCCAGTGGCAGATCTTCAACCAGGTCAATCACACCGCGTTCCTCCCCGGGACGTTCTTCGGAGTGAGGGCACAGTCCGGTCGGCGTGCGGCGGAGCCGATGATCCGCCTGCTGCAGACCGACTGCTTCTACGACCAGGAGTTTGAGCCGGCCCTGAGCACCAGCGATCACGTCATTCCCGATGAAGCCCGTCGCATGGCGGAGCGCGGGGAGACAGTCGATGACATCAGGTTCGTCGGGGAATACCCCATCGCTGAACTTAGCTATGTGGACGATGAACTGCCGGTGGAGGTGAGCGTGGAGGCGTTCTCGCCGCTGATTCCGCTGAATTCGAAGGATTCCGGGCTTCCGTGCGCGATCTTCATCTTCAGCGTGGAGAACCCGACGGACTCGCGCGCTGAGGTGACGCTTTTCGGGTCTTTGCAGAACGCCGTCGGATATGACGCGGGCAGCGGGATCTCGGGAGTGCGCTGCCCGTGCTACGGCGGCAACGTGAACCGGGCCGAGCGGGATGAGATGCTCTCCGCGGTGGCGATGACGAACCCGAGTCTCCCCGACGACCATCCCGGGCAGGGCTCGATGGCCATCGCGGCGCTGTCAGATGCGGCACAGACGCTCGAGCGGTGGACGGATTTCGACGCGCTCTGGCAGGGCCTTCGAGACAACGGGCGGCTGCTGCCCGCGTCACCGGCCGGTGCAAGCCCGGACGGGGCCACGTGGAACGGCGCGGTCGCGGTATCGATGTCGCTTGAACCCGGGGAGACCCGGCGCGAGGTGTTCGTCATCACCTGGCATTTCCCCAATCACTACGTCAACTGGGATCAGCGCGGCTTCGGCGTGAAAGACACGAAGAGCAAGTTCTGGCTTGGCAACGCATACAACAACTGGTTCGATGACGCGATGGACGTCCTTCACTACGTTCGCGATGACTTCGAGCGTCTCGTCCGCGACACACGCTCCTGGCGTGACACGATCTACGACAGCACGCTGCCTTACTGGTTCATCGATCGCGTCACCTCGCAGGCTGCGACTGTGCGAACGCCGACCTGCCTGTGGAATGAGGACGGGCGCTTCCACGGCTTTGAGGGCTCGCGCGGCGCGGTGCATGGTGCATGGGGGATCGCCAGCGGCTGCTGCCCGCTCAACTGCACGCACGTGTGGAACTACGAGATGATGCTCTCGCGACTCTTCCCCGACCTTGAACGTACGATGCGCCAGACCGACCTGGGGCCGCAGATGCGGGAGGATGGCGGGATTATCTTCCGCACGGTCCTTCCGCTCTACCTGCCCCGCTGGGAGATCGAGGGTGAACCATTCGAGCGGACCAACGTCGCCTGTGACGGCCACTGGGGCACGCTGCTGAAGGTCTGTCGCGAGTGGCAGCAATCAGGCGATGACGAGTTCCTCGAGGAGATGTGGCCGGAGGTCACGCGCGCGGTTGAATTCGGCTTCGCCGAGTGGGATGCCGACGGCGACGGCGTCCTCGACGGCCCGCAGTGGAACACGTTCGACCTTTACTTCCACGGGCACAACACCTACTGCTCGCTGCTCTACCTCGCCGCGCTGCTGGCGGTGGAGGAGATGGCGAGGCATCTCGGGGAGGCAGAACTTGCCGAGGAGTGCCGGAATCGCTTCGATCGAGGCTCGGAGAAGATCGACGACACGCTCTTCAACGGCGAGTACTACGAGCAGCATTTCGACGAGAGCACTCCCGGCGCGGAGCACCATCAATACGGGAAAGGCTGCCTCTCGGACCAGCTTTTCGGCCAGTGGTGGGCGCATACACTCGATCTGGGCCATCTGCTCGATGCAGGCAACGTGCGGAGCGCCCTGGAGGCGATCTACCAGCATAACTTCCGTCACGACCTCGCCGATCACGTCCAGCGGCCGCGCGTGTACGCGTCCGAGTGGGAGAAGGGCCTGATCATCACCACCTGGCCGCACGGAGGCCGGCAGGAGACGGCGATGCTCTACGCCGACGAGGTCTGGAGTTCGCTCGAGTTCGAGTTGGCCGGGCTTATGATCCGCGAGGGGCTGACCGAGAGGGCGATGCACCTGATCAGGGCCGCCTGTGACCGCCATGACGGCAGATACCGGAATCCGTGGAATGAGATAGAGTGCGGAGACCACTACGTGCGCCCGATGTGCTCGTGGTACATGCTGGAGGCGGCGGGCGGGCGCACCTACCACGCGCCGAAGGGTCTGCTGGGCTTCGACCCGAAGATCACGCCGGAGCGCTTCCGCAGCTTCTTCATCACCGCCGAGGGCTGGGGCAGCTACGGCCAGCGACGCGAGGGCTCGACGCAGACGAGTACGCTCTCGGTCGAATGGGGGACGCTGAATCTTCGGACGCTGCGGCTCGGCCTGCCGGAAGTGGCGGGTGAGGAGCCGTCGGTGGCGGCGTACGTGGGCGGCGCGGAAGAGAGCGTGAAGACGCGGGTGGAGGATGCACAACTCTTCATCGAGTGGCCGGAGGGGCTGGAACTGGCCGCGGGGGGCGAGGACCTGAGCGTGCGTGTTGAGTGGTGAGGGGCGCGGACGATGGCTGACGAGCAGACCGGGGCAGGGACGCAGAAGCGCATCGTGACGTACGAGGCGGCGGATCGGGGCGCAGTCTGCTGCCTCGGTTGCCAGGCGTGGGCTCTGATCCTCGGCGGTGTCGGCTTCGGAGTGTGGTATCTGCTCGCCGGCGAACTGTGGCGGGCGGTGATCGGTGGGGTACTGCTGATCGGCGGGATCGCGCTGATACGCCACCTCTCGACAGGGCGCAATCGCTGGGAGGTCAGCTTCGACCGCGATCGGCGGGTCGTGAGCCTGCTCAGCCAGGAGGGCGGAACGCGCGAGGTCAGGGAGATCCCGTTTGCCGCGATCGAGGCGGTACTGCTGCGGGAGATTACCCGGGACGTGACGACCGGCGAGGA
>JBNJEK010000035.1:0-22549 GCA_051745855.1 Armatimonadota bacterium
AACCGGCGGGCTGGTCGCCACGGCTGCGATCAAGCCCGCCGGTTTGCGCGGACGCCGCGACCGCGGTGCCGATCATAGCCGCGAGCATGACGGGCCCGAGCACGATCGCCATCACCGCCAGCGCGTCAGCACACAAGGGCATGATGTCGTCGGGAGCGAACTCCCGCGCTTCGGCGACGTTCAGCCATCTCTCCGTCGCGTTGAGGAGGCGGGAGAGCATGCCCGCGCCGGCGAACCGCCACGCGAGGTAGATGGCCAGCAGGCCCAGCGCGCGAGACAGGTCCACGCTCGTGGCGACCTGCCCCTTCTCCCGCGCCTGCTTGCGCTTGCGTGGAGTTGGTTGTTCGCTACGCTCCTCGGTCGCCATCGACGACTTCGCCTCCCGGGCGTCAGCCTGCGAACGCCCTGAGCACTGCGTCCATGTACTGCGCCATCACCGTCGTGATCCTCTCGAGGTTCATCAGCAGCATCGGTGCGCCGACTGCGGCAATTGCGAAAGCCAGCGCCATCTTGGCCGGGATCCCGACCAGGAAGACGTTGATCTGCGGCACCGCGCGCGCCACCAGCCCCATCGCGAGGTCCGCCAGCAGCAGCGCAACCATCACCGGGCCCGCGACCCGAAGCCCGAGCACCAGCACTGTGGTGCCGAGGCGCGACACCAGCGACGTGAAGTCAGCGCCCAGCGTCATCCCGCCGACAGGCACCGTGCTGAAGCTGCCGGCCACTCCGCGCAGCAGCCAGTGATGACCGTCAAGCGTCACAAAGAACACGAGCGCGAGCATGTAATATCCGGTGCTGAGGATCCCCGAGTGCGCGCCGCTGACCGGGTCGAAGAGCTGTCCGGCCCGGAGCCCGATCTGCAGGTCGAGCACCTCTCCGCCGAATCGCAACGCTTCAAGCACCGCCGCGGCGACGAATCCCAGCGCCAGGCCGAAGAGCAGTTCGACCACGCACAGGGCCATGTACCTCGCGGGCTCATCGATCTGCCCAGCCGCGGACCCCGCCACCGGAGCGACGACCACCGCCAGCGCCAGCGCAAGGGCCACCCGTGTCTGCGCAGGGGCCTGCTGGTAGCTCAGCCCCGGCGCCACCGCGGCAAGGCCCACCACGCGCAGTCCGGCGGGCATCAACTCCGCGAGATATCCCAGCAGCAGTGCCAGCGGCTCGCTCACACCGGCACCTCCGCCGTCTGCGCATCCAGTGCGATCGAGCCCCGTGCCTGCACTGTCAGTTCATTTACGATCTCCGCGTGAGAGAGCACTGCCACGTCGGGGAAGCTGCGGCCGATGAGCGCGCGAACGTGCCGGCGTACCGGTGGCGATGTCAGTATGAGCGGCTCGGCGGAATCCGCGGCGAGTTCCTCCACCGCCGACTGCACCGATCGGAGCATCGCGTGAAGCGCCTGCGGGTCGAGGAGGCAGGTCGGTCCAGCGGGCGTGTCCACGATCGCCTCGGCGATCATCGCCTCCAACTGCGCATCGAGGACGAACGCCGTCAGCGTGTCCCCGTCGCGGAACTGCTCGCAGATAATGCGGGAGAGAGCTACGCGAACGTGCTCGCCCGCGGTCGCGAGGTCCCCGGTCATCCGCAGGCCGTCCGCGAGCGCCTCGACGATCGTGGACATGTCGGAGATCGGAACGCCCTCGTCAAGAAGCCCCTGCAGCACCTGGTGAAGCTGCCCGACGGACGCCATCTCCGGGACGAGTTCGTTGACGGCCGCGGGGTTGGTATGCCGCAGCTCATCAAGCATCATCTGCACGTCCTCGCGGGAAATCAGTTCGGGCGCGTGAGCTTTGATCAGTTCACTCAGGTGCGTGGCGAGCACCACCTCCGGCTCAACGACGGTGTATCCGCGGGCCTCTGCCAGCGTCCGCTGCTCGCGCTCGATCCACCAGGCGGGCAGACCGAACGCCGGTTCGGTCACCTCTGTCCCGGGGAGATCGTCGAGACCGTCGCGCGTGGCGATCGCCATCATGCGGGAGGGGTGGAGGTGGCCTTCGGCGATGCGCGCACCCCGGAGGCGCACCATGTACGCACCGGGCCGCAGCGTCATGTCGTCCTTGATCCGCACAGGCGGCACGAGCAGCCCGAATTCGGTGGCGATCTGCTCACGGATCACCGCGATTCGTTGCTGCAGCGAGCCCTGACGGCCCTCATCAACAAGTTCAATCAACCCGTAGCCGATCTGCACGGCAAGTCTGTCGGGCGCCGGGACCGCGATCGGCTGCTCCTGCGACGATTCAACGTCGCCGGCAGGCTCCTCATTGGTGCCATCTTCACCCGCCGATCGTGCCACCAGCCAGGCCAGCAGGCCGATGGAGCCGCCAATCGCGAAGAAGCTCAGCGTGGGCAATCCGGGCACCATCCCGAAGAGTATCAGCATCACCGCGACGATCGCCACCGCCCTCGGCTGAGCAAGCACCTGCGTGATCACGTCCGTCCCGAGGTCCTGCTCGGATGCCGACCGCGTGACCACCAGGCCCGTGGCCGTGGAGATGAGCAACGCCGGGATCTGCGTGACAAGTCCGTCGCCGACTGTCAGCAGCGCGTAACGCTGCAACGCCTCGCCCGGCTCAAGCGACAGCCGCGTCATGCCGATGATAAGACCGGCGATGATGTTGATCACGACGATGATGATCGCGGCGATGGCATCGCCACGGACGAACTTGGTGGCCCCGTCCATCGCGCCGTAGAAGTCCGCTTCGCGCTCAGTTTTGCGCCTGCGGTCCCGGGCCTCATCCTCCGTGATCAGCCCAGAGGACAGATCGGCGTCGATCGCCATCTGCTTCCCCGGCATTTCATCGAGGGTGAAACGCGCGGCCACCTCCGCGACACGCTGCGAGCCGCTGGTGATGACGACGAATTGAATAATCACGAGGATCAGGAAGAGGATCAGTCCCACCACGAGATCGCCACCGACGACGAAGTTGCCGAATGCCTCGATGACCCGGCCGGCGTGGGCGTTGAGCAGGATCAGGCGCGTTGAGGAGATGTTCAATGCCAGCCGGAAAAGCGTGGCGACCAGCAGCACGGACGGGAAGACAGCGAACTCCAGCGGCTCCCGCACGTACATCGCCACCAGCAGAATACACAGCGCGGTGGCGAAGCTCAGCGTCAGCAGCAGATCGAGCACCGCATCGGGCAGCGGGATCAGCATCATCGCCACGAGGCCGATGATTCCCAGCGCCATCATCGCGTCGGGCTGCCGAAGCGCGCGCCCCACCATCGTCATGTTCAGACTGACACCCCCGTGAGCAGTCTGCTGCCGAAGACGCCCGCCCGGATCCGTGTTGCGGCGCGACCGAAGGCCGCCTGTGCCGCGTCGGGAGTGATCTTCAGCAACTCAGCGATCTCCGGGAACGTCAGACCGTCCTCGAAGTAAAGCGCAAGAGCCTGCCTCTGCTGCAGTGGCAGTTCGGAGATCGCGCTCTTCAGTCGGCCATCGTCATGCGTAGATCCGCGTGGGCCCGCCGGCCGGTCGCGCAGCAGCAGCCGGGGCAGAAGCAACTCGGGGCTGACAGCGAAGAGCAGCCCTGCCTCGACGTAGCGTTCTGCCAGCCGCGTTTCATCGAGGCCGAGATCCCGCGCGGTCTCATGGTCGCCCGCATCCTCCGATCCGCGCTCGGCGAGCGAGCAGCAGAGCGGGGCGATGCGACACGGCCACGCCGCCTGGTACCACGAGCTTGCCCGCGCCCACGCGCGCATGCTCCTCACGACCTCTCCCGCGGCGTCCGCCTCCGGCGTAAACCCGTCGGCGCCAGCCCCGCGCATCTCGAGCACCATCATGAGCCCCTGGCCCATCAGCAGTCCCTCGTCGAGCCACGGTGAGATCCTTCCCCCGAGGCGCCCGACCGCCAGCCGGACCAGCGACGCGAGGCGCCGGATCTCGCAGCGCTCGGCTTCTCGCAGATCCGGCCGCGTGCCGGCGAACTCGCCCTGAACGCGTTGGTCGTCTCTTTGCTCCGCAGGACTCCGTGTCATCTCGGCTCTCCCGCCAGGCGTGGGTTGAACTCGCGAACGTCAGTCCTCGCTGTGCCGGCTGCTGTCATCACTGCACGTAATGCGGGATGTTGATCAGAAGCTCCTCGGTGAAGCCCGCCAGTGACCGGAGCATCCACGATCCGCATGCCAGCACCGTCAGGCCGATCGCGACGATCTTAGGCACGAATGTCAGCGTCATCTCCTGCACCTGGGTGACAGCCTGCAGAATCCCGACCAGCACACCGATCAGGAGGGCGACGCCCAGCACCGGGCCCCCGAGCTTGAGCGTTGCGATGAACATCTCCTGCGCAAGTTGTACGTAGATGTCGGTCGGCATATTGCCATCTCCCGCCTGTGCGAACATCGTCTCATGCGAAACTCAGCACCACGGACCTGGTGATCAGATACCAGCCGTCCACCATCACGAAGAGCAGTATCTTCACTGGCAGTGAGATCATCACCGGGGGCACCATCAGCATCCCCATCGACATCAGCGCGCTCGCCACCACCAGGTCGATCACAAGGAAAGGCACGAAGAGCACGAATCCTATCTGAAAGGCGGACTTCAGCTCGCTGATCACAAAGCTCGACATGAGTATGTGAAAGGGCACCTCGTCGCGCGTGGCCGGCCGCGGATGGTCCGAGATGTCGTAGAAGAGTGCGAGGTCCTTCTCCCGCGTCTGAGCGAACATGAAAGTCCGGAGCGGACTCGCGATCCGATCGAGCGCGGTCTCGTAGCCGATCTCTCCCGCCAGGTAGGGCTGCACGCCGTCGTTGTTGGCCGCGTCAAGTACCGGGTGCATGATGAAGAGCGTGAGGAACAGCGCCAGCCCCACCAGCACCGTGTTCGGCGGGGTCTGCTGCGTGCCCAGCGCAGTTCGCAGGAAGCTCAGCACGATCACGATGCGTGTGAACGAGGTCAGCGTCATCAGAATCGCGGGCGCCAGGGACAGGACCGCAAGGCCCAGCAGGATGCGCAGCGTCAGCACCACCTGCTCGGGCTGATCGCTCGTCCATGTCTCCGGCAGCGTCGGGAGCGCGGGGCTCTGCGCCCACGCCCCGCCCTCCGCGACGAGCAGGATCGTCGTCGCGGCAGCAGCTACGATCAGCCGGCGCCCGCCTGTCATGCTCACCGCCTACCCCTGCTCCTGAAGCTCGCTGAGCAGTCGGCCCCGCCGCTGCTCCCAACTCTCGTCGTCGCCCTCCACCACGTCGGGCCGAACCGCGCGGGTGGATATGTTCCCACCGGCGACATTCAGTTCGTCCAACGATCCGTCGGCGCGCCTGCGCACCGACCGGTAGGCCGACGGAGCCGCCGGCTCGTCGGTCAGCGTCGCCACCTCGACCACGCTGCCTTCGGATGCCGACAGCAGCATCCGCCGTCCCTCCACCTCGACGAGGTAAAGCCGTCCGTCCGCGCCGAGTGGCAGCGTCTCCTCAAGCCACATGCGCCTGCCGCCCCTCCCGGCCTCGCCGGATGAGCCCGGGACCCTCTCATGCCACCAGCGCACCGCCCTGACCGCGCCCCACGCGATCACCAGCGCAATCACCAGTTTGCCCGCGATGTCAAGCGCCGACACGGACGCGGGCGAGTCCGCCGTCTCCGCCAGGTAGCCCATCTCATCCGCCGGAGTCTCCACGCCCCGGGGCGTCGCCTCCTGGGCCACGGCCGGGGCGACCGCGAACGTCGCGACCAGCACGGCTGTCGCTGCGAGCGTAGGTGTCTTCACGGCGTTCATCCTCCATCACGGCCGATCTCAATTGTGCCTTCGGCGTCGTCTACCAGTTCGGTGACCCGGTAGCCGAATGTGTCATTGATCACCACCACCTCGCCCCTCGCGAAGACCCGGCCGTTGATCAGCAGGTCGATCGGCTCCCCGGGCATCCGGTTGATCGTGATGACAGAGCCGCCCTCAAGGCGAAGCACCTCCGACAGCGGCATCTCCGTGCTGCCGAGTTGCACCGTCAGCGACAGCGGAACATCAAGCATCCGGTGCAAATTGCGCCAGCCCTCCGTGCCCTCCGCTTCGCTGCTCAGGGCCGCTTCGATGGCCTCCGGCTGAAGCTGGTGGACAACTCCGTCTCCGCCGTCGCCGTCCTGCGCCGCCTCGGGCTGCTCATGCTCCACCGTCGCATCTTCCTCGCGATCCGGCATGTCGGTCTGCATTTCGTCGGGCCCGTCGATGGTCTCAGGCACCTCAAGGTCCCCCTTGTCGGTGGATAGATGGGTGTTCCGTGCGGTCTGATGGTCCGCTTACTGCATTACGAACGCCGTGAACAACACGTCCTGCACATCGTGGCTCGCCAGCGCGGCGTCGAGTTTCTGCTGCAGCGCGGCCTTCAGCATGCTTCGGTCGGGCTGATCGCGGAGTTTCTCGAAGCTCTGACTCGACAGCACCTCGATCGCCACGTCGCGGGCATAGCGGTGGCTGGCGGGCGGCAGTTCAGGCTCGTCCTCCGCCCCCTTCTGCCCTCCGTGCCCACCGTGGCCTCCATCATCCTCCTCGTCGCCTGCCGGAACCGCCACCACGATGCTGACTTCGGTCAGCAGGTAGCGGAGACTGTCGCCGGAGGTGCGTAGATTCACCAGGAACTCCCCCAGCGACAGGGTCTCGGTGGTCATCGCCGTCTCCTGGTCGGCCTGCTTCTCCTCGGCAGCGCGCTCCTCGCGGCCCTCTTCGCCCCCGCTGAGCTTGCTCCACGCGAAGAACCCTCCTCCGCCGAGGAGCAGTCCCGCGAGTATGAGCACGATCACCTTGAGCATGCCGCTCCCGTCTCGTGGGCCACTCAGTCGCATCAATGTACTTCCCTCCGTGATTCCAGGGCCGGCGTGTCTACGCTCCGGCGTCCGGTGTGCTGGTAATAACGCGCTGGCAGGTCGATGACCGGTGCTATCCGCACCGGGCCGGGGCGCAGACTCCTGCCCGAATGTGCGCCGTCCCCATCGTTCCCCGCGCGAGGTGGACCGCCAGGCATTCCGTCCTCTGCAAGCACGACGATGTCAACGCGGCGGTTACGCGCCCGCCCCTGCGCCGAGTCGTTCGGTGCGACGGGCCGGATGTCCGCATATCCTGCCGCTGAGACGTGAGCGGGATCGATCCCGCAGTTGCGGATCAGATAGACCATCACGTTCGTCGCTCGCTGAGCGGACAACTCCCAGTTGGACGGATAGCGCCTGGTGTTGATAGGCAGGTCGCAGGTGTGCCCCTCGATGAGCAGCGTGGAGCCTGCGTCCCGCAGCGGCGGGCCGACCGCGTCGAGGATCTGCCGCACCTCGCTGGTCAGCGCCGCCCTTCCCAGCGGGAACGTCAGAGCATCGGCCCGGACGCTGATTGTCACCACGCCCTCACGGTGGCTGATACTGACGTTCTCTCTCAACCTCTCGGGCAGCTTCCCGTCAAGCGTCGCGCGGATGTCGTTGAAGAGGGTGGCGCGATTGCCCGCGACACCCTGTCCGCCGGAGAGCACACCGTCACCTCCGGCAAGCACCCCGGCTCCGCCGGCCCCGTGAAACTGACTGCCGAGCGCGCCGGCAACCGTCTCAAACTTCTTGAGATCGAGCACTGAGAATGAGTAGAGCACGATGAACACCGCCAGCAGCAGCGTGATCATGTCCGCGTAGGTAATGAGCCACCGCTCGTCGTGGCCGTGCTCCTCCTCATGCCGCTCGCGCCTGCTCAGCGTCATCACCCCCGCCGCTCATCCGGCCGACTCCCTCGAGATCGTCCCGCGCATCAGGTGGCAGGAACGACTTCAAAGTCTCAGCAACCAGGATCGGGTTGTCACCGCGCTGGATGCTGCGGATACCCTCGATCACGATCTCGCCGCTGTGCTGCTCCACCTTGCTGATTGCCTTGAGCTTCCCGCCCAGCGGGATGAAGATGATGTTGGCGGAGGCCACGCCGTAGAGACACGCGAGAAACGCCGCGGCGATCGCCGGACCGATCGAACTCGGGTCATCGAGCATCGCCATCACGTGGATCAGATGCATGACCGTGCCGGTGACACCAAGCGTCGGTGCCAGCGCGCCCATCGCCTCCAGCATCGTCACCCCGGTCCTGTGCCGATCGGCCAGTTGGTCGACCTCGGTGCTGAGCACTTCGGTCACCGTCTCCGGAGCGGTGCCGTCGGCGACCATCTGCAGCGCTCGCGCGAGGAACGGGTCACTGTCCTCAAGCAGCGGTATCTCGCGTTCAAGGCCAAGAAATCCCTCGCGCCGAGCCAACTGCGCCATCGAAACCATCTTCCGGCAGACTCCTCCGGGGTCGGGTGGCTGTGCGGTGAAGGCCTTGCTGACCATCACCGGCAGACGTTTGACATCCTCAAGCCGGAACATGACCGTGAGGGCGCCGAATGTGCCGCCGAAGACGATCATCGCCGCCGACAGATTTACGAGCGCGTCGAGATGCCCGCCGTCAATGATCGCCGAGCCCAGGATCATCCCGAATGCCAGCACGAGTCCGATGATTGTCCCGAGGTTCACTTCGCGTCTGCTCCTTTTGTGCCGATCGGTCCGATGCGATCAGCGGCGTCAGCTCAACACGCGGCCCATCTGCGCGAGTGTGGCCGGTGTGTCCCCATCATCACCGTCTCGCAGCGAGCGGAGATACTTCACCGCCTCCTCGATCACGGTGTCCACGTCCTCCTGCACCACGAATGCGCTGCCGTTTGTCAGGGTGATCACGGTGTCAGGCACCGCTTCGATGCGCTCAACCAGCAGCGCGTTGACGACCACTTCTCTGCCGCTGAGTGCCGTGAGGCGTATCATCACGCTTCTTCCTCTCAGCCTGTGCGCAGCCTGCGCTCGAGTCCACGCCGCCGGCTGCTCGTCAGCAGTACCCGTGTCCTCCGTCCCCACGGGTCACACAAGCGCGTTACTGCGTCAGCCGAACGACTTCGTCGAGCATCTGATTCGCCGTGGAGATCACTCGAGTGGACGCCTGGAAGCCGCGCTGTGTGGTGATCATGTCCACGAAAGAGCGAGTCAGATCGACGTTGGACATCTCAAGGTTCCGCGCGACGACCCTGCCCCGGCCTCCCGTGCCGGCTGACCCGACCGACGCCGGTCCCGACGCAGGCCCCTCGGTGTAAAGGTTCGCGCCGGAGTGCTGCAGCCCGCCGGGGTTGGTGAACGATGCCAGCGCCAACTGCCCCAGCGTCCGCGTGCGACCGTCGGTGTACTGACCCTCCACGAGGCCACCGTCGCCCAGGCCGACGCTGGCAAGCGATGCCGGAGGGCGTCCGTCCTGAGAGTCGATCACGACTGAGTCAGCCTGCGTCAGAGCGGTGACTGACCCGAGGTCGAACTGCACCGTCTGCGGCGAGTTCGCCCCGTTCGACAGAGCGACGGTGAGATCCAACGTTCCGCCGGAACTGACCGCACCCGAGGAGTCGAACTCCATCAGGCCCGTCGCCGTGCTGCCCTCGCAGACCGCGGTGCACTCCCACTCATTCGGGTTCGCCGTGTTGGTGAATGTCAGCGCGACCTCGTGCATCTCGCCGAGTGAGTCGTACATTGAGACCGTGGTGGAGACAGAGTCGCCCACAGCGGCGGCGGCGTTGAGGTTGCCCCGCACGAGGGCGCTGCCGGTGGCCTGCGGTGGCGCCAGTGCGCCGATGTCGAAACTCAGCTCCGAGAGCGCTCCGGTCGTGTTCACTGAGCCGTCCGCATCGGCCATCCAGCCCATCACCCTCAGGCCGCTTGCCCCGCTGACGAGAGTGTTCGTATCATCGAGTGAGAAGGAGCCGTCCCGCGAGTAGCACGTGCCCCGATCGTCTCTGAGCACGAACATCCCCTCGCCGTCGATCGCGCCATCCAGCGGCTGACCGGTGGGCTCCAGCGAGCCCTGTGTGTGTTGTACGCTCACTGTCCCAAGGGAGACGCCAGAGCCGATCTGCATCGGATTCGCACCGCCGATGCTGGCTTCGCTTCCCGATCGGCCGCCCTGCAGTGTCTCGTAGAGCGCGTCCTGGAAGGTCGCTCGCCCCTCCTTGTACGCCACCGTGTTGGCATTGGCGATGTTATTGCCCACCACGTCGAGTCGGTTCTGAAAAGCGACAGTCCCCGACAGTCCTGCGAACAATGCCCGGTTCATTCCCGGTGCTCCTTTCCGTGTCTTGCGACCGCCGCGAACGCGGCGTCTAACACCAACTGACTGTGTTGGTCTGCGGACTGAACTCGCCCCGGTCCCCGCGAGCGCCTGGCCGCCGCTGCGGTGGCGGCTCCTTCGGCAAACGTAACGCAACTTCCGTGCCACGGACGGGCATCTGATGAAGCGTCAGCGATCCCCGGTGAGCGACCGCCACCCCCCGCGCCACGGTCAGGCCGAGGCCCTGGTGGAGGGCAGGGTACGTTGTGAAGAAGGGCTCGGTTGCCCGCCGCCTGACCTCGTCCGTCATCCCGGGGCCGTCGTCCACGATCCGAACCTCACTGGATCGAGCGTCAGAGTCACAGCGGATCACGATGCGACCTTCACGGCCCACCGCCTGGATCGCATTGAACACGACGTTGGTAATGCTCTCGCCGATCTGGCGCTCATCGCCCCACGCGCGAGCCTGCCCGCTGACTTCCGTCTCAATCTTCACTCTCCGGTGGCTCGGCCAGTGACCGATCAGCCGCCGCGCGAGCGCGGCCACCTTGCGCGTGATTTCACTGAGATCCACCGGTCGCAACCGGGCCTCGGCGGGGATCGACGCGTACTCCTGCAACCTGCGCATCAACTCCACACCGTCCGCGGTCGAACGCTCAACCCGATCGAGGTAGCCTCGGGCGTCGGCTGAGCCCATCTCCTCGCGCAGGAACTGCAGATTGCCGATGATCGTGCCGAAGATGTTCCCGAGCGTGTGCGACACGCCGAACGCCAGGTTGCCGATGGTCTGCAGGCGCTGCTGGTCTGCGGTGGGCATCACCGGCGCGCGCGACGTGCAATCACCCTCAGGGGCGACCGACAGCGCTGCGCTTGCCGAGAGCGCAAAGTCGGGCAGGCGATGGAGGCGAGCACATGGGCGACCGTCCGCCCCGCCCCCGACTGCCAGCAGTCCCAGCGGCTGAGTGTGGCCCTCCGCGCACAACGGCGCCGCCGCCCACGAGTGCATGTCAATGCCTCTGAGCTTCATGCGCAGTGCAGACCACGGCTCCCGCCAGCCGTCGGCAGTGTGAGAGGTGCGTTCGAAGAGCTGCGCCGTCTCCACGTCGAACTCCCAGCGATCGTGTTCGGCATCCCCTGCGCCGCATGCGCAGGTGGCCGCCAGCACGCCGGGACGCTCCGTCGGCCTCAGCAGCACGGCTGCGTCGCAGGCAAGGAGATCTCGCGCCGCCCTGACGACAGCGCCGGCAGCTTCATCGCGCCCCCCAGGTGCCGCTCGGGCGACGCGTTCGAGGTTCCATGCGCACAGGCCGGGCTGGTTCGGCCGGGTGAGTTGTGTTGGCAATGTCTCGATGGCCAATGCCTGCTGCCCCCTCATCCGTTGACTGCAAGTACGTCATCAAAAGCAAGTTCGGCGTCGCCCGCGATGAGCCGCAGCGCGCCGTCTGACATGTCCACCCGCTCGACCCGGGCCTCAACGACATCCCCGGTGGTGGCGTCCACCCACTGGATCGAGCGGCCGATCAGGCTCACTGCATCGCCGAGCGAGGATTGCGCGAGCAGCCCGCCGATGTTTTGAAGCTCGACGACCGACTGAAGCTGGGCGAGCTGACTCATGAACTCCGACGGATCCATCGGGCTGAGCGGGTCCTGAGCCTGCAGTTGCGCGACCAGCAGTGTCATGAAGTCATCGGCGCCGGAGAGTTGCGCGGAAGGCATCGCTCCACCCGGACCGCCCGTCACTGCGGCTACCTGCATCATCTGCATCTCCTCCTGCTACGCCATCAGATCGATCGTGCCGTCGTGCATGGATGCCCGGGCGGAATCACTTTGCGCCGAAAGTTGCGTCGTCCGCGGCTGCGCGGGTGGTGACCAGCGTTGCGATTGCCGCCGGTGTCCGCCGCCCATGTCCTGCCCGGCTTCGGGGTTGGAGGCAGAGCCTGTGCCCGCCCGCACGTCGAATTCCGCGATCTGCAGATTCCTCGCGGCAAGCTGCTCGCGCACCTGCCCCTCCACCGCGCGAAGCGTGAGAGCCGTCTCAGGGCGCTCGGCGATGATCGTCGCCCGGATGCGGCCGTCATGCAACGAAAGCTCAAGCTCGCACCGGCCAAGCTCCGGCGGGTCGATGTTCAGTGCCAGGTACTGCGGACGTTCTGCCGTCAGGGTGGCATGCGTGACGCGCGCGGAGTTGCGGATGCTCACCACCGGCTCTGTGCGCGCGGGGCCGTCCGAGTTCACCGTGGCCCTCTGCACGCCGCCGAATTCGGCGCCGATGGGGGAGACGCGGACGGTTTCCGCGGATCGTATCTGCGAGTCGCCCATGGTGTCCGCAGTCATCCGATGTGTCTTTGCGGCGGCAGACTCCGAGTGGCCGACGATGCTCTGCCGGCGCTCGTGCATCACAGCCTGCACCGGCCGGCCGGCCTCAGGTCGCGTCTCACGCACAGACTGCTCTGTCGGGGAGGCCGGTGGCCGATCGGTCGCCGTCAGCGTCATCTCCTCAGCCGTCGCCTGCCGCGCGACCTGCGGATGCGCCGGAGCCGCCCTGCCTGGCCCGCGCACCATCGCGTCGTGGCCTGCCGATCCCTCTGCGAATTGCGCATCTCCTGTGCTGACGGTGTGAGCCGACGCCGTCCCGGATGATCCGGCCGCGTGCCGGACCGCCGCCTCACGTGCCGGCGACTGTGCCGGCGCGACCAACCGCGAACGCGCGTCCGCCGGCTGACCTGTCCTCGTGGTCGATGGCCCCGCTGGCTGCATGCGCTCCGCGGCAGCGGCGGGCTCACCATCCAGCAGGTGGGGTCGCGCCGACCTGAGGCCAGCGGAGGCGCCCGCAAGCCCTGTGCTGCCCGTGCGAGGCCCGGGAGCAGGCGCCTGCGCGACCGGGTTCACGGCGGCGGACTCACGTCCCGGGGCCGTCGCTTGCGTGATCTCCGGCGTCTTGTGCGTTGTGATGAGATCTCCGCGTAGGTGGGTCATGCTTGCGGTTGTCCGGCTGCCTCGGACACCCGCCGATCGATGCGCTTCCGAAGTTGCGGGCTGTCGGTCCTCTGCGGCGATGCCGTCCGCCATCAGTGATCGACCGTGATCTCGCACCACCGCGAGAGGCTGCTGTGCCTGCTGCACGTTGATGCGCGGCGGCGCTTTCCCCCCAGCATCGGCGACGGGCGCGGCACGGCGGTCGTCCCCTGATCCGTCGCCCACGATGACCGCCGCATCTGCGGAAGCAGCGTCGCGCCCGTGCGCCGGTGCCCGCACTGCCGCATCGGCGTCGAGGGGCATGGGCGCCGTCTGCCGCAAGACGTGGCCCTCCGACGTGAAGCCGGCGTCGGTCCCGACCATCGGGGCCACCGCGGGGAGCGTGGTAGGTTGCGGCGCGCGGTGGGGCCGAGGCGCCGCGCCCTCGGCGATCGCGTGGCTGGCGACCAGCGGCGGGTGAGCGATGTCAGTGAGATCGTCAGCCTCACCGACGGCTTTGCCGGGGGAGACGAACGCGTCCATGGCCTTCGCTGTCGGCAGGCCCGCCTCGCCGCCGAACTCCGCCATCAGCGCAACGAATGCGTTGCGGCGGTCGTCGGACTCGGCGCGACCGTCGCGAACCGCTTCGGCGAGACCTTGTTGAGCAGTGGACATGATGGAGAGTTCACCGTTCATCGTGACGCCGTCCTCTCCTGGAGGTAACGCTGCACGCGGCGGACGTAGGTTTGCGTCTCATCGTAGGGCGGCACACCGTCGTAACGCTCCACCGCGCCGGGGCCGGCGTTGTACGCCGCCAGCGCCAGCGTCAGATCGCCGAAGCGGTCGAGTTGCTGGCGGAGGTAACGCGCCCCGCCCCGGATGTTCTGCCCCGGGTCCCACGGGTCGGTGACGCCGAGACCGCGAGCGGTCCCCGGCATCAGTTGCATCAGCCCCATCGCCCCCGCCGAGGAGCGGCAGTTCGGGTTGTAATCTGACTCCGCGCGGATGACCGCGTGGATCAGGTCCGGGCTGAGTTTGTTGGCCGCGGCGGCCTGCCGGATGATGCCGTCGAACTCTCCGCCTGCGATCTCGCGCACTCCCGGCGCGGGGCCGACCCGCCCGGCTGCCCCGTCGAGGCTGCCCGCGAAAGTCTGCGGGCGACCACGCTCTGCGGGCGCGGCAAGCCCCGCGAGGCTGGTCTTGATGGTCGTGATACGCTGCATCATTGCCGGAACCTTGCTCAACACCGTCTCTCTCCTCCGTCGCACTTCACGCGACGCTGTCAAGATCTTGCGCCAGCGACGCGGTCAGATCGGTGCCGCCGCCGGCCCGGTGACGGTTGATCGCCGCCTCGTTGAGTTCGCGCTGCTCGCGCGCCGTCTCCGCCCGGAGGTGTTCAGCCTCGCGGCGCTCGGAGAGCCGCTCCAATGTCTCGCGCGCCTGCGACGCCCTCACAAGCTCCATGCGGCGCATCTCGCAATCACGCTCGGCCTGCTCGAGGCGGCGGTGCTGGTCCTCCATGCGCCGGCGCAGATCGGCCAGCACCCGGGAGGTATGCTCGACCTCTCCCAGCGCGACGTGCGCCCCCTCGTGCCCCCCGGCGCCGCGCATCATTGAGACGATGGCGTCGTGTCGAGCCACGGTGCGCTCGAGGTCAGATCGCCGGTCGCGGACAGCTCTCTGAGCGCGGGCGAGACGGCGCTGAGCCTGCTCTTCTTCCCGGCACCGAAGGTCAAGGGCGGTTTGCAGAGGGAACTCGTACCCGGGCACGCGGCCTCACCATGCTCTGCGGGATCGCTGATGGTTCCGTCGCTTAACCAACGGCGCGGGAGCTGATTTCTTTAGCTGTGTGTGAGGTAATTGTCGGCGGATTTTGCATCGGAGTTCTCTGCGCCGGCGTTGGCCGCGGCCTTGAAGCTCGCGAGAGCGTGTGGCAGATTCGGCCGACGAGGTGACGGCTCTCCCTGCAGGTCGGGGGGCGAAGGCGTGGGCCCGGCGGGTGTCCTGAGGGCCTCCGCGAGAGCCTCGCGGGTACGATCGAAGGTGATACATTCGTTCGTTGACTGACGAAGAAACTGCAGGATCTGAGGGCGGAGAGCGATGGCGCGGTCCACCTGGGGGTTGCTGCCCTGCTCGTAGGCGCCGAGGTTGATCAGGTCCTGATGCTCATGATATGCGGCCAGTGCTTCATTCATGCGCCGGGCGTCGGCGAGGTGGGCGTCCTCCACGATCCCGTCCATCAGCCGGCTGACGCTTTCAAGCACATCGATCGCCGGGTAGTGCCCCTGGTGCGCCAGTTCGCGAGAGAGAACGATGTGTCCGTCAAGGATACTCCGAGCGGCGTCGGCCACCGGTTCGGTCATGTCGTCACCGTCCACGAGGACGGTGTAAAGCGCGGTGATGCTGCCTCGCGCGCCCATCCCGGAGCGCTCGAGCAACCTTGGAAGCTCGGCGAAGACCGATGGCGTGTATCCGTTGCGCGTCGGCGGCTCGCCCACCGCCAGCCCAACCTCCCTCTGCGCCCACGCCACGCGGGTGATCGAGTCCATCATCAGCAGCACGTCAAGGCCGCGGTCTCGGAAGAACTCCGCGATCGTGGTGGCAACCTGTGCTCCACGCAGGCGCACGAGCGGCGGCTGGTCGCTCGTCGCGGCGACCACGACCGAGCGCGCCAGGCCCTCCTCACCGAGCGTCTCCTCCACGAACTCCCGCACTTCGCGCCCGCGCTCGCCGATCAGTCCGATCACATTCACGTCCGCCGCGGCGTTCCGCGCGATCATGCCCAGCAGCGTGCTCTTGCCCACCCCCGAGCCCGCGAAGATGCCGATGCGCTGGCCGCGCCCGCAGGTGAGCAGGCCGTCGATCGCGCGCACCCCGAGCGGAAGGGGAGCGGCGATGAGCGCTCGCTGCATCGCCGGTGGCGGCGAGGCCTCCACCGGCAAAAGCATCGCAGCGGCCGGAGCCGGCGCCCCATCGATCGGCTCACACAGGCCGCCGAAGACCCGCCCCCGCATCTCCTCGCCGACCGGCACCGTCAGCGGGCCGCCGCTGGCGATCACAGGGCTGCCCGCGGCGATGCGGCGCGTGTCCCCGAGCGGCATGAGCAGCAGTCGTTCATCGCGGAAGCCCACGACCTCGGCGCGGATCGTCCCTCCCCCGGTCGCAATCTCGCACAACTCCCCGATCTGCGCAGGTGGACCATCTGACTCAATGATGATCCCGACCGACTTGGTGACCCGGCCCGATCTGCGCACCGTGTCAACGTCGGCCAGCCTCCTCGCGAGACCGTCCAGGGGTGCGCTCACGCCGCCTCCTGCCCGCCGGTCGCTCGACTGATCTCCTCGGTCAGGCGCTCCATCTGCGTCGCGATCCGGGCGTCAAAGCGCCCCCGCTCGGTCTCCACGATGCATCCGCCCGGCCCGATCGCCTCGTCGGTTGTGATCTCAATGTGGTCGGCGCCGTCCGCGATGGCAAGCAGTTCGGCCATCGCCTCGCGCACCAGGGGCTCGCTCGGCGGTGGTATCCGGACCGTGAAACGATGCGCGCCGGCTGCCCGCTCGATCGTCGCTCGCACGACATCCAGCACCACGTCGTCGTCGGTCTCCACCTTTCGGTGGATCACCTTCTCCGTCATCATCGCCACGAGCCTCGTGATGTCCCGCTCAAGCTGATCAAGGCGCTCATCGGCCGCTGTCTCAAGCCGCCGCAGCAGCTCTTGCTGTGCGCTCGTGAACGCCGCGGTCATCTCCGCAACTACCTCCTCGAGCGCTGCCTCAGCGGCTGCACTCGCCTCCTCAAGCGCCTGTGAGCGAACCTCGCGACGAATCGCCTCCGCCTCCTCACGCGCCTCCTGCACCAGGCGGCTTGCCCGCAGCTTGCCCTCGCGAATCAGCCGCTCCGCCTGCTCGCCATCCGGCGGTCGCGACTTTGACGCGGGCTCAGGCTCGGGATCACATCCCGGTCCCGCCGGCCTGAAGCCCGTCGCAGGCTCCTCGACCCGGTCGAGGCGTGGCCATCGCCAGGGCTGCGGGCCGCCTTCCATCAATCATCGTCCTCTTCGGTCTGCTTCGCCGATGAGCTCTCGCGCATCCAGTCCCGAAGATGTCTCGCGAAGTCCTCGGGCGAGCGGGCGCCGAAAGCTGAGAGACGATCGACGAGACCCCCGGTCGCAGCGTCCTCTGAGGCGGGTTGCTCCGGCTCTCCCTGCTCGGTCTGCGCCTCCAGCTCCTCGAAGGTCATCGGTGTGAAGTCGAGCTCCTCACCCTCACTCGCATCCACCGGCGCCACTTCCTCCACGGGGTCCGCGCTTTCGCCCATCCCGGTCTGCTCCTCCGCGGCGTCCGGGTCAGGTTCCTGCAGGGGCCCGAGTCTGCGTGACACCATCAGCATCGCTCCTGCGATCATCGCCAGCATCAGGATGATGCCGCCGTAGCGCACCATCCGGCTCGTTGATTGTGCCCGAGCACGCTCCTGCTCGGCGGCCTGTGCCAACTCGGCCTCCTTCTCCGCGACCTTGATCGCCTCGATGGCCATCGTCTCGACGGTCACCCGATCGCCGCGCTCGACGTCGACCCCGGCCGCAGCCTCAACGAGTTGCCTGACCTGCCCCGCGGTGCCGGTTCCGAGGCTCTCATCGACCACCACCGCGACCGCAAGCCGCTGGAGGCGCCCGGGTGGGCTCGAAATCTGCTCGTGCAGGCGCGCGTAGTCGTACTCCCGCGTTTCATGCCGGTGCTGGTAGCTCCCGCCTCCGCCCCGCCCGTCCGTCATCGCCCCCTCAATGCCCGCAGGCCCGCCGACCTCCGCGCTCACTTCCCCCTCGTACTGCTCCTCTGTCATCTCCTCCCGCCTGATCACACCCTGCCGGTCCGCGGGATCGAAGCTCTCGCGAGTGATCTGCTGGTCTTCAAAGTCCAGCGTGGCCTGCAGCCGCACCACGGAGCGGTTGGCGCCCAGCACCGAGTCGAGCATCGACTGAAGATGGCTGCGAAGCCGATCCTCCCAGGCGCGCGTGGCTTCAAGCTGAGCCATCGTCTGCATTCCGCCGACGGCATCGGCGCCGCTCGTGAGCACGCGCCCCACGGTGTCCACCAGTGTCACCGCCTCGGGATCAAGCCCCGGCACTGCGCTGGCCACGAGCTGAGAGATCGCGGCCACCTCCGCCGAGCCAAGGCGCGAGCCTGACATGTTGACGACCACCGACGCGCTCGGAGGCTCCTGCTGCTCGCTGAAGAGCCGCTCCTCGGGCAGCGCCAGGTGCACGCGCGCAGATGCGATCTCCTTCAACGTGCAGATGCTGCGCTCCAGCTCACCCTGCAGCGCGCGCTGCAGGTTCACGTTGTTTTGCAGGTCGCTCGTGGAGAAGTTGCTTCTGTCGAAGATCTCAAAGCCCACGCTTCCACCGTCCGGCAGACCCTCGCCGGCAAGCTGGATGCGCAGCTCGTAAAGATCCTCCCTCGGCACCTGCACCGCCGTGCCGCCCGAGGTGAGCTGGTGGCGGACGCCCTGCTCCTGCAGATGCTCGACCACCGACTGTGCATCCTGCGGCGAAAGGTCGGAGTAAAGCACCGCCCACGAGGGCCGCGTCGCCCACACACCGACCGCGATCAGACTCGCAAGCGTGATCACGCCCACCGCGATCAATGAGATCTGACCGCGGCGACTGAGTGCCTCCCATGTTTCACGCAGTTGTTCGAGCATCGCTCTGAGTCCCTGGCTCCCTGCTGTCTGATCTCCGTGACATGACCCGTCGGCGCGTCACGGGCATCACAGTTGCATGCGCGAGATCTCCTGATAGGCCGAGACGGCGCGCTGCGTTACCTGCGCGGTCAGCCGCAGGGTCAGGTCGGCCTTCTCCAGCGCGATGATCGCCTCATGCAGATCATCTGCCTCACCGGTTGCCACCCTCTGCACGGCCGTGTCCGCATGGTGCTGCGTTTCATTCACGCGAGCAAGCGCCTCCCGCAGCACGTCGGTGAAGCTGACGCCGTCTCCGTCCGCTGTCCGGGAGGCGCTGCCCGGGTGGAGCCGGTGCGGGCTCTCGACCGAGACGCGCGCACCGTCGCCGGCGGGCTGCTCGATGGGCACTGGGATGAAACTGCTGTCAATTCGCATCACTCTCCGGCCTCCATCACGCCAGGATACTCAGCGCCGTCTGAAGCATCTCGCGCCCCGACCGCAGGGCGGCCGCGTTGGCCTCGTACGCCCGCGCCGCAAGCACCATGTCCGCCATCTCAGTCGGCAGATCCACGTTCGGCATCTCCACGTACCCCTCCGCGTCCGCGTCGGGATGCCCCGGGTTGTATATCCGCTGCAGCGGAGCGCCATCTGCCTCCACGGCCGCCACTCTCACGCCGTTGCACCGCACTCCCGAGGGCCCATCGCTCACCGGAGTCGCCCGCAGAACGACCTCGCGGCGGCGCCATGGCCCGCCGTCCGCTGTGCGCGTGGTCTCCACGTTGGCAATATTCTCTGCGATCACGTCCATCCGGGTTCGACCGGCCCTCAGCGCCGATCCGCTGACGCTCAATCCGCCGAATACGCTCATCTTCTACCCGCTCCTCCCGTCGCCGATTGCCGCACCGACCATGTCCAGCCTGCGATTCAGCATTCGCGTCAGCGCCTGATAGCGCAGCGCGGCCTCGCCGAGCTCCGTCATCTCACTCTCAATGTCAACGTTATTCCCGTCCGGCCCGGCCGGATCTCCCGTCGCAGAGATCGTGGGGCACACTCTGGCGATCGCGCCGCTTCCCCCGCCACGCCGCTCGGCCCGCACTGCACCGCGTAACTGCTGCTCGAAGCTCACGCGCCTGGCCGTGTATCCGGGTGTCTCGATGTTCGCAAGGTTGTTCGCCGACACCCGATGCTGAAGCGCGGCGCCGTCGAGGGCGCGCTCCAGCACTCGTGTTGTAAGGTCTGACACGTTGTCTGTCACAACCGTCGCCTCCATCGTCGCAACATCCGTGCCAACTCGCTTGTCCTCATCATCGATGTCCCTCCAGCGGGCTTCCCGTCGGTCTCAGGCCGCCTGGTATATCTTCCGGCGCTCTGATGATGACGGGATGCCCAGCGCACGACGGTACTTGTTGACCGTCCGCCGGGCCACGGGGAACCCCTCCTCCTCCATGGCCGACTGCAACTCCTCGTCGGTCAACGGTGAAGAGGCCGGCTCCCCCGCGAGTATGCTCCTCAGGACTGTCTTCGCCGGCAGAGCGTCATCGAAAAAGACCGTGAAAGGTACGCTGTCACCCGAGGGCATCTGCACCAGCTTATCCATCGTCGCGCGAGAGACCGTCGATTCGTGCAGGCCCGTCAGCTCCGAGATACGCTTGTGTGTCAGCGGCCGGTGCTCCAGCGGTCCCTCGAGGATGAAGTCGCGCTGCTGCTCGACGATCGCCCGGGTGATGCGGTAGAGACTCCGCTCGCGCTGCTGCAGCGACCAGATAAGCTGCCTCGCCGACCTCACCTGCGCACGCGCCTGAGTCGTCGCGTCATCCTCAGCGCGGACCTGGCAGCGGCGCATGCGGTCGTCAAGCCGCCGGTAGGCGTCCGCCACCCGCACCGTCAGTGCGCGCGAGGTCGTCAGCGCCACCTCCACCTCGTCGCCATGCACGCTGAGAATAACGTCGGGCCGCGTCGCGTGAGGGTTGTCCGGCAGAATGTGCTGCCATCGCGGGCGAAACTGCTCCCCGGGATAGGGCGAGAGGTGGGAGCGAATGATCCGAAGCGCCTCACGAGATTCTGCGTGGCTCAGCCCCAGCCGCGCGCACAGGCCGGGCCATCCGCCGCGGTCGAGCGCCTCGTCACACCGCTCGACCACGCGCCGGACGTACCCCGGGAGGTCAGGCAGTTCGTGGCGCTGCAGATCGTCAAGCTGCAGGAGCAGACACTCGCGCAGGTTGCGCGCCCCCACGCCCGGAGGAGCGAGCGCCTGCAACGCACTGAGGGCGGCCTCAACGTCGGCCGGCTCAACACCTAACTCGAGGGCTGCCTGGAGGGTGGAGGTGGTGAGGTAGCCGCGCTCGTCGATGGACTCGATCAGCCATGCCGCGATGTCGCGCTCGCTTTCGCTGCTCGCCCAGCCGATGCGGCGATGAAGCTCGTCGCGCAGGTCGTGCTCGGAGGGCGCGCGCGAGGTCGGATCCGACGGCCGCTCCCCACCGCGGCGAGCCGACGGGTAGCCCGGGGTCACGGTCGGGACCTCACCGACGGGCAGCTCGCATTCCACCTCGAGCGCGGGATTCTCCTCTGCCTCCTCCCGCATGCGAGCCAGCAGGTTAAGGCATGGAAGCTCAAGCAGTTCGCTGCGGACAATAAGCTGGCAGTTAACGCTCGGAACCTGGTCGAGTTTCGCGATCAGATCGCTGCGGAGTTCCAGCACTTCGGGGGACTTCCTTTCGCGCTGCCTCAGTTGCGTCGATCACCTGTATTTCGGCAGCGCGACAGGAAACTTGAATCAATTTCGCCCATCCTGCCGGTCGATCTATCTGTGGCGGGGCGCGTCAGCGCATTGCGCGCTCAGATTTCGTCGGAGGTTTTCGAGTCCATGCGCCTGAGAAGCAGGCGTTTGATCCAGCCCTTGTGATCCTTCAGTGAGATATACCCCACGAGCGCCATGATGAGCGCCCCGATGGAGTTGAGGATCAGGTCGTACATGGTGTCTCGAAGCGCGGACCGTCCCGGGAGTGGCTCGCCGGTCGCCAGTGAGTGCTTCTGCATGTTCAGCTCGAAGAGGCCATCGACGCCGAACTCGTAGATCTCCCAGATGACGCCGATTGAGACGGCGAATGAGAATGCGAAAACCGCCACGAAAGCTGGAGTCAAAGATGAGGTCATGGAACTGGTCTCGTTCAACAACGTGATGACGGAGAAGCTGAGCGCGCCGAGCATCAGGCCGCTGAAACCGTGCAGAATCAGGTCCCAGTGCGGAATGCGGTAGTAAAAGCTTCTGACCTCGCCAAGGAATATCGACGCGTAGAGGAAGAGCGCAAAGAGGACGAACATGAAGTTCGGGATGGCGATCCGCAGCCTTCGCTCCAGCACCGATGGGAGGAACATGACGATGATGCCGAGAACACACTGGATGAGCATGAGGAAGTACTCGCCCCTCAGATGCTCGTCCTTGATCTCGGGGAGAAAGCCGAACGATGCCGGCAGAAACTGCAGTAATGCGTAGATCGCTGAGATCACCAGGCTGGCGAGCACGAAAAAGAAGACGGCCATCGCCACGCCTGATCGTTCATTCGTATCCGTCATCGACCTCAACTCGCAAAGTCGGGCTCAGGGCGCCACCTTGACGGCACGCCTGGCGTGCGAATTCAACCGCTGACGGAAGAGTACGACACTGTGCCGCGCTCTGTCAATTCGCCGTCGCGCGCCGCGTCGGTCTGCCGCGCGGACATCGTGCCACGTGGGTCGCATGCCCTCCTATGTCACTCACGCCATGCGCTCCTCGCAGGGGCCCAGCAGTCTCGCCGCCAGCCGCCCGTCCGCCGTGCCGGTCCGCGCGAGGAACTTCGGCCTGC
>JBNJEK010000036.1:0-21952 GCA_051745855.1 Armatimonadota bacterium
TCGGGCTGCCCGCGCTCGAATCCGCCCGGCGAGATGCAGTTGGCGCGGATCCCGTCCTCCCCGGCCTGTGCGGCGAGGTCGCGGGTGAAGGCGATGATCCCGCCCTTGGCCGCGGTGTAGTCGCTGAAATTCGGGATCATCTCTTCGGAGCCCTCGTAAACCCACCTGTCACGCCCGACCATGCCTGAGATCGACGAGATGTTGATGATCGACCCCGCCTGCTGCTTCTGCATGATCGGCAGCGCCCACCGGCAGCAGTGGAAGGTCCCCACGAGGTTGAGGTTGACCACGTGCGCGAAGTCCTCAGGCGAGCGATCCTCGACGCGTACCCCGCTGTCCTCGCTCAGGCGCGTGCCGCCCGCGTTGTTGACGAGCACGTCGAGGCGCCCGCATTCCTCCGCCACGCGTTCGAAGACCGACGCGACGAGTTCGGTGTCGGTGATATCCAGCGCGAGGGGGAGTACGTCAACGCCGATGCGCTCGCGAAGCTCTTCGGCGGTGCGCTCGGCTTTTTCGATCTTTCGTGAGGTGATGACAAGGTCGGCGCCCGCTTCGCCGAGGGCCTCGGCCATGTCGAGGCCGAGGTTCTGCGCGCCTCCGGTGACCATCGCGACGCGCCCGGTGAGGTCGAAAAGTTCGGAGATATGCGGCCCGCGTGCCGGCATGATGCACTCGCCTCCGGTGATGCTGCGTTGGATGCGAGGGCATCTTTCCGCGTGGACCGCGCGGGACCTGCCGGCTTTGTATCAAAGGTTCAGGATTGTGGTGACGGGGGTAACGACTCTCCAGGCGAGGGCGCCTGGAGTCCAGAATCGCAAGAAGACCCGGAGTCCGGGCGCCCTCGCCCGGACGTGGTTCCCGCCCCTGGTATTCCCGTGCGCTGCGTAACGGCTTCTATCGTCGTATCCAACCGTTGATACGGACCTGGACCTGCCCGAGTGCACTGCGCCGGGAGGATGGCCGCGGGCCATCAGAGCCCCATCGACAGTTGCATCGCCGGCTCCTCGCGCGGGTGGTAGCGGCCGTTGAGCGTCACGAAGTTCCGCGCCCGGTCCGAGCGCGCTCCAAGCACGTCAAGGTGCTTGAGCGAAGTCAGCTTGTGCTTTCCGCGCAGCCCGAGGATCCTCTCGGCGGCCGTCAGCCCGATCCCCGGAATCCGCAGCAACTCCCAGCGCTCCGCCTTGTTCACCTCGATCGGGAACTCGTCCTCCCGCGCGAGCGCCGCGCTCATCTTCGGGTCGCGTTCGGTCAGCAGCATGTCATTGTCATCGAAGACGATCTCGTCGAAAGAGAACGAGTACGCGCGCAGCAGAAATTCCGCCTGGTAGAGCCGATGCTCGCGGACGGTCGCCGCCGGCTCACGGTCTGCCAGCGGGGTACCATCCACCGGCCTGAAGCCCGAGTAATGCGTCCGCGCCAGCCCGATCTCCACTCCCAGCCGCCAGGTGGTCTCCAGTAACTCCCTGTCGGTCTCGTTCCCCGCGCCCACGACGAACTGCGTGGTGAGCCCCGCCCGCACCTGGCCCGGCTCGATGCTGTCCCGCGCCCAGCGCAACGTCCGGACGAGGTCGCGCTCGAAGCTCTTTCCGGGGCAGATCGCCGAGAGGCGCTCGGGCCCGGGGGCTTCGAGGTTGATCGAGAGCCGGTCGGCAAGGCCCGTCGCGGTCGTCACCGCTGGCTCCGAGCAGCCGGGGAGCAGCTTCAGATGCACGTAGTCGCGGTAGTCGTGCTTGCGGCGGAGGATCTCTACCGTCTCGATCATGCGCGCCATCGTCGCGTCGGGGTCGCCCACGATGCCGGATGACAGAAAGAGCCCGCTGATGAGCTTCGCCTCGGTCAACTCGGCCGTCAGGCCAGCCAGTTCTTCGGGTCGAAAGCTCGCGCGGGGTATGTCGCGGCTGCAGCGCGTCGCGCAGTAGGTGCAGTCGTGGCGGCAGGCGTTGGACAGCAGGACTTTCAGGAGGCGGACGCGGCTGCCGTCGTGAGAGAGCGCCTCGTAGATGCCGCCCGGGCGATCAGCAAGGGGGGTCTGTGCGGCGAGGGTGGACGGGACGCTGATGTCGAATCGCGCGCCCTCGCCCAGTAATCTGAGCTTCGCTCCGTTTTCCACTGGTAGCACCTGTTGCTGTGACGTAGAGTTCGATGGCTGCTGTGTGAGAGTATTATACCCGACGGCGCGCGGAATTCCTACCGCGGGTACCAATCGTCTTCGCCGTCGTTAGCCGCCGTCCGCCCCCGCTGCGCGGAAGACCATGCCCCCGCAGCCGTCGCAGATCGCCGCGTCGCCCGGCACCGTCTGCCGGTGCCCGCACATGGCGCATCGCTCGACGACGGGCTGCTGCAGAAGCGTGAGCGTCTGCTCGCCGCGCCGGCTGGGCGGCGAGGTGCGCGAGACGCTGCGTCGCCTCCGCGTCCGCTCGACCGGCTCGGGAATCTCCATCGGCAACTTCGGCTGCGCTTCGACTGACATGGCGTCATTCTCTCAGATGCGTGGTGCCCGGTGGCTGATGCAATCGTACATGACTGCGGCGGGCCGGGTCAACTGCGGCCGGTGCCTGGATGCAACGCAAACCGTCGGTGTCCCAAAGGTGCACGCACCGGAGTGTGCGTGCCACGGGAAAGAAGTCCGCCGCACTCAGCAACCTGCTGTCAGAACCCGTAGAACTTGAGGTAGGCCGAGTTGATCGCCCAACTGAGGCCGACCTGCTGGTAGAAATCCTCGCGGGCCTGCTCGGCGGCCTCCATCTCATCGCGCCGGTCGGCCTCGCCGGAGCGAACCGCGTGGCGGGCGAGGATGAAGTCGCGGTTGACCCGCGCGTAGTCCACGGACACCTCCAGGAAGTCTATCCGCGCGAGGATCGTCTCATCATCCGCAGCCGACGCCCGCGCGGCATCGAGGTGCGCCCCGAGCGTCGCGAGAGTTTCATCATCGTAGTACGCCGCGAGCACCTCCGGGTTCTGCTTGCGGCCGATGTACGCGCTGTCCTCGTACACCTGGTCGGTGACGGCTTCGAGCGCATCGAAGTACGCCCGCACGTGCTCCGCCGCCGGGCCGAAGCCCGCGGCGCAGTAGTCGTCGATGATCGCGTTCGGGTCGGCGTCCGGCTCCGCGAGCATCTCCGCGAGCGTGTAGTATGTCAGGCCCTTGAGCGCCCAGTGCTGGTACTGGCAGTCGAAGTCGGTGACGGTCAGGCCGCGGTCGGCCATCGCCGCGACATCACGCGCGAGCGCCCGGGCGAAGTTCTGCGGGAAGCCCATCCCGCCATTCAGCAGATTCGGCCGCCAGAAGATGTTGCTGGAGCGATCGGCCCATCCGGAGAATGTCTCCATGTCCGCCTCGTAGTTCTCGCGGTTGACGTAGGTGATGCCGACGAAGCCGATCAGGATGTTCGGCTCGAGCGTCTGGTCGATCGGCACGGTGCGGTAGGCCGAGTACGCGTAGGCGCCGAGCAGGCGGTCGGGATGCTCCTGCGCGACGAGCTTCGCGATCTCGTTGTAAAAGCGCGCGTAGCGGTCGCTCAACGAGACATGCTCTTTCCGGCGATTCTCCACACCCGGCCAGTAAAACTCGATGGTCGGCCCGTCGGGGGCGTCCCACGCCTCGCAGGCATCGCAGGTGCAGAATGTGGCCGCGCCGCCGTCGTTGGGAGAGATCGAGACGCAATCCACGTCCGGGCGCTCATGAAGTTCGGCGATCTTCTCCTGCGCGATCTGCGCGATCAGTTCCGGATTCGACACGCAGAGCCGCGAGCGGTTGCCGATGTTTCCCTGTTCGCGGGTGCCATCGGGCTGCATCGCGAACCACTCCGGGTGCTCATCGTGGAAGCGCTGATAGTAATTCCCGTAGGCGTGACCGTAGCTTCCCGCGAATGAGCCGCCCGTGCGGTGTGCGACGTACCAGGGGGCGATGTCACGCGCGTGCATGGCCTTGAAATCATCCGCCGACCAGCCGAGTGCGTCGAGGCCCCGCTGCACCCGGTCGTTGTACCTGGCGCTGCGCAGGCCGCGCTTGAGCAGGCGAGGCGTCCAGTCGAGGCTCAGATCAGCGGGCAGCGCGATGGTCGTCTGCTCCGGCGTCACGGTGCCGAGGTCCCCGGGCCACAGCCAGCGCACACCAAGCTCGCGCAGCAGCATCACCGCTGCATGACGAGTGCCCATGAGCGCGCCGCCGGTCGGCTTCTCATCGTCGCCGATGACCACAACGTCGCCGTCATGCACGCGAACGATCGCCTGCTCGAGCGCGAGATCATCGGGCGCGTAGCCGAGCGCCTCGGTCAGGGCGGACGCCCCCACGAGGATGCGCGAGCCGTCGGGCGCATCTGCCTCCGTGACGATCGGCAGTTCGGTGCCGGAGATCCGCTCGATGTACTCACGCAGGAAGGTCGCGGCCTCTCGCGCTGCCGCCGAGGGCCTCTCGGCGGTCACGATCGCGGCCGCGGGCTGTCCGTCATCCACGAGCACCACCTCGGCGTGGGCCGCTCCCGCGAACACGATCGTCGTCACAAGCACCACCAGCACATCGCGCAGCATCAGACGCACCGCCCTTCGTCATTCGCTTTGTCTCGCAGGGCACTTCCGCGCCCGTAGGGCAGGTCCTCCCGCGCCTACTGCTCCAGCGCCGGGTGTGGCAGCAGCGCCTCCGCGGTGTAAGCACCCATGTTGTACTTGCCGACATTGCAGTAGGGAGTGATGACGGCCTCCTCACCGAGCGTCGTCGCGATCGACCAGACCGGGTACGCGTTCGCGTCCATGTCATGCGACTGCTTGCATTGGAAGGGCTCCTGGTCGTCGATCTGCACGTTCAGCAGGTCGGCGTAGGGCTTCCACACCCGCGCGAAGAAGCGGTAGCGCCCCGCCTCCGCGACCTCGAAGGGGATCGTCACCCACGGTCCGTCATCGCGGCTGTCGGTGGTGGTCGCGCGGATGGCCTTCCCGCCGAGCGCGTCCGCCCACTCAACGACCTCGTAGCCCGGCTCCATCTCCCCGTCTTCGGCCTGCACAATCACGGACCCCGCCGGCGGATCGCCCTGCAGGGTCGGGAAGTACTCCCCGGCCTTCGCGATGCAGACCGCGTCGATGAACTGCCGGTCGTAGCGCGGGCAGATGCGCACGGTGTGTTCGCCCGCCTCCAGCTCGAACTCCAGCGCGTCGAGGGTCCAGCGCCACGCGTCGTCCACCGTGACGATCACCGTGTACACGCCGGTCTGCCCGTCGGCGGGGAGATCGAGGCGGTAGCGTCGCAGGCCGGACATGCGCACACCCGCGCTCGCGACCTCGGCGCCGTCGGGCGCGTAGACGGTGGCGGTGCCGCGGTAGTCGTGGGTGTACTTGCGGTAGGCGGTCTTGAAAAGCGCGATCGCGAAATCACGGTCCTCGTCCGCGACCACCTGGAATGCGATGGTGGGCCGGTCTCGCCCCTCGCTGACGCTGCTCGGCGACATGAACGCCGCCGGCAGCCCCGCGCTCATCTCCGGCTCATCTATCCCAAGCTGGTCCATCGCGCGGATCAGGTCCGCCGACCCCCACAGCAGCGTCGGGTCATTCACGTTGAACGCGATCTGAAACGCGAGGTCGGTCCCCGCCGCACGGGCGAAGCGCTCGTCGCCCGACAGCCACGTTGCGTGCGCGGCCTCGTTGTAATACGCGCAGGAGCGGTCATTCGGGAAGTTGCCGAGAAGCTGCTCGGGGGTCTTCGGCCACTCGCCGTTGACGGTGTCGGCCGGGCGCTCGCGCAGGCGCATGAAGCCGTCCATCAGTTGCAGGTAAAGCTCGCGCGCGCCCGGGTCGAGCGTGATGTCGTGATACTGGCGGACGGCCTTCATCCCCACCGCGAACATGTAAGGCCACAGGTGAACAAGCTGATCCTGCTGCGCCTGGGTGACGCGCATGTCCTCCAGCGCGGCCTCGAGGAACCGGACATCACCGGTCACCTCAAACGCCTGGGTCAGGTCCATCGACTTCCACGCGATCTGCCGCCAGTAGTGGATGTACTCCTGCGGGTCGAAGGGCCAGCGGGAGTAGTACTCGCCCACAGCGGGCGCGGTTTCGAGCACTCGCTGCGACCCGGTGAAGAGGCCGTAGAGCACGGTACCGTTGTACCACGAGTGCCCGTTGACGCCGGCGCGTCCGTAGTCGAGCCTGTCGCGCGAGTGCGGCCCGTGGACGTAGATCAGCCCGCCGGTGGAGTCGGAGTGGTCGATGTCGATGTCCGCGAAGTGGCGGATGGAGGTGTCCGCAAAGGCGAAGTAATCGAGGCGGCCCGTTCGCAGAAACTGCACCATCGCGCCCTCACCCAGCGCCGACTCGAGGTTGTTCCCGCCGCCCGAGTAGGTGGCGTCGCCGCAGTTGAGCATCCCGGCGAAGCTCGGACTGAGATCCGCCTGCTTCTGCCGGTTGCTCCAGTCGGTCATCGTCACATCGATGCCCGCCGCGTAGCCGGAGAACTCATCAGTTGCTTCCGCCATCGGCAGGTGACCGGTGGCGGCGGAGTCGCAGTACCACTGCGGCTCCGCGAGCAGCAGCGGTTGCGCCTCGAAGGCGTCGGCGGCCTGCTCGGCGCTGTCGCCGAAGGCGATGATCATCTCGTGTGTCTTCATCATGCCCTTGTAAAAGGTGAGCGCGTCGCCCACCAGGCCGACCTCCACCGCATCGCCCTCCACCGCCAGCGTCTTCGGGGCGTTGCGCGCGAAGTCCATCACGTCGATGACCATCCGCCCCGGCCCCTGCGCGATCAGTCGGCCTGACGCCTCAGTCCCCTCCGCCAGCACCGCTCCGTCCTGCTCAACGGTCCATGGCCGGTCGCAGGTGCTGCTGCCCTCAGAGGCGAGGCGGGCCTGCAGCGTGGCGCGCCCGGCAGTGGTGTCAGCGATCGTGTAGCCATCGAAGACCGCGCTCTCGACCGGCGTCTCCATCCGCAGCACGAGGCTCTCGATGTCCAACTCGATGATGTCATCGCGCAGCACGAAGGAGTGCTCCACGCGCAGATGGCTCTCACCCGCGTATGCGAACACGCGCACCACGTAGTCCAGCAGCTTCTCGCCCGCGTCATTGACGTGCGCGCCACTGATCCGCACGGTGGAGCGGACCGGGCCGGCCTCCTCAATCTCAACCTCGCGGTCGCCGGTGGTCAGGTAGTGCTCATTGGCCGCGCCGATGATGCTCTCCACCGTCCGCTCACCGTCGGTGAGGCCCTCAATGAGCGCCGGCCCGGAGGTGGGGACAGTGAAGCGAAGCGCGCCGGTGTTCACGTTCACGCCGCCGCGGTCGCGCTGCGCGAGGATAGCGGGCCCCGCCCCGCCTCCCGTGACCGCCGTCCCGTAATTCAGCGCCAGCACCTCCCCCGGCTCCGCGAAGGTCGAGATCCGCAGCCACTTGACGCTGCCATCCGGCCAGCGGTTGAGCGCCTCAGTCTGCACCGGCCGCCCGTCGGCGATGCGCACGTTGGCCGGGTCCCCGAGCACGCCGCGCGGGAAGGGCACGCCCTGCGACACGCCAGGGCGGCCGGGCGGGAGCGCGTGCCCGCGCCCGCCGATGGCGTTGAGGGTGAGCGAGGTGGAGGCGCGCTCGACCGGCTCAAAGCCCCGCTCGGCCTGCGCCGCGATGGCCTCGGCGGGAGGCGCGAAGGGCTCGTAGTCGGCGGGCTGCCAGAACGGATCCATTGTCAGGATAATCTGCTCGATCCGCGCGCCCTCGTCCTGAGCCTGCACCGCGATTCGCTTGACGCCCTCGTTGATGAGAAGCGCCGGGATGACCGGACGCAGCCAGTACTGCTCGCCGGTGGTGTACGCCCGGAAGACGCGCGGGTCATCATCGCCAACTGCGAGCGTGAAGCGAGTCTGCTCCGCGCACTGCACGCGCGCCCACAGGTGGTAGAGCCCCGGCTCGGAGACCTCCACCTCGGCGGAGGCCGCATCGCCGGCGCCCTCGATGATGATGTCTCGCTCGTGATCGACCTCGACCAGCGTGACATCATCGACCCACAGTCGGCGGCCGACGGTGATGCGCCAGTCGCCCCAGTTGTTCGTGATCAACTCGACCCGCGCCTGATTCGCCTCGCCTGAGGGGAAAGACATGGTCACCGGACGCCAGGTGTTGTTGGTGCGCAGGGCGACGTTCTGCCGCCCGACCTCCTTGCCGTCCTTGAGCAGCGCAACGTCGAAGTCGGTGCCCCAGACGAACGAGTCGCGATTCGCCCACAGCGTCACCTGGTAGTCGCGCCCCGGCTCAATCTCCACCGTCTGACTCAGAACGCTTCTGCCCTCGTTCCTCGTTGGCTGCGTTGAGAGGATGCAGACGGCCTGCGCGCCGGAGTGTGCGCGTTCGTCGAGGGTGAGGTCCTGGAGCTGAAGGTGCTCGTTCGCGGTCCATCCGGAGATGCTTCCGTCGGGGGCAAGCGGCTCCTCGAAGCCGCCGTTGACGAGCAGATTCCCGCCGGCGTGAGCGGATGCACAGACGATCGTGAGCGCCGCGATGAGCAGACATCGTTCGAGCATGGGAGCGCCTCCGCTACGCGTGAGTGTAAGCAGGAGGAGGTTTCGTTCGTGGGCCGCCGGAGACCTGCCGCGAGAGTTGACGGTCGGATGACAGAGGCGCGGTCATGGACCTGCCGGCATCCTGAAGGACCAAAAAAGGCGGAGCGCCCTCATAATGCGCTCCGCCTCTCGCGGTGTTAGTCCATCTGACCGGTCTGCTATCCGCCGCCGACGGCCGGATCGAACCAGCGGTCCGCGGGGTCCTGGCCGTAGTAAAATGCGTTCAACCCCATCGACTTCGCGTGACCGTCACAGAAGACGATGTTTGCCTGATCCATGTGTCGGGGCGCCGGCGCGGCATTGCCTGCGTAGATCTCCGCGCCGATGCGGCTGGGTTCGTATACGCGGAAGTACGTACCACCAAGTTCATTGCCGTCCCAGTCGTGGCCGAACTCGCAGTGCATGATGGTGGCGGCGGGCTTCTTTATCGCCGCAAGCTTCGTGCTCTTGTGGGCGACGTACCAATCATCGCTGAACATCTCGCGATTTGCCCCGTAGCTGGTGAGTCTGTCCTCAGAGGAAGGGCAGAGGAATATCTGCTCGTTCTTGACGTAAGGCTCCACGGCCTGGACCCAGTACCATGAGACGCCGGCGTCCACATCTCGTGCAACAGCCGCGGGGAACTGCTCATCATAGTCCTGGCAGTACATCATCGTCCCAAGGCCGATCTGCTTGGCGTTGCTGAGGCAGGATGTTTGCCGGGCCTTCTCGCGAGCCCTGGCGAAGACCGGGAAGAGTATCGCCGCCAGGATCGCGATGATGGCAATCACGACGAGAAGCTCGATCAATGTGAACCCTCGTTGCATGATACTACCTCCTCTGCGATAATATATTCACTTCATCGTTCGCGGGTGCGGAGGCGCATCCTTCTTTAAGTTATTGAGGCGCAGGCTTAATACTGCCGGGCACGTTCGATCAGGACAACGATGCTGGTGTATGCCGCTCAAACGCGTGGGCCTATCACTCCCACCAGTGTCCGGGGCGGAAGATCGAGCCCACCGCCCAGCCGATCAGGCCCGGGACGAAGATCGCGCTTGAGGCCACCAGCGTGGTCACAAGGATCCCGCCGCCGTGCGCCACGCCCATCAGGGCGGCGAGGGCAAAGACGCCCGCGAAGAAGCCCGCAACATCCCACGACCACCTGGTCTGCTCGAACAGCGTAAAGATGAGGTAGAAGACCAGCGCCAGTGTCGGGGACACCATCCCGGCGGCGCCGAGGTAAAGCCACAGCGGCGCATCGCGTCCGGCGCCGCCGATCATCTCGCCAAGCTCCCAGTCGAAGGAGCCCACCAGCCCGCTGGCGGCGATCAGCGTCATTCCCGCGAAGCCCGCAAGCATCGCCAGCCCCACCTCGGCCACCGCGTAGTCGGCTACGACAGCCTCGGCCTCGATAAGATACACGCCGATCGCGCAGGCGGCCGCGACCGCGCCTCCGAGCGCCGCGAGCCACCAGCGCGGCTCGGTCGGCTCGGGCTCCCACAGGTCCCGGTAGCTCTCGCGGCTGGCCGTCCGTGGCGCTTCGCGCTCGGGGGAAGGCGGGGGAGAGGGCGGTGCGCCGGTCTCTCGGGCGGGCCCGCGTTCCTCCACCCGGTGGATCGCCTCAAGCAACTCAAGCACTCGCGGGTCGCCCGGCTGCTCGCGGGCAAGCTCGAGGTAACGCTCACGCGCCCCGGCGACGTCGCCGCGTTCGAGCAGATCGTACGCGTCCACCAGCGTCTGCTCGAGGTCCTCGACGACAATCAGCAGGTCGAGATCGGCGCCGAGGGCCTGGCGCTCAAGTCGCGCGCGCATCTCGTCGTCCATGAGCGTCTCGTATGCCTGGCGGAGCCTGACGAACTGCTCGTGAGCCCGGGGTGATTTGCGGTTCACGTCGGGGTGCTTGCGGCGGGCGAGCGTCCGAAATGCGCGACGGATCTCGTCGGGCCCGGCGCCGACCGGAACCCCGAGAGTTCGCCACGGATCGAAGCTGTCTTCACTCATTCGGCCTCACGTCCGCCGCGTCAGAATGAGTAGAGGTTCGCGTAAAAGCCCAGCACCATCAGTGCGACGATGATCCCGGCGATCACGACTGCCACCGGCGTGATCGAGACCGCCATCTGCTTGATCGAGGTCTCAGTCTCCATCTCGAGGTGCTCGGCGACGTTATGCGCCATCGCGTCCACGTCCCCGGTCTGCTCGCCGGTCTTGAGCATCCGGATCACCGTGCCGGGCATCAGTGCCGAGCCCTCCAGAGCGTCGGCGAGGCTTTCGCCGGCCTCCACCGCGCTCGCCTTGCCTCCAAGCTCTCTCTCGACGACCGCGTTTCCGGAGGCCTGGCCGGCCAGCCGCAGGGCAGTGCCGGGCAGCACGCCGGCCGAGTAAAGCGAGGCCAGAGCCCGACAGAAGCGCGCCAGCGCCAGCTTGCGGAGCACGTTGCCGATGAGCGGGATGCTCAGCTTCATGCGATCGAGTCGCTCCCGCCCCTGCCTCGACTGGCGCAGGCTCCTGACGAGCAGACCGATGAGCACCGCGGGGACGCCGAGCACTACCAGGTAGATGAAAAGCTGGCCAGCCCCGGCGGCGAGCGCAGCGCCGAAGCTCTCGGTGATCCACAGCCGCACCATGTTGCCGACCAGAGGGATGAAGAGGATGGCGATGACGAGTATGAGCGGGTAGGTGAGTTCGCGTCTGAGGAGGCTCCGCAGTTTGAAGTCGCGCTCGAAGTAGTCGGCGACGTTCCGAAGCGCCTCCGCCAGCCGCCCGCCGCTCTCACCGACCCGAATCATCGCGATGGTCAGCGGGGAGAAGACATCCGGGTGACGTTCGAGGCTCGCGCCGAGCGGCTCTCCACCCGACACCGCGTGCCCCACCTGCATCAGCGCGCGCTGCATTGGCGACGGACGCATATCCTCGGCGACCGATGTCAGCGACTCGCCGATGCTCACACCGGCGTTTACCATCGCGGCCAGCCCGCCGAAGACCTCCGCCCGCTCCCGCGCCTGTGCCGTGCCGAACATCCGATCGCTCCCCGCTCGGTCCCGTCAGGGTCTCTCCCGCGCCAGCACTTCTTCCAGCGCTCCGAGACGCCGGACGGCATTGCTCGCAGGCTCCGCCAGCTCACCGGCGGTGTGACCGCCCGGCAGCGGCAGATCCGGCGCAAGCTCCGCCATCGGCACGAGCACAAACTGCCGGTTCGTCAGTTCCGGGTGCGGCACCGTCAGCCGCTCGGTGTCGATCGACAGATCGCCCATCAGCAGGATATCCACGTCGATCGTGCGCGGGCCCCAGCGCCTGGTGCGGATGCGCTTGAGCTTGCTCTCGACCGCTTGCACGGCCGCGAGCAGTTCGTCGGGGCTCAGGCGGCAGCGGAAGCGCGCCACCATGTTCAGAAACGCGGGCTGGTCGGTCACGCCGACCGGATCGGTCTCGTACACCGAGGAGACGGCGGCAGGTTCGAGGCCCTCGGTCTCTCCCAGCGCCTCAAGCGCGCGCGCGAGCATGCGCGCCCGCCGCCCGAGATTCGAGCCGAGGCCGAGCCAGGCGTCGAGCGGCTCATTGCCGCCTGGCGCGTGCTCGGCCTCGCTGGAGTGCTCGCCCATCGCTGCCACCGCCTGTCAGGGAGTCTCGGGTTCAGGGAGCCCGGGCGGGATCGTTCCGCGCTCGGGCTTGCCGGCGGCCTCGGGCGCCCCCTCGGCGGCCTCGCCGCTCTCCTCGTCCCGGTCTGACACCTCTTCTTCGCCCTCCTGCTGCTCGAGGTCGGCCGCCATCACGCCGTGTTCGAGCAGCGCCTCCACATCCGCGCGCTCAAGTGATTCGTGTTCAAGCAGCATTTCCACCAGCAGGTCAAGCTCCTCACGATGGCCGGAGAGCAACTCCTTGGCCTTCGCGTAGCACTCATCGGCTATCTCACGGACCGCCTGGTCGATCTGCTCAGCGATTGCCTCGGAGTAATTGCGCTCCTCTCCGAGATCTTTGCCGAGGAACACCTGCTGGGACTTCTTCCCGTAGGTGATCGGGCCGAGCGAGTCGCTCATCCCGTATTCCGTCACCATCGAGCGCGCGATCTGCGACACGACCTTCAGGTCCTGGTGGGCGCCGGTGTGAATCTCGCCGATCACCAGTTCCTCGGCCGCCCGCCCGCCCAGCGCCTGCGTCATGCGGTTGAGCATCTGCTGCTTGCTGGTGATGTACTTGTCATCCTCGGGCAGAGAGATCGTGTACCCAAGTGACATTCCTCGGGGAAGGATCGTCACCTTGTACACCGGATCAAAGTCGGTGAGAAGCTGACCGACCAGCGCGTGCCCCGCCTCGTGGTAAGCCAGTATCTTCCGCTCATCCTCCTGGATCACGCGACTCTTGCGCTCAGGACCGGCAATCGTGCGCTCGACGGCCTCGTCGAAGTCCTCCCGCTCGATGAGTTCCTTGTCCTTGCGGCCCGCGAGCAGTGCGGCCTCGTTGACCATGTTCTCAATGTCAGCCCCGGAGAAGCCCACGGAGCGTCGCGCGAGCAACTCGATATCCACGTCATCGCCGATTCGCTTATCTTTGACGTAAATCCTGAGTATCTCCGCGCGCTCCTTTACGTCGGGCGTCGGCACGACAATCTGCCGGTCGAAGCGCCCCGGCCTGAGGAGCGCCGGGTCGAGGATATCCGGGCGGTTCGTCGCGGCCAGCAGGATCACGTCATCCGCCGGGTCGAAGCCATCCATCTCCACCAGCAGCGCGTTGAGTGTCTGCTCGCGCTCATCATGCCCGCCGCCGAGGCCGGCGCCACGCAGGCGGCCGACCGCGTCAAGCTCGTCGATGAAGACGATCGCCGGCAGATGCGCCTTCGCCTGCTCGAAGAGATCGCGTACTCGTGACGCGCCCACCCCCACGAACATCTCCACGAAGTCCGAGCCGGACATGTAAAAGAACGCGACCCCGGCTTCACCGGCAACCGCGCGGGCAAGCAGCGTCTTGCCACAACCCGGAGGACCGACAAGCAGCACACCCCGCGGGATCTTCGCGCCGAGCTTGCGGAAGCGCTCGGGCTCCTTGAGGAACGCAACGACCTCCTCAAGCTCCTCCTTGACCTCATGCATCCCGGCGACATCGTCGAAGGTCACCCTGTCCCACTGGTCGCCGACCATCCGCGCCTGGCTGCGGCCGAAGTTCATTGCCTGGCCGCGTGAGGAGTTCATCTGTCGCATCATGAACAACCAGAAGATCACAAGCAGCGCCAGCGGGAGGATGTACACGCCCGCGCTCGTCAGGATGCGCTCGAGCAATCCGAGGTCCTTCGCCGCGATCTTCACATCAAGACCGTGCTCCTCCTTCGCGGTCTGAAGCCGGGCGAGTAATTCCTCATCGGGCGGGACCTTGACAGTGTAGCGTTCAAACTCCTCGGGTGCGTCCTCCTTGAACTCGCCCTCCGCAGTCTGCCCGGTGATGACCTCAAGGGTCTCCAGGTGGCCTGCGGTGAACGCATCGTAAAAGTCCGTGTAATACTCGTATTCCTTCACCCTGGTCTGCTCCGTGGCCAGGCGCGGTATCATGTAAAACACGTAGGCCACGGCCATCACGACCAGGATAGTTACGATCGTATTGCGTCGCATCAAGCGTCCTCCTTGTTCCGCGGCTCGAACCGCGCGCTCAGACGGACGGCGTCACCGCCGACCTCCGTGCGCGCCGGCTCCGCCAGCCGGTGTCCGATGACCCACAAAACACGGCCGTCTGCGTCCGCGACGACCGGAATCCGATCGCGCATCTGCCGCGGAACCTTCTCATCTACGAAAAAATCCTGCAACTTGCGGCTTCCCGTCATCCCCAGTGGAACGAAGCGCTCGCCGGGCTCATGACTGCGCAGAACAAGCGCACTCCCCGCGACCTCCGCATCGATGTACGCCGTCATCGGGTCATCGGCAGCGAAGCATTCCGGCGCCTCGGCCGGCGCGGCCGTGACCGTCACTCCGCGGCGAGGAAGCGTCGCCTCGCCCGGTACCGCCAGCGCCGCCGCCTCGGGCGGCAACTGCTCGCCGTCCTCATCAGCCTCGATGACAAGCGCGTCGTATCCCTTACGCACACGCAACTGCCCCGGGAGTTCCACCACCGATCCGGTGGCGTCGCTCCGGGCCAGCTTCGCGATCCTCTCGACATGCTCGCGCGACAGCCCCTCAAGGTCGCCGCGAACGTCCGCCAGGGCCATCCGGAGCAGACGGTGCAGCGCCCCGCCTTTCTCACGCGCGAGCATCCGCGTTTCGAGCCTGAGCCTGTCCTCGCTCCGCGCCAGCGTCGCGCCCTCAAGCGCCACGCGCAACAGCGGCTCCGTCCACTCCAGTTCCTCCTCGACGGCCTCGCAGGCCCGCATCATCGCCTGCTCGGCCCCCGGGAACCGCTCTTCGATCACCGGCATCAGCGTCAGCCGGATGAGGTTCCGCCGAGCATAGTCCGGGTCAAGGTTGCTCGCGTCAGTGCAGATCGGCAACTCGTGGCGTCGGCAGTACTCCGCGGTCTCTTCGCGAGTGGCGAGGATCAGCGGGCGGATGATCCGCTCGCGTTTCGGCGGGATCGAACTGAGGCCCCGCAGCCCCGCACCGCGGAAGAGGTTCATCAGAAGCGTCTCAACCCGGTCGGTGCCGGTGTGCCCCGTCGCAATCGCGTCAAAGCCCCGCTCGTGCGCCACTCGCTCGTATTCTTCATAACGCGCCAGGCGCCCCGCTTGTTCGGGGTTCAAGCCACTTTCCGCGCCCTCGGCAGGCACGTCTCTGTGTGAGATCAAGCATTCCACTCCCAGCGTCTCACACAGGCCGGAGACGCATGCGACGTCCTGGTCGGCGCGCGCGCCGCGCATCCCGTGATGAACGTGGACACCGGCCAGCCGAAGCTTCGGCCACAGCGCCGTCAGGCTGTGCAGCAGCGCCACCGAGTCCTGCCCGCCTGACACACCCACCAGTACGCTTCCAACGCCGTCGAGCAGCGCGTAGCGCTCGACGGCATCCAACACGCGCGCATGTAGCGGGTCGCGCTCGTCGGTCACATTATGCACCCCATGGCGCGTGAGTTGGCGCCAGTTGCAGACGGGCCGTTTGCCACATGGAGGGGCCGCACGAGGAGCGGATGTCTTCTATCCTCGACGACGTCGGCCCATTCGGTCGTTCTTCCGCTACGCGGAAGCCCTCCCGCGACCCCTCCAATGACACGAGCCGCCGCTGAAGCTCTACGGCGTTTCGCCGGTCAGCCGCTCCATCAGCTCAAGATAAAGCTCCCGTGTCTTGCTCACAACATGACCGGGAAGCTCCGGGCCCGGCGGTGTTTTGTCCCAGTCGTCGAGGCTGTCGAGCCAGTCCCTCAGGTACTGCTTGTCGAAGCCCTCCGGCTGGTGCCCGGGCTGCCACTCACTTGCCTCCCAGTAGCGCGAGGAATCCGGCGTCAGCAACTCGTCGATCAGCGTCAGTTCCCCGTCCACCAGTCCGAACTCGAATTTCGTATCCGCCAGCAGCAGACCGCTCTTGCTCGCATGCTCCCACGCGTACTTGTAAAGCTCGATGGAGTTGCCCTCCATCGCCATCGCGTCCTTGTGGCAGCACAGTTCCACACACTGCTCCATCGTGATCGGCATGTCGTGGCCCTCTTCGGCCTTCGTGGAGGGCGTAAAAAGTGGCTCCTCGAGCTTCTCCGCCTCGCGCAACCCATCGGGGAAGTCATATCCGCAGTACGTCTCGCCCCTCTGATAGGCCCGCCAGGCGCTGCCGGCCAGGTAGCCGCGCACCACGCACTCCACCGGCATCGGCTCGGCCTTCTTGCACCACATCGACCGCCCCTCGAGCATCTCCGCGTGCGGCTGCACGGTCTCGGGGAAGTCCGCAACATCGGTGGAGATCAGGTGATTGGGAACGATGTGCTTCGTCTTGTCGAACCAGAACTCGGAAACCTGCGTGAGCACCTTGCCCTTGTCCGGAATTCCCGTGGGCATAACCACGTCGAACGCCGAGATGCGGTCCGTGGCGACCAGCAGCATCCCGTCCTCGTACTCGTATATGTCGCGCACCTTGCCCTGCCTGCGGGATATCGCTCCCGGTAGGTCGGTGCTCATGATCACCTTCGTGGGTCCGCTTGCCATGCTGCCCGGCCTCCCTTGATTGCTGTCTTCGCTTTCGTTCTCCCCCGGGTTCCTCTCGCACATACGTCCGGCGCTCGGTCGCCCTCGCCCGCACGTCGTTATCCCGGCGAGGTGCCGGGGCCACATCCGCAACGGCAGAAATGACAGGGGCATACTTCCCGCCCGCGCCGCACCTACCGTCCGTCGTAAGGATCTTCGATCTCATCTTCGTGGCGGGTGAACCACAGTCGTTGCGCGATCATCCAGACGGCCACGAACGCGACTGCGAATCCGATCGCCAGCCACCACCACTGTGTGATGAAGCCGATCAGCGTCCCGCCGATCGCTCCGATGACGATGCCGATGATGATCGCCACTACGTTCGGTCTGCTCTCTCGCCGTGCCATCCCCATGTCCTCCCCGTCCGTCCAAGGGACGTTATGCCGTTGCCGTCCCTTTTCACTCTTCACTTCTCACTTTTCCCTGCCTCAACGCAGGCCAAGCATCTCCACGACCGCGTCAAGCTCGTTCGGCGCCTTCTCGGGCTCCTGCGCCATCTTCACGGCCATGTCCGGGTCCTTGAGGCCGTGGCCCGTGAGCGTTGCCGCGATCGTACACGCCTTCCCGTCAAAGAATCCTTCGGCGCCAAGCTTCTTGAGCCCTGCCCACGATGCAGCGGAAGCTGGTTCGCAGAAGATACCCTCCTCGCCCGAAAGCTCGCGGTAGGCCTCGAGGATCTCGTCGTCGGTCACCGCGTGGATCTGCCCGCCACTTTCGCCCAGCGCCGCCGACGCCTCCTGCCAGCGCGCCGGATTGCCGATGCGGATCGCCGTCGCGACCGTCTCGGGCCTCTCACAGACCTCGCCGGTGACGATCGGGCACGCGCCCGCCGCCTGGAACCCGAGCATCGCCGGGCGGCTGTCGGTGACGCCCGCTTCGTGGTACTCCGAGTAACCCATCCAGTACGATGTGATGTTGCCCGCGTTGCCGACCGGCAGGGCGTGGTAGTCGGGCGGCGCGCCGAGCCAGTCGCAGATCTCGAAAGCCGCCGTCTTCTGCCCCTGCAGGCGGAATGGGTTCAGGGAGTTCACCAGCGCGACGGGATACTCGTCGGAGATCGCCTTCACCAGTTCGAGACAGTCGTCGAAGTCGCCGTCGATGGCGATCGTACGCGCGCCGTAGGCCAGCGCCTGTGCCAGCTTGCCCAGCGCCACATAGCCGTCGGGCAGAAGCACCACCGACTGAATGCCCGCGCGCGTCGAGTACGCCGCTGCGGCGGCGGAGGTGTTGCCCGTGGAGGCGCAGATCGTGACCTTCGCGCCCTCCTCCGCGGCCTTCGAGAGCGCCATGGTCATCCCGCGGTCCTTGAACGAGCAGGTGGGGTTGAGGCCCTCGTATTTAAAGTAAAGCTCGACGCCCCCGCCCAGCCTCCCGGCCAGCACCTCGCTGCGGATCAGCGGCGTGTTGCCCTCAAGCAGCGTGATGCGCGGCGTGGCGTCGCTGACCGGCAGCCACTGTGCGTAGTGCTCGATCACGCCGGGCCATGCGGTCGCGCGCCGGGAGGTCTCCATCAGCCGATCACCCGAAGAACGCTGCAGACTTCGTCCACGATACCGAGTTCAGTGATGGCGTTGAGCGCCGAGTGCAGGTCGCGCTCGGGTCCCTCATGCATGATCCAGACGATCTCCGCGAGGCCGTTGATGGTGCCGCCCCGCTGGACCATCGATTCGATGGAGACGCTTTCTTTGCCGAAGATCGTGGCAATTGAGCCCATCACGCCGGGTTGATCCTTCACGCGCATGCGTACGTAGTTGCGCGTGGCGACGTCTTCCATCGCCATGATCGCGGCCTCGCCCTCGCAGGTGCATGGGACGCGGCTGCGGCTGCCTGAGAGTATGTTGCGCGCGCAGTCGAGGATGTCGCCGGCCACCGCGCTGCCCGTCGGCAGACCGCCCGCGCCGCGCCCGTAGAGCATCACCTGGTCGCACGCGTCGCCGACCACCCAGACTGCGTTGAAGACACCGTTGACCTGCGCCAGCGGATGCTCCTGGGGTACCAGCGCGGGATGCACGCGCACATCAAGTTGCTCGCCCGCCCGCCGGGCGGTCGCCAGCAGCTTGATCGCGTAGCCCATCTCGGTCGCGTAGTCAATGTCATCGGCCGCGATCTTCGTGATGCCCTCGGAGTATATATTGTCGTAGTTGATCCTGTGTCCGAAGGCGATCGCCGAAAGGATCGCGATCTTGTACTTCGCGTCGATGCCCTCGACGTCGTTGGTCGGGTCGGCCTCGGCGTAGCCGAGACGCTGCGCGTCCGCGAGGACCTCCTCGTAGCCGAGGCCCTCGGTGGTCATCCGCGTGAGTATGTAGTTGGTGGTCCCGTTGAGTATCCCGGTGACTTCCAGGATTCGATTGGCCTCGAGGCTCTCCTTGAGTGTGCGAATGATCGGGATCGTGCCGCCGACCGCGCCCTCGAACTGCACATCAACGCCCGCCTCGGCGGCCGCGTCGAGGATGTCCGCGCCGCGCTTGGCCATCATCTCCTTGTTGGAGGTGACGACGCTCTTGCCGTTGGCAATCGCGGCCAGCACGAAGTCGGCCGCCGGTTCGATGCCGCCGATGGTCTCGACCACGATGTCGATGTCATCCGCGGCGTAGACCTCCGCGGCATCGGTGGTGCGCAATTCCTGCGGGATATCGACATCGCGCTCGCGCTCCCAGTCAACGTCCGCCACGCGCGCGACGCGCACCGGCGCTCCGACGCGCCGGGCAATCGCCTCGGCATTGCGCTGAAGCACCTCGAACGCGCCGCCGCCGACCACGCCAAAGCCGAGGATACCGACACGGACCTCATCACGGGGCATCTGGATCGCCTACTCTTTCTGTGAGGCGGGGCTGATGTAGAGCAGGGGTTGGTCCGCCTCGACGCGCTCCTGGTTCTCGCACTCAAACTGCGTGATGACCCCGGTGACTGGAGCGGTGATCTCGTTGAAAAGCTTCATGACCTCGATCAGGCCGACCACGTCACCGGCCTCTACCCGGTCGCCCACATCGTGGAACAGGTCGGCATCGGGCGAGGGCCGGAGGTAGAAGATCCCGGCCATCGGCGCGATGACCGGCACACCTGACGGCGCGGGCGCCGCCTCGGGCGCGGCCTGCGGCTCCGGCGCAGCCTGCGGTTGTGCGGCCGCCCCGGCGGCGGGAGCCTGCGCTGCCACCTGCGGCTGCACGGCGACCGGACCGACCGCCGACACGCGCACCCGCAGGTCACCCTCCTGCACCTCGATCTCCTGCAAGCCGTGCTCCTCGAGCAGCTCAAGCAGCCATCGGATGTCGTCGTCTTCGAAAGGCATTCTGCTCTCTCCGTTCGAGCGAGTATTTGCAGCCCCGACCTGTGTACGCCACGGCGCCGGGTATTGTCTCGGGGCCTCCGAGGGAATCGTGGGCCCTCCGGCATGACAACCGGTCCCCGGCACTATTGGCCGCGGACCGCTGCGAATCCTGCCCGCGTATCGGCAGGCTTCACGGACCGGGACGTCCATCCTCCCGGGCGCCGGCAGATATGGCGAAGCGACGGGCTGCGCCCGTCGCTGGCACCATCATATGTCCGGGGGCCTGAAGGCTGCCGGACGTGTCAATGTTGGATGGTAGCGGGGGAGGGATTTGAACCCCCGACGACGCGGGTATGAACCGCGCGCTCTGACCTCTGAGCTACCCCGCCACCCAAATATGTGAGCGATTCCGACGCCGCGCACGGCCGGACTATCGGCGGCCCTTCTTGCCCTTTTTCTTCTTGTCGTCGCCGCGCTTCTTCGCTTCGAGTTCGCGCTTCATCTTTTCGACAATCTGCTCCTCGAACTCGAGAAGAGGCTCGGTGTCCAACTCTCTGAGTTTTGCGTACTCGACCTTAAGCATGCAGTTAATCCCTCCAACAGGATAAGTATCATAGCAAACGCTCCGACGCGAGTCAACACCGCCCGTAGCCACGTCGCTGACCGGCGCCGATGAGCAGTATACACAAGAAGCGCCGCCCGCCGCAACACCGATGTCCCCGAAGGTTGGGCGCGTCGTGATCGGTCGCCTCCGCCAGTCGTCACAAGGACCATCGCCCTCGCGCGGGGAATACCTCGGTAGAAAGACACGGGGTGTTCGACGCCCCGATCACCGTCACGAGATCTGCGAGGAGTGATCGACGTGAGGCGCTGCATCGTTGTCGGCTGCGGAGGGCGCGGGGGATACTGGACCAACCGGGTGCTTGCGGACATGACCGATCAGGTCGAGGTCGTGGGCCTCGTTGACGTGCAGCAGGAGCCACTCGACCAGGGCGCGGAGACGCACGGTTTGTCCGAATCGGCGCTCTTCACGGACGCGGGGGAGGCACTCGACGCCGTCGAGGCGGACTTCGCGCTGATCTCCACGCCGCCATGGATCCACGAGGCGAACGTGCGCGCGGCCTGCGAGCGCGAGTTGGACATCCTGATGGAGAAGCCGGTCGCGGACACGCTGGAGGCGTCCGTGCGCATCAAGAAGATGGTCGATGAGGCCGGAGTGGCCTGCCAGATCGTGCAGAACTACCGCTACTCGCCCTTCATGCTGGCCTTCCGCAAGGCCGTGCAGGATGGTGGGATCGGGCGCCTGAGCTACGTGATGGCGCGCTTCGCCGCGGACTACAATCCGCCGAAGTCGTGGGGCAAGCGCTTCCGCCACGAGATGGACCATGCGCTGCTGATCGAGGGCTCGGTCCACCACTTCGACATGATTCGCAACGTGTCGGGCCGCGACTGCGAGGAGATCTTCGGCTACGGCTGGATCCCCGCGTGGGCGGACTTCGAGGGCAACTCGAACGGCCTCTACGTCATGAAGCTGACCGACGACGCGTATGCCAACTACGAGGGCTCCTGCACCACCGAGGGCTACGAGAACAAGTGGCACCAGGAGTACTATCGCGCTGAGTGTGAAGAAGGCGCGGTGGTGGTAGGCTCGGACAACATCGTCAAGATACTCCGCGTGGATGGCGAGGAGGAGGTCGTCCAGCAGCCGGTGGACGTGCCGGAGCAGGGCGAGGCGATCGTGCTGGAGTTCCTGGAGTACCTGGGCACCGGCGTGCCCTCGCAGACCGCGCTTGAGGACAACATGAAGTCGGTGGGGATGGTCTTCGCGGCGATCAAGTGCGACGAGACCGGCCGCCCCGTCAACGTGAACGAGATGCTCGCCGAGGCGGAGGAGCGAGTGAGTATTTGAGGGTGCGGTCATTTTGGGCCAGAAGTTAAGCGCACGGCCACAATAACGACGGGCCGGTCAGGCGATTGAGCCCCTGCGAGCAAACGACGCTCGCGGGGGCTCAACCCCTTCGGGGCCGGCCC